>JBJTDR010000109.1:0-63915 GCA_046092445.1 Hyphomicrobiales bacterium | reverse complement strand
GCAGGTTCCCGCCTTCGATACGCAGACAATATGGTGTGGTTCGGCGGAGGCCGCCAATCACTCTGACGCCTCCAGCCCTTCACCATCCCATCATGAGCATGGCTCCTGCTGTCTCTATTTCTGCCCGATATCCGCCGCACTTGTCATGCCCGTGGTCATGCTTGCCGGTTTAATGACGGGAGCGGGATCCGCTCTCGGTGTCCCGCGCGAGGCCTCTGGCCAGACTGGGTTTCCTCCAGCTGCTTTTTCAAATCCTCGGGCTCCGCCACAAATAATGTGAGACGTTGCCATTCTTCAGTCTGCAAAATGCAGCCTATTCCACATTTATCGAGGATCATCATGGTCAGTTCACTTTTCGCGCGCGCTATCGCGCTTGCATTTCTGCTTCTCTCACCGGGCACCGTGTCGGCTCACGGATACACGCTTGGCAAGCTCACAATCGGGCATCCATGGGCGCGGGCAACACCTGCCGGCGCGAAAGTTGCCGGGGCGTTTCTCTCGGTTGAAAACAAATCCGACATGCCCGACCGGCTCATTCAGGTCTCCATTGAAGGGGCCGAAACCACGGAAATCCATCAAATGCTGATGGAGGATGGAATGATGAAAATGCGTCCGATGGTTGGCGGATTGGAGGTGCCAGCCGGAACAAAGACCGAGCTCAAACCCGGCAGCTATCATCTCATGTTGATGGGGCTGGCAGCACCACTGGTTGAAGGCCGGAAGGTCAAGGGTCTACTCACGTTTGAAAAGGCCGGAACCATCGAGGTCGAGTTCAAGGTCGAAGCCATCGGCGGCAATGCGGGGCAGGCGGCACACCAGCATTCCGACGCGCCGCAGAATTAGGCCAAGAAAGATCAGATGGCGGAGGCAAGCAAGCTCGCAACCGCCGCCTGCAAATCATCATAGTGATGGATCAGCCGATCCGGCTTGAGGTCCACGATCGGGATATCGGTGTAGCCGAAACTGACACCCACCACCGGGATGCTCGCGTTCCGCGCCGTATCAATATCGGTCTTGGAATCGCCGACCATGACAGCCCTGCCGGAGGAGCCACCGGATTTCTCGATGGTCAGCGTCAGATGGCGCGCATCCGGCTTGAAATACTCGAATGAGTCCCGCCCGCAGATTGCCGAGAAGTGGCCATCAATTTTGAGCGCCTCGAGCAACAGGATCGAGTGGGCCTCGATTTTGTTCGTGCAGACGGCAAGACGATGACCTTCCGCCTTGAGCACCGAGAGCGCCTGCTCCACACCCGGGAACAGGGTGCTCTCATCGGCGAGGTGGATTTCGTAATGGGCCAGAAAGTCCGTAAAGAGTTCTTCCAACCGCTCGGGCGTCACTGAAACCCCCGATGCTTTCAACCCGCGCTGCAGGAGTACGCGCGCGCCCGCGCCGATCATCTCGCGCGCCGAATCGAGAGGCAAAGGTGCCAGATCAAGCTTGGCGAGAACCGCGTTCAACGTGGCGATGATGTCGCCCGCCGTGTCGGCCAGCGTGCCATCGAGATCAAAAACAATCGTCGCGGGATTGAGTGATTCTGCGGGTACCATATCGACGGTCTGGAGGACGAAATCGGCGACGTCAATCATTTCGTGACGCTCATTCCGTCTGTTCCGATTCAGTCAGTGGAAATGTCCGCTTATGGACCCGTTTTCGTTCGGACATTTCCAGAATATGATAGGGTAGAAACAGTTGGTAACGCGGTCATGAAACAGGAAAGCCAGTTGATGAATTTGGATGCGCTGAAGCGGGAAGCGGCGGCAAAGGCCGTGGCGATGGTCGAACCGGGCATGCGCCTCGGCCTCGGGACGGGGTCGACAGCCAAGCATTTCGTCGATCTGCTCGCCGCGCGGATGAAGCGCGAAGCCCTTGAAATCATTGGTGTTCCGACTTCGGAAGCAACACGAATTCAAGCTGCAAGCCTCGGTATTCCCCTGACAACGCTCGATGAAACGCCCGACCTTGATCTGACGATTGACGGCGCCGATGAGATCGACGCCAAGCTCCGGCTGATCAAAGGCGGCGGCGGCGCCCATCTCCGCGAGAAGATCGTCGCGATGGCCTCGAAGAAGATGATTGTCATCGCAGACGAGACAAAACTCGTTGAAATCCTTGGGAAATTTCCGTTACCACTTGAGGTCGTACCCTTTGGACTCGCGGCCACACGCCTCGCAATCACCCGCGCCATCGAGGCCAGCGGGTGCCGGGGTGAGCTGACAATCCGCAAGCGCGCCACTGGCGAGGTCTGGCTGACCGACAGCGGCAATGTGATCCTTGACGCGGCATTGGGGACTATTCCAGCGCCAGAAGACCTCGCCGAGCGTCTCGACAGCGTCACCGCACTCGTCGAGCACGGCCTGTTCATCGGGATCGCAAAAACGGCCATTCTCGCGACATCGTTCGGAATAAAAACGATGTCTGTCTGAAAAAATACATTAAAATCAATTGTTTAATAGCTATTTAAGTTCAATATCTCATCACAAGATGCTGCCCCCAAATCGCCAAGGAGACCGCCGAACATGACCGAATTTGAGTGTGACCTGTTCGTTATCGGAGGTGGTTCGGGCGGTGTTCGAGCCGCGCGAATCTCCGCCACCCACGGTGCAAAGGTCGTGCTCGCCGAGGAATATCGGGTCGGCGGAACCTGCGTCATTCGCGGCTGTGTCCCGAAGAAACTCTATGTCTATGCGAGCCGTTTCGCCGATGACTTCGAGAATGTCAGAGGGTTCGGATGGAGCCTATCCGAGGCAAAGTTCGACTTTGCAGCGCTAAAAGCTTCAAAAGACAAGGAAATTGACCGGCTGGAAGCCGCATATCGCAATAATCTCGCCCGTTCCGGCGTTGAAATCGCAACAGAACGAGCCACTATTGCCGGGCCACATGCTGTCATGTTGGCAAGCGGTCGAAAAATTTCAGCGCGCACGATTTTGGTTGCAACAGGCGGGCATCCTGTAATCCCTGATCTTCCGGGTCGGGAATTAGCCAACGATTCCAATGATTTCTTCGAGTGGGACAGCTTGCCAAAATCCGTCGCCATCATTGGCGCAGGCTATATCGGCGTCGAATTTGCCTGCCTCTTGCAGAAACTGGGCTGTCAAGTAACAGTGATCCTCCGGCGCGATCACGTCCTGCCGCGCTTCGATCACGATTTGCGCATGGGCCTCACAGAAGCGATGGAACGCGGCGGGATCAAAATCATCCCGCATAGCGCGATTGCGTCAATCTCCAGAAAACCGGGCGATTTGGTCGTAACGACCTCCAATCATGAGGAAATTGCCGTCGAACGCGTGATATTTGCAACCGGACGCGCGCCAAATACACGAGGGCTCGGTCTTGCCGAGGCGGGTGTTCATCTTGATGATCAGGGCAGTGTCATCGTTGATTCCTATTCAAAAACCAATATTCCGTCGATCTACGCTGTGGGCGACGTGACCAACCGCATTCAATTGACGCCTGTTGCGATCAGGGAAGGGCACGCCTTCGCCGATACCGTTTTCGGCAATCTACCGACTCCGGTTGATATTGGTCCCGTGCCGACCGCAGTATTTTCAACGCCGGAGATCGGTACGGTTGGCTTGACTGAAAAAGAAGCACGCGAGACTCACGATGTCGCTTTGTTCAAAACAGGCTTTCGTCCAATGCATGCCACGCTTTCGGGAAGCTCCGAGCGCATGATGATGAAAATTCTCGTCGATCGGCCGACAGATCGCGTGCTTGGGGTCCAAATTCTGGGCCACGGGGCAGGCGAGATGATCCAGTTGGTCGGGATTGCCATGCGAATGGGCGCAACAAAGCGCGACTTCGACCGGACATTGGCTGTCCATCCAACTGCTGCAGAAGAACTCGTCACTTTACGGACGCCAGTCAGCTAATGTGCAGATTGGAGTAATTCTGGTCAAAAGTCGAAAATCTTAAGAAATCAGCAACCGCAAATGCGCATCCTCGCCATATGGATACTCGTTTGGTTAAGCGTCTTTGTGCCTGTGCGTTTTTGCTGCTCGTTGCTGGCTGCGGCCTGTTTCGCTTTGATACTCGCGCGCCTTGGCGTGACGAGGCCGAGCAAAAATGTCTTTCCTCCGGAAAAGTTCAGATTACCCCGTCGATCGAGGCGACGCGCGAACTCGACGGACCGGGCGCCTGCGGCATGCTTCAACCCTTCCGCGTGAGTGCTTTGGCAGAGGGATCGGTTGCGCTGAAATCGAAAGCAACACTGGCCTGTCCGATGATTCCGGTTGTGGATAAATGGGTCGAAGAGGTCGTCCAGCCTGCCGCCAAGCTCTATTTCGGAACGCGCGTAGCAGAGTTAAATGCCGGATCCTATTCCTGCCGAAACCAGAATAATACGTGGTTTGGTGATGCCTCCGAGCATGCTTTCGGCAATGCTGTGGATGTAATGGGTTTCCGTTTTGCGGATGGCCGCGAAATGTCGGTGGTCAAGGGCTGGAAAGGGCAGACCCGCGATCAGGAATTTCTGCGGGAAATCTTTGTGAACGCGTGCGATTATTTCACGACTGTTTTAGCCCCGGGATCAGATGCATACCATTACAACCACATCCATATGGATCTGGCACGCCACGACGCCTATAATCAACGGCGCATTTGCAAACCGAAAATCCAGTTTGCTCGCAAAATCGACCCGAAAGTGAACAGGTTGCTGGCGGTAACCCAGCAGCCATCGTCCGATTATCCTGTCGTCACGGGAACACTGCAAAACGCCCCTTTGCCGCAACCTGTGGCTCCGCAAGAAGCTAAAACTGTGGACCTTGGCGGGGTTTACTAGCCTTACCAAGCCCGCTCTGAACCGTCGTAATTCATGAAACGACCCGAATTGGATAATGTGAGCGCATCAATCAGCTTCACGATTCCAGCTGCACTTTCGGAAACATCAATATCCGCGCCTGAACCGCCCATATCGGTTCGGACCCAACCGGGATGCAGTGTCAGCGTCGCAATCCCGTCCTTGCGCAGATCTGTTCCAAGACCCTGCATGACCTTGTTGACCGCCGCTTTTGACGTCCGATACGCAATCTTGTCTGACTGCTTCGAGGACAGGCTGCCCATCATGCTGGAAACAGTCACTATTCTCGGTGTGCCGGATTTCTTGAGCAAGGGCAGGATGGCTTGCGTGACGCGTAAGGGGCCGAGCGTATTGGTATCAAGCGTTTCGAGAAAGCCCGGAAAGTCCATATCGAGGGTTGATTGACGTTCCGGTCCGATGATCCCTGCATTGTTAATGAGCACATCGATTGTGCGGCCATGAAGCGCGCGAGCGAGCGTCGAAACCGATGCATCATGCGTTACATCAAGCGGAAGAAGAGTAATCCGGTCGGGAAAGCGGTCGGTCAGCGAAAGAAGCTCTGATGCGGCGTTTGGTTCGCGCGCAGTCGCGATGACAGTATCGCCGCGTTCAGCGAGTAATGTTGCGAGTGCTAGCCCTATCCCGCGGTTTGCTCCCGTAATCAGATAGTTTGTCATGATTTTCGATCCTTCTTATTGCCAAAACCGCCACCTGTCGGTGTTATCACCGTTACCTTTTCACCTGCGTTGACAAAGGTCTGATCCGCGCCGATCAATTCGTGGATCTGTCCGTCGAGACGTGTGACAAAGGTGCGCCCGAGTTCGCCTGCTTCGCCGCCTTCCAGTCCGAAGGGGCGGACTTTGCGATGCCCAGAGAGGATCGCGCATTCCATGGGTTCAAGAAAACGGAGTGTCCGGCTCGTGCCATCGCCTGAATTCCAGCGACCCTTGCCGCCTGACCCTTTTCTGATGTGGAAATCTTCCAACAATACCGGAAACCGTGTTTCAAGGATTTCGGGATCGGTCAGACGCGAATTGGTCATATGAACATGAACGCCCGGTGCGCCATCAAAACCCGGGCCTGCTGCAGAGCCCGAGCAGATTGTCTCGTAATATTGATATCGCGCATTGCCGAAGGTCAGATTGTTCATGGTTCCCTGAGCCGCTGCCATCGCTCCGAGAGCACCGAATAGGCAGTTTGTGACGGCCTGACTGACCTCGACATTGCCGGCAACGACAGCGGTGGGATACCGCGGCGACAGCATCGAATTTTCCGGCAGAATAACGCGAATAGGACGGAGACATCCGGCATTCATGGGGATGTCATCATCAACCATGACCCGGAAGACATAGAGTACGGCTGCGCGCGTGACCGGTTCTGGCGCATTGAAATTGTCTGCCCGCTGCGGCGACGTACCGGTAAAATCAACGATTGCCTCGCGCTTTTCGTGATCAACGCTGATGCGGACGCGGATCGCGCATCCTTGATCCATCGGATAGGTAAACTCTGACTCATGCAATTTCTCGATGACCCTACGGACATGCTCGGCGGCGTTGTCCTGCACATGGCCCATATAGGCTTGTACCGTTTCAAGGCTGAAATCGGCGATTGTCTTGCGCAGTTCGCGGGCACCCTTTTCGTTAGCGGCAATCTGGGCCTTCAGATCATTGATGTTCTGCACCACATTGCGGACCGGATAACGCGCGCCAAGGAAAAGGGCGGTTACCTCTTTTTCAAGAAAGCGACCATTTTCGACGATCCTGAAATTGTCGATATAAACGCCTTCTTCTTCGATAGTGGTCGCAAGAGGCGACATCGAACCGGGTGCGAGACCGCCAACATCGGCATGATGGCCACGTGAGGCGACCCAGAACAGCACATTGTTTCCCCCATCATCGAAAACAGGTGTGCAGACGGTAATATCGGGCAGATGGGTGCCGCCATTATAAGGTGCATTCAACATGAACACATCGCCCGGCCTGATAGCACCCTGGTTCATCCGGATAATCGTTTCGACGGACCGGTCCATCGATCCGAGATGAACGGGCATATGGGGTGCGTTGGCGACAAGATTTCCTTCCGAATCGAAGACAGCGCAGGAAAAATCAAGCCGCTCTTTGATATTGACGGAATAGGCCGTGTTTTGAAGGGTTACGCCCATTTGTTCTGCAATGGACATGAACAGATTATTGAAGATTTCGAGCAGGACCGGATCGGCCTTCGTCCCGAGCGCGTGGTTGCGCTCAGCTGCAACGATACGTGTTAGAACCAGATGGTTTTGCCCCGTTAGAACACAATCCCAGCCATCCTCCACCACGATGGTCTGGTGATCTTCAATCACGAGGGCCGGACCGAAGAGACGATGGCCCGGTGCCAATTGTTCCCGGCGAAAGATTTTAGCTTCGTGCGCTTTTCCCTGACTGAACAGGCGTCTGGTTGTAACAGGTGCAGGCAAGGGAGAAATCGTCAGTGGGTGTGGCACAGGGTGAATGCGCGCTGCACCACCGACTGCCTCGATCGAGAGCGCCTCGATGACAAGGGACTTCGCCGGATCGTTGAAACCGAAGCGCGCAAGGTGGGCTGCTTCGAAAACACGGCGCATGATGGTGATATCAGGCGCCAAGCCTGCCTCGATCTCGATCGATGAATCGGTGCCGGAATAACGGATATGGGCCCGAACCTGCAGTTCAATTTCTGCTTGCGGCACACCCTGACCTTCTACCTCATCACGGCAGATGGCACCGAGCGTCTCGGTAAGTTTTGCAATGATTTCGAGTGCGGCCTCTGCCAACGGCTCTTCCAAGGCTTGCTGCCGTGTCGCGCGGATGGCTGCGAGCCCCATTCCGTAAGCTGACAGCAGGGATGAAAAGGGGTGAATCAAAACCGTCTTCATGGCAAGCGCGTCGGCGACAAGACAGGCATGCTGCCCGCTGGCGCCGCCGAAAGCGTTCAGCGCGTAGCGGGTGACATCATAGCCGCGGGTAACCGAGATCTTCTTGATCGCTTCCGCCATATTGGCAACCGCGATACGGACAAATCCGTCGGCCACCTCTTCCGGCGTCGGACCATCGCCGATCAACTTAGCCAATTCCGTGAAACGTGCATGAACACTTTCACGATCGAGGGATTGATCCTGATGAACACCGAAAATCATCGGGAAAAAATCTGGATCGAGTTTCCCCAGCATCACATTTGCATCGGTAACGGCAAGAGGTCCACCGCGTCTGTAGCAGGCAGGTCCCGGATTTGCGCCTGCGGAGTCAGGGCCGACACGAAATCGGGCTCCGTCATAATGCAATATCGAGCCACCACCTGCTGCCACAGTATGCACCAGCATCATCGGCGCGCGCATTCGGACGCCCGCAACCTCAGTGTCGAAAGCGCGTTCATATTCACCGCTGAAATGCGCGACATCCGTCGAGGTACCGCCCATATCGAAGCCGATCACGCGATCGAACCCCGCTTCTTTACCGGTTTCAGCCAACGCAACAACACCGCCGGCAGGACCGGAAAGAACAGCATCCTTGCCCTGAAACAATGAAGCAGCGGTAAGGCCACCTGATGACATCATGAACATTAATCGCGTGCCGGAACGGCTGACATCTAGTTCTGCAGCAACCTGGGACACATAGCGTGTCAAGATTGGTGACAAATAGGCGTCGACAACAGTTGTATCGCCGCGCCCGACAAGTTTGATCAGCGGACTTACCTCGTGGCTGACGGAAACCTGCGGGAACCCGATTTCACGCGCTATTTGAGCAACCTGCTTCTCATGATCAGGAAACCGCCATGCGTGCATGAAGGCAATTGCAATCGCGTTGAAGCCCCCCTTTCTCGCTGCGAGAAGATTGGTTCGGATTGCGTCCAGATCGGGAGTGCATTCAACGGTGCCATCCGCCCGGACTCTCTCGGCGATCTCGAGAACATCGGAATAAAGTTCTGTAGGCTTTATAATCTTCTTGTCGAAGATGCGCGGGCGCGCCTGATATCCGATGCGAAGCGCGTCCCTATATCCGCGCGTGATCACAAGGAGCGTTGGTTCGCCCTTGCGCTCCAACAGCGCATTTGTGGCAACGGTTGTTCCCATCCGAACATCGCCGATGCTGCCCGCAGGAATGGGCGCATCCTTGGCTAGGCCAAGCAAAGTACGGATCCCGTGCACCGCGGCATCCCGATAGGAGTCATTTTCAGACAGGAATTTGGTGGCATGTAGCCTGCCATCGGGAGCACGACCGATAATATCGGTGAAGGTTCCGCCACGATCAATCCAAAAATCCCAAGCCATTGCGCCTCTATCTCCGTTCCCGTTGCATTTCTGATCGAAGAGGAGTGATCAATTCATTAGCGGATGCGTGGGCGGAACATAAGCTTAAATTCAAAGGTATACGCGGTTATTGTGTCACGGAGTCTGTAATGAAAATGCTGTCAACCTGTACAAAGTGACAGGGTTGCAAGTTATCCGATATTTGCGATGATAAATATTGGAGTCAATTCATGACATTTCGCGCATTCGTTCTGTTTTTTTCTCTTTTGATATTTACGTCTTCGCTTGCAGAAGTACAGGCAAAGGGCGAGCGCAAAGGTGCCGTTCCCGGTGGCTTTGATTTTTATGTCCTGTCCTTGTCATGGTCGCCCAGCTTTTGCCAGAGTGCCGGTGCAGACCGTAGCCCCGAGCAATGCAAAAGGGGCGCAAAAAAGGGCTTTGTGCTGCATGGGCTCTGGCCACAGGATGAAGATGGTTATCCGTCGTCGTGTATTCCTGCGGAACAGTCTCTTTCAAAATACGATCTTGAAGCAGGCGCGGGCCTTTACCCCGAGCAATGGCTTGTAAAATATCAGTGGCGAAGGCACGGGACGTGTTCAGGCGAAGCGCCGGATCAGTATTTTCGCATGGTAAAGAGTGCATTCGACAGCGTTCGCATACCGGAAACCTTCAAATTGGTTGGCCCTGATAGAAGCGATGTACCATCAGAAATAGAGAGACAATTTATTGAAATAAATTCGGGCTTAACAGCTGAAATGATGGCGGTTTCGTGTCGCGACAAGCTACTGCGAGATGTCAGGATATGCTTTAGTCGGGATTTGACACAGTTCATAGCTTGCCCTCAGATCGATCGGGCTGGATGCAAAGCTCCCTCGGTAACGGTACTGCCATTCAATTGAGAGTTTTGCAGGTGATCAGCGTACTTTCCCGCAGGACGACGTCGATATGAACTACCGCCACGCTTTCCACGCTGGAAATTTTGCAGATGTGGTCAAGCACATTGTTTTGGCCCGCTGTATCGAACATCTCAAGGCAAAATCTGCGCCTTTCCGCGTAATCGATACCCATGCCGGCATTGGCCTATATGACCTATCGGGAGAAGCTGCCGAGCGCACTGGTGAATGGCGCGCGGGTATTGGGCGGTTGCTTGCAGCGGAGTTTTCTGACAGGATCAAGGCACTTATTCGGCCTTATCTTGATACCATTCAGGCTACTCGTGCCGCTCACGGACCACACAGCTATCCGGGATCGCCCGAGGTGGCTCGCTTCCTGACGCGGAGCGAGGATCGGTTGATTCTGATTGAAAAACATCCCGCAGATCGGGCACGACTTGCGGAGAATCTGGCATTTGACGGACGAGCAAAGATCATTGAAATTGACGCGTGGGTCGGACTAAAGGCGTTTATTCCCCCGAAAGAGCGTCGAGGTCTCGTGCTGATTGATCCTCCCTTCGAGGAAGCGGGGGAATTCGGGCGCCTGTCAACCTCAATCTTTCATGCCCATCGCAAATGGCCAACGGGCATTTACGCACTTTGGTACCCGCTGAAAGACGCGGGCGCAGTTGCAGACTTCATTGGCACCATTCAGACATCCCGGATACCAAAAATGCTTAGTCTGGAATTCAGGACGAAAGCGCCGACAAGAGTCCCTTCATTGTTCGGATGCGGGATTGTGATCATCAATCCGCCTTGGCGGCTTTCCGGTGAATTATCCGAGATCTTACCAGAACTATCGAACCTCCTTGCGCTGGGTGACGGTGCAGGGTGGAATTGTGAATGGCTGACAGAATCGGTCGCTGAAACATTTAAGAGTGGAGAGTAAATTAGATTGGCTTGATTAAGGTGTAATAATAGACAAGATGAGGTTGTGGTCGATTGCGCGAATGCTCCCACACGGTCGGAATTTCCAGAAGTTTTTTCCCGGTTCTCTGATTTTTGAAGCAATTTCTGGTTGTTCTTGCCCTGAAATATCATCCTGAAGATGAAATTGATCGAATGGATGTTCACTGATCTCGATCATGGAGCAAGCTATGCCCCAAAAGGGTATCGTTAAATTTTTCAATTCTGAGAAGGGTTATGGATTTATAAGGCCCGAGGATGGCGGAAGCGATTTGTTCGTTCATATTTCCGCCGTCAGCCAGTCCGGTCTCGTATCTTTGGAACAAGGTCAGGTCGTTGGCTATGAACTTGAGCCCGATAAAAAAGGAAAGGGACCAAAAGCGGTAAATCTGGTACTGATAAAAGACTCCTGATAGAAATCATGGCATTATCTTGGGACTTTAAGGGTCCTTCACAAAAGGAAAAGCCATGATACTCCGTTCATCTCCGACGTCGCCATTCGGCCGAAAGATCAAGATCGCCCTCGATGTGCTCGGGCTGGCCGACACTGTGTCGGTTGTGTCGACAGATACGCTTGATCCGGAAGACACTATCCGACAGCAGAACCCGTTGGGTAAAATCCCGGCGCTTTTGCTTGATGACGGAACGGTTCTTTATGACTCTCGGGTGATCGTGGAGTACCTTGATCAATTGGCCGGTGGCGGGCGCATCCTGCCGGGTGGCAGCGAACGTTTTCGGATACTCACGCTTCAGGCACTGGCAGATGGGATCATGGATGCCGCCATTCTTCAGATCTATGAAATTCGTTTTCGTGCTGAAGATCGGCGGGAGCCGAAATGGATTGAACATCAGGCTGCGAAAGTTGAGCGCGGGCTTTTTTCGCTCAATGCTTCGCAGTTGCCAGAGATTCGTACTACTCCCGATATTGGCAGTATCGCATTGGCTTGTGCCTTGGGATATCTCGATTTTCGGTTCGAGGGGAAATGGCGATCGGGGCATGAGAACCTGATCCGCTGGCTTGCGTCTTTTTCCAATGCCGTTCCCGCTTTCGTCGCGACCATGCCGCGTTGACCGAGCTGATCAAGCAACGCCGAGAAGGCCCTCCGCTGATCGGGAGGGCCTTCTTTATTGTATTCGGATCAGAACCGATAGTTGAGGCCCGCGCGCACCAATCCGATATCCATTCCGGATTTCCCTGTTGTCGGAAGCGACGCAGGTTCCAGATGCACGTAAAGTCCCTCGACCTTTGCGGTCCAGTTTCCTGCTATGGCATATTCGACACCGCCGCCAGCCGTCCAGCCGTTATGATAGTTTGTTTTTGTCGTCGTCACTTTGTCTTTCGTGTTCCCGCCTGCATAGCCGGCAGTCAGGAATGGCAGAGCGCGATCGATTGCAATACCGACACGACCACGAAGTGTCCCGAAGCTCTCGAGTTCGCTTTTATTGCCCGAAACAACGCCGTCACCTTTCATGTTTGACCATGCCATGTCCGCCTCTACGCCGATGACATAGTTATCTGGCAACTGGTGATTGTAACCGGCAGTGATCCCGAGTGATTCTCCGGATGAATCTTTGAAGACGGACTTGCCATTTTTCGTGTAGCTACCAGACCCGTATCCAACCACGAGACCGCTATAGCCACCGCTCCAACTATAAGGCATGACAGCGGCGACAGGCGCGGGAGGCGCTTTCTTGCTTGGTAAGTCCGCTGCCAAGACACTTGTTGATAGGATTGTCCCGAGGCTAACGAGTGAAAGTGATGCAAACTCTTTCATGTATTCGCTCCGTCCTAAGTTGAGCACGGGTATGGATATGAAACGAAATTTCCGTGCTTCTCAAAATAGTGACCATGTTTCTGATCACTTCTGGACGGTTCGATAATATTCAATCGAGGCAAGATTGTGATAAATTGATGTTTGTTACAGGAATAAAGAATTAATATTTCTATCTTAAGTTTTTGTGCGGATACTTAGGTATTTATGTTTAATATAATTTCATGAATACAAAATTCTATCGAATTAAAACTTATAGGATAGTCCCGTACGGATGATATTCGATGTTGTATCCAACGAGATACTGCCGCCTGCGCCGTTCGAGTAGGCGCTACTTCCAAGATCGTAATGCAACAATTCTCCG
This sequence comes from Hyphomicrobiales bacterium, assembly GCA_046092445.1. Classification (GTDB taxonomy): domain Bacteria; phylum Pseudomonadota; class Alphaproteobacteria; order Rhizobiales; family Beijerinckiaceae; genus CAIUPE01. The sequence continues at coordinate 50,879 of JBJTDR010000109.1, read as the reverse complement.
CGCAGTGACACATTTGGTGCAATCATCGCTTCAACGCCGCCACCCAAAATCCACCCGAGTTTGGATGCGTCTGTTTTGGTGCCGTTTTTGACGTATTCGGTCGGCCCGTAAGCGAGACCGAGAGTGCCATAGGTCAGCAGATTTCCAAAAGTATACCCCCCGCGTGCACGAAAGCTCGTCAACCAGTTCTGATTGAAACTCTCGTTTGACGAGCTGTTCTTGATTTTCGACGACGAATAATCAATTTCGCCGCCACTGACGAATTGGCCTGCCTGGAAATTATATCCGCCATGCGCGCCGACGACTGTGCCGCCTGTCGTCAGGCCGCCCGCTGAACCGAGTCCGCCACCGAGATGCAAGCCGGCATAGGCACCTTGCCAGTATGTTACGCCCGTATTGTCGCCGAAAAGATCGGCGGCGGAGGTGTTAACAGGGAGAATTCCAAGCAGCACAGAGGATATGAGGGCGAAGCGATATGTAAGTGGCATGACCCGTGTCTCCGATCCAACTCCATAAACGTCAGAAAACTATGATAGGCGAACTAGCCGCACGACTTAAGAATTCACTCGAAACAAGGTTATGAAAAGGTTAATGGTCAGCCTGTCCGATAGGGGGCAGGGATATCAATCATCGTTGTCCGGGCGTCCCATCCATTGAGGAAAATGCATGACCAATCGCGCTGCTTTGATCACAGGTGGTGCCCGGCGAATCGGCGCTGCGATCGCCGAGAGTCTGGCTGAGGCTGGCTATGACGTGTGTGTCCATTGTCGAAATCCGGCGGATGACGCTGTCCGGTTTGTGCACCAGCTGCGCAAGATCGGTGTAAGGGCGGAAATTCTTGTCGGAGATCTGTTGGCGCAAGACGTGCTGGAACGATTGATTGACGACGCTGTTCGGAAAATCGGCCCACTGAGCCTCCTCGTGAACAGTGCTTCCGTGTTTGAAACAGACTCATTCGGTTCCTTCAACTCGGACTCATGGCAGAGAAATTTTGATGTCAATCTTCGTGCACCTGTTTTTCTAACCCGCAAATTTGCCAGGCAGGCGGGCAGTTTGGACGACCCATCCGTCGTCAATCTCGTTGATCATCGTGTGCTCAAGTTAACGCCCCAGCACTTCTCTTACACGCTCTCAAAGTCGGCGCTTTACACAGCGACGACGACGATGGCGCAGGCTTTGGCGCCCGCGATTCGCGTGAATGCGATCGGGCCGGGGCCAACGCTGCCCAATCATCATGAGAGCGAGGCGGGCTTGCTGCTTGAAGTTGCTGGAATTCCGTTGGCGCGCCGTGTGTCGACCGATGACATCTCAGATGCCGTTCTTTATCTTGCACGTGCCCGCGCAGTTTCCGGCCAACTTATCGCCGTTGACTCAGGACAACATATCGGTTGGAAGACGCCTGATATTGTCAATCCTTGATCGCAATTGCGGCGATCAGCCGCCCGTAATCATCCTCCTTTCGGTGAGTTGACCGCCGATAGCTGAAGAACCTCCGTTCGTCCGTATAGGTGCACAGTCCGATACTTTCGAAATTTCCAATTTCTGCCATTGAAAGGCGGAATCCGATGTAGCTCGGGAGATCGAACATCGAAAATCCGTCTTTGTTTGATGGAATGAAAAATTGATGAGAGGCAGGGTGGTGATCGGTAAAGCGCTTGACGAATTCAGGGCCAACCTCATAGGCAATTTGGCTGATTGTCGGGCCCAGCGCGGCACTTATGTTTCTCCGGTGGGCGCCTAGTGCCTCCATTCCGACTATAGTCGCTTCGAGAATGCCGGACAAAGCACCTTTCCACCCTGCATGACATGCGCCGATGACACCCGCGTGTCGGTCCGCAAAAAGCACCGGCCCACAGTCGGCCGTGCCGATTGTCAGCGCAACACCGGCTTGGCATGTAACCAGTCCGTCCGCCCTTGGGCGGTCACCGTCCTGCCACGGTACACTCACTGTAACAATTTCGGCAGAATGAATCTGATAGCAGCTCAGAAAATTTTCAGATTTCACCGAGAGTGCGCGTGCCATCCGATCGCGATTCTGCCGTACGGAGTCCCTGTTGTCGCTTGATCCCTGCCCGCCGTTCAACGTGGCGTAAAGACCCGACGACACGCCACCCTGCCGTGTGAAGAATGCATGGCAAATACCTGGGACGGTCAATATCTCACTCGTGATCATTGGCAGCATAGCGGGCTCTCAATTTCCAATTTTGGGCAACACACTGCATCCCATCGTTTCATTCAGCCTGCCAAAAGCCGGCAAGCTCGCGGAGTTGAGGGTGGTGCAGCGCCGCCACTTTAAAAAGCGCCCCCATTCCGGTTTCAGAAAACTGTGTGAGGCGATCGAATTGCTCTTGGATTGCACGTCGTTGGACGTCGGATGCCCCTTCCGAAAGCCGTGATGCACGCTCGGATAATCCGAGCGCCAGGAGAAATTCACGCTGGGTTACTGGTCCCGAAATTGATGCGCCGCAACGTTTGGCCATCTCGCCAATCGCGGCAAAATTCACGTGGGCGGTAAGGTCCGCTTCACCCGGAAAACGCAATGGATCGACGAAAGCATGTGCTTTGACAGCCTGGAATGTGTCACCGAAATTCGCCTCCGACGGGCCATAGTCGATGAAAAGCGCCGCACCATTGTCGATCGTGACGCGATTTGCAACGTGTTCGATGATCGAGGCGGATATCCGTGCTTCTTCAACGATGCTGCCAACCGGAGCATTTTTGCCAAAGCCCACGATCGGTTCGGGCGACAAGCCAAAGCGTAACTGGCCATTTTCGTTCAAGCCGATGACACGTTCCCGCCATCCGAGATCCGTCTGAATAAACTGATGGATCGGAAGTGCATCAAGAAATTCATTGGCAATCAGCAGGATGGGTGCCTTGGGTAAATCGAAAACAGATTCAGCCCATTTGATTGTGAATCCCGCTTCCGAGAGCGCTTTTTGCTGGCTCTGTCGGAGTATCGGGCTTGTTTCAACCAGAGTGATCGATAATGCATCGGACATGGCCGGGATCTTGCGGAGGGCTCTGAGCGCATCAACCATGAGGGTGCCGCGACCAGGTCCCAGCTCGACAAGCGCGCAAGGAGATGGGCTTCCCATCTTGAACCAAGTGTCGGCACACCAGATCCCCACCAATTCTCCGAACATCTGCGAGATTTCGGGTGCGGTAATGAAGTCGCCGGTGTGTCCGAACGGATCACGGGTCATGTAATAACCATGATGCGGGTGGCCGAGGCAAAGCTCCATGTAGCGTGCAACACTCATTGGACCGTCTGCCTTTATGAGGTCTACGAGAACGTGATGGAGCGCGTTCAAGGTCTCGGATCCGCGGAGCGCTGGCTTCGGACGGTCAAGCCGAAGCCGATGATGATCAGCGGGATGGACAAGAGCATGCCCATTGTCGTGCCACCGAATAGAAATCCGATCTGTGGATCCGGCTCACGGAAAAATTCCGCAAAAATTCGGAAACTACCATAAAAAATTCCGAAAAGTCCGGTGACCAGACCGGCGTGACGCAGCCCGCCACCTCGGATCACCATCCCGAGGATAACGAGAAGCACGATACCCTCGAGGGCAGCCTGGTAGAGCTGACTTGGATGGCGTGCGTCCGGGCCACCATTGGGGAAGATGACACCCCATGAAACGTCCGTGGTGCGTCCCCAAAGTTCACTGTTGATGAAATTTGCGACTCGACCGAAGAATAGGCCGATCGGGGCAACAGCCGAGACAATATCGGACAAGGAAAGCAGGGACTGTTTGCGGGTGCGGGCCTGAATGAACATCGCCAGCGCAGCTCCCGCCAGTCCGCCATGAAAGGACATCCCGCCATGCCAGACGGCAGCAATTTCGGCAGGGTTCTCGATGAAATACAAGGGGTTGTAGAAGATGACATAGCCAAGACGGCCGCCGAGAATGATTCCGAAGGCACAGGAGAGTAACAGATCATCGAGGTCGGCGGTGGTTGGCCGCTGTCGTGTTCCCCAGCGGGTTTGTGAACCGCTCAGAAAGATCGCAAAACGCCAGCCGATGAGTAAGCCTGCGATGTAGGCAATCGCATACCATCGAATGACAAGCGGCCCCACTTGAACAAGCACCGGATCGATCATCGGAAATGAGAGTGTTAGAAATGGCATCGGACCTCCGGCACGTGACCTCCCCGCTTGTCGACTGATTGACTCTGTCCATATGATCAGTCAAGAATCGTGGATGAATAGGGGTTTATAGACCGCCGTTTCATGATAGTCATTCCGGCCGTCGTCCCTGCGCTAGAGGAACTCGAAATGACACAGGGTCCAAGTCCTATTATGGATCATATATCCCGCCTGATGACAGATGCTGCCGGTGTCGCAACCGGCATGCGTCGTGAAGCTGAGAGCGTGATGCGTGCGCAATTTGAACGTCTTGTGCGTGATATGGATTTCGTGACCCGAGAGGAATTTGAAGCAGTTCGCGAGATGGCGATTCGGGCGCGCGAGGAAAGCGAACGTCTAAAGGCGCGTCTCGACGCGCTGGAGTCGAGCACCACGGACAGGTGAGAGCAATGTTTATATCGATTTAATCGGCTTCCCACGGCTGAAATTTACTCGCAATAGGTCCTTTCAATTCGATTTTCGAAGAATTCGCATAATCCGCTGTGGACAGGCTCAACCCGTCATTGTGCGAACGGTGCGAATCCGTGAGCGTCCCTCTCATCTGTGTCATGGTCGTTTCTACATCTGGAAATGCGTGGTGCAGATTTGGGTGACCTATGACTGCAATAGATTATCGGGATTTGAAACGGCATGAGCATCCGCTCGATATTGTCGAACGGCTCGCTTCATCTCAGGATCGACCATTCGATCGTCTCGGAGATGACGAAATTACATTGATGGTCCCCGGAGCTTGGGGAGTTTATCATGTCGCGTTCAATTGGCTCGACACAATGGAGGCGTTACATCTCGCCTGCGCGATCGATATCAAAGTGCCGGATCGTCGAAGGTCGGAGATCAACGAGCTCGTTTCTCGCATCAACGAACAATTATGGATTGGTCATTTCGACCTGTGGACAGATGATAACTCGGTTTTGTTCAGACACTCTCTGATCCTGTCGGGAGGCGCGGATCCAACGGGGCAGCAATGCGAGGCGCTGCTTGATATTGCGGTCGAAAGCTGCAATCGGCACTATCAGGCGTTTCAATTTGTGTTGTGGGCAGGAAAAAGCCCTGCTGAGGCGCTCGCAGCGTCCATGTTTGAGACCGCCGGAGAAGCGTGAGGGAATGGTGAGGGAAGGGTGAGGTCACGCAATGACCACTGAAATGCCGAAGTCGCTTGTTCTTGTCGGGGCCGGAAAAATGGGTGGTGCGATGCTCGAGGGCTGGTTGTCGGTAGGCCTGCCCGGAGATCGTATTACCGTTCTTGACCCCTTGCCTTCGCCGGAACTCGTTGATCTATGCGAGATGCGGGATATAAAATTGAACATACCGATTGCGAGGGTCAAGGCTCCTCATGTTCTCGTGCTTGCGATAAAGCCGCAAATGCTCGACGCGGTATCACGTGAACTGCAATTGGTTGTGGCTGCGGACACGCTGATCCTGTCGGTGTTGGCCGGGAAAACCGTCGCCAACATTTCAACGAGACTTCCCAACGTGCGAGCAATCGCGCGCGCCATGCCGAATTTGCCTGCATCTGTCGGTCGCGGAATGACTGGTGTTTTCGCGGGACCGGATGTGACCATGCGACAAAGGAGCATGATCGTTGGTCTCCTGACGGCGATCGGCAGAGTTGAATGGGTTGATCAGGAGGAGTTGATCGACGCCGTCACCGCCGTGTCGGGCTCTGGACCCGCTTACGTCTTCTACCTTGTGGAGTGTCTGGCTCGTGCCGGTGAGGCCGAGGGATTGCCTGCCGATGTGGCGATGCGCCTCGCGCGCGCGACGATCGAAGGTGCCGGAGAGCTGCTTCATCGAATGGATGTGGCGGCATCTGTCCTTCGCCGAAACGTCACGTCACCGGGCGGGACGACAGCCGCCGGGTTGCAGGTATTGATGATGGACAAGGCGCTGGACTCGCTTGTGGGAGCAACAGTTCATGCTGCACGGGTGCGTGCGGGAGAACTTTCCGGCTGAGATTCCGCTGGACAGATTGCGATCGAGCCCCCATTTCGAGTAGTATCGGAGAAAGGGGATTGATCGATGGCAAAATCGCGCGGTTTGGAGGCAGAGACAAGCGGGGCTCGGGATCGCATTATCGATGCGTTGCTCGGTCTGGCGGGTGAAAGTGCATGGCATACAATCACAATTTCCGACATCGCCGGGCGTGCGGGCATAAGTCTGGCGGAGTTCAGAACTCATTTTCCGTCAAAAGGCGCGATACTCGGTGCGTTCTCAAAACGCATCGATACAATTGTCCTCCAGGAGACAACCGGCGATCTTGATGCCGAATCGGCCAGGGAGCGCCTGTTCGATATATTGATGCGCCGCATTGATGCCTTGGCACCCCACAAAGACTCCATCAGATCGATCATCGCGGGTTTACGACACGACCCGCTGAACCTTCTGGCGATGAATCAGGTGGCATCGAACTCCATGAGATTCATGTTGGAGGCGGCAGGGATTGAGACGGAAGGTCCCCTCGGCTCGATTAAAGTTCAGGGTGCCGTCCTGTCTTTCGCCTATATTGTCGACGTCTGGTTGCGGGATGATGACGCAGGTCTGTCGCGGACGATGGCAGCACTGGACCGCGAGCTAGGCAAGGGCGCCATGATGGCTCGGAGGTTGGATGACTTCGGGAGGATGTCTGTGCCACTCGCGACGATGATGGATATGGCGATGGAGCGTGGTCGGTCCATGTGGGACAGCCGGATTCGTAATCGTCATGATCCTGATCTGGATCCCGGTACGTGATCCACGGACTGATTGGAGCTTGAATCCGCAATGGCCGAGAGTGGTGTGATCGAATTCGGCGATTTCATGAAAGTCGATATTCGGGTCGGGACAATCATTTCTGTCGAGCCGTTTCCCGAAGCCCGTAAGTCCGCGTACAAACTCAGAATAGATTTCGGCGGTGATCTGGGAGTCAAGAAATCATCCGCACAAATTACCCAAAACCACGATGTTGGCTCGCTCGTTGGAACCCAGGTTCTGGCGGTTGTCAATTTCCCGCCGCGCCAGATCGGGCCGTTCATGTCTGATGTATTGACGCTCGGCGTGCCGGACGAGACGGGGAACGTTGTCCTCCTGCGGCCCGATCGGAAGGTTCCGAACGGCGGGCGGCTCTTCTGATCATTCAGCCGCAATGGCTCGCGGTGTCACGGCGACCGTGTAGTCATCAATCAAGGTCCTCGACATTGCGCCCGGGACAAATCTAAAGGGCCCGATCTCGGAAACGGGTGTCACTTCGGCTGCGGTTCCGGTGATAAAGCACTCCTCGAAATCCGCAAGCTCGTCAGGCATGATGCGACGCTCGCTCACCTCAATCCCTCGCGCGCGAGCGAGATCAAGGACGGTGTGCCGAGTAATTCCGTCGAGGAAGCAATCCGCAATTGGCGTGTGGATCCGGCCATCCTTCACAAAAAACACATTCGCACCGGTGCATTCGGCAACGCGTCCCTGCCAGTCGAGCATCAATGCATCCGCGCACCCTTTGCGCTCCGCGCGATGCTTCGAAATTGTACAGATCATGTAGAGGCCGGCTGCTTTTGACGCGACAGGGGCCGTGATCGGATCCGGGCGCCGGAAATCCGCGATATCCAGTTTGATGCCTTTCATTTTGAGCGCAATATCGAACATTGACGGCCATTCCCATGTCGCAATCGCCACATGGATCGATGCGTGCTGTGCTGCAACTGCCATCATTTCGCTGCCGCGCCACGCGACGGGTCGCACATAACAATCCTTGAAGCCGTTTTTTTCGACAACAGAAGCCTTAGCGGCATCGAGTTCTGCGACCGTATAGGGTAATTCGAAATCTAGGATGTGCGCCGACCGACGAAAACGCTCCGAGTGCTCGGAAGATTTGAATATCTGCCCCGCATAAGCCCGTTCACCTTCGAATACCGCTGATCCGTAATGCAAACCATGGCTTAGCACGTGGATCTTGGCGTCCTTCCAAGAAACCAGTTTGCCGTCGAACCAGATGAAACCGTCGCGCAAGTCGAAGGGGATCACAGACATCGGAGCTTTCCTCGTCCAAACAGTGCAATTTGGCACGAATTCTATGAGAACTGCAAATTCAAGTTGCAAGTCTGACGAAATACTAGCAATCGACTTAAAATATGTCAATAATACTGACATAAATTCCGTGGGGCCATCTGGTAATGAGCGAGGATATCTTGGACAATCAATTGGCAGGTCCCGATCCGTCGGACACAGGTGACATGCCCCCGTCTTTTCTAGAACTCGTCGAGCTTCTGTTCTTTGCTTATCGGGATTTTGTTGGCGAGCCCGATCGTTTGCTCGAGGATTTCGGCTTTGGCCGGGCACATCACCGGGTTTTGCATTTTGTCGCCCGTAATCCAGGTCTCACAATTGCGGAATTGCTGACGATACTCAAGATTACCAAGCAGAGTCTCAATCCGGTACTTAAGGAACTTATCGGCAAGGGGTACATTGCGAGCCGTCACGGGAGCGAAGATCGACGACAGCGTCATCTGTTTCTTTCAGGGCGCGGGGAAGCGCTCGCGCGGGATTTGATGGTGTTACAGACACGGCGTATGGCGCGTGCTATATCGGAGTGTGGCCCGGGGTCAGTCATTGTCGCACGGCAGTTTCTGGCAGCGATGATTGAACCCTCTGAACGTTCGCAAGCCATGCAAATTGCTGCGGCAAGAGTCAGCACGGTATGAAATTTTCTCAGAATAAACTTCGCATCACCGATAACGCGGCACATATCCTCGTCGTTGATGACGACAGACGTCTCCGGGAGTTGCTCACCCGCTATCTGGGCGATCACGGTTTTCGGGTAACCAGCGCGAAGGACGCAGTCGACGCACGCGCGATGATGCAGACGTTCGTGTTCGACGGTATAGTTCTCGATGTCATGATGCCGGGCGAGAACGGGTTCGATTTTGCCCGTTCGGTTCGCAAAGCTACCGATATTCCGATTCTGATGCTGACGGCACGATCGCAGATGGATGATCGGGTGCGCGGCCTTGAGACGGGCGTTGATGATTATCTGACGAAACCATTCGAACCAAGGGAGCTTTTGCTCCGCATCAGGAATATGATGCGTCGCGTTGCCGCCGCTTTTGCTCAGGAAAAGGTGCCCTCGCTTCCTGCAAATGTAAGTTTCGGACGGATGTGCTTTCAGTTGGACCGGAGGGAACTCAGATCCAATGGTATTGTCATTCGACTTACGGATCGCGAGCGCGAACTTCTGTTCCTGTTGGCATCGCGACTGGGCGAGGTGGTTCCCCGCGACGCTATCTCGATGGGTGTACAGGCAAATGAGCGCACAGTCGATGTTCAGATCAACCGATTGAGACGGAAGATTGAAACGGATCCGGCCAATCCGCTCCATCTTCAAACGGTGCGCGGTGTCGGTTATCGACTTTTGATCGATTAGGGACCGGTGTGATGAATTTCAGCGCCATTCTTGAGGTGCCATTTCGGATTTACGGCAGGCTGGTGGATGCACTGGCGCGGCGATTGCCGAAAGGACTATATGCGCGTGCCCTGATCATCATCATCGCGCCCATGGTGCTGCTTCAGTCCGTTGTTGCCTATGTGTTCATGGAGCGGCACTGGCAATTGGTGACCCAGAGGCTGTCCGCAGCCGTGGTGCAGGACATTGCTGCAATTGTCGAGATCACGGAGGCTTATCCGCAGGACTCGGGCTATGAAAAGCTGACGCGTATCGTCGATAAGTCGATGAACCTCGACATGGAAATTTTACCTGCCGGATCATTGCCGGAAATCGGCCCTCGGCCATTCTTTTCAATCCTTGATGCCGCATTGACCGATGAGCTGGATCGAAAAATCAATCGGCAATTCTGGATCGATACAGTGGGATCGTCCGATTTGATCGAGATCCGCATCCAGCTCGATTGGGGAATTCTCCGTATCATTGCAAACCGGTCACAGGCCTATGCCTCAAACTCGCACATCTTTATCATGTGGATGATTGGAACCTCTCTCGTCTTGTTGGGTGTTGCCATAGTTGTTCTACGTAACCAGATACGACCAATCCTCGCCCTTGCCGATGCCGCGAAAAGCTTTGGCAAAGGCCGAGACATCGACTTCAAGCCGCGTGGTGCGAGAGAAATTCGGGAGGCAGGGCTTGCTTTCATCGAGATGCGTCGGCGGATCGAGCGGGCTATCGAACAACGAACCGCAATGCTGAACGGGGTCAGTCACGATCTGCGGACCATTTTGACGCGGTTTCGTTTGTCACTTGAGGTAATCGAGGACTCGACGGAGCAGGGGGCACTCAAGAAGGACGTCGATGAGATGTCGCGAATGCTCGAGGCCTATCTTGCTTTCGCACGGGGCGAGGCGGCGGAACAGGCCGTTGAAACCGATATAGGGGATATGCTTGACGCATTGAAATCAGACTCGGAGCGTAATGGTCGAAAAACGAGTATCACCCTGTCGGGTAATCCGTTTGCTATTGTCCGACCGGATAGCTTCAAGCGTTGCCTCTCAAATCTGGTGGAAAATGCCGCGCGGCACGGAAACAGCATTGCGATCACTGCAAACCACGATGACCGGTGGCTGTTGGTATGTATCGACGACGACGGACCCGGCATTCCGGTGGAACGACGGGAAGATGTCTTCAAGCCATTCGTAAGGCTCGACGAAGCACGAAATATCGATGAGGGCGGAAGCGGTCTCGGACTTGCCATTGCCCGTGATATCGCACGTTCCCACGGCGGTGACGTGCTGCTTTCAGATAGCCCGCTCGGCGGGTTACGGGCGATCGTCAGGGTTCCAGCCTGAAAAATTACGTCTCGGCAATGATCCCCGCTTTCGCCCGAGCACGCTGCTGGACTGGCCTTTTGCTGAGGTCGAGCACCGCTTCGCTCCCGTCAACGGACGAGTCATGCGAGGCATCCGAGGACCTGGCAAGTTCGCTATGCAGCGTGCCACGACTCTTTCTCGCCATGCCGAGAGCCCCTTCGGCGACCGCACGTTCCATACGCTCCGTTTCGAGCGCAAGGCCGAGTTCGTCAATGCGTGTCTGGTACGAAACACGGTTCGACTCGATTTGAGCCTCTAGCTGATCAATGCGCCCCATGAGAACAGGGATGCGGTCGTCAAGTTTAGCAAGCGCCGAGTCGCGTGCTTTGAGGTTTTTGGTGAGTGCATTCGCGCGCTCAATCAGCGTGGAGCGGGAATGCTCCAATTCGCGGATCTGGCGCTCCAGATTTTCGTTTGCGAGCTTGATCTGGGTCATTTTCTGGTCGTTGGCAGCTGCGGTTACCGATGCATCGACCAGTTTCCGTTCCGCGACACGGAGTTCCTCCGTCCGGGCAATCAGCGAGTTGCGGGCCTCGGCCAGCAGACGTTCGCCCAGTGTCGACCGTGATTGAAGGCCATCAATCTTCATGGAGAGGGCGCTCCTTTCAGTCTGATAACGACTGTTGAGATCGTCAAACTGGTCCGAGATCGCCTTGCGCTCATTCTTGGTCTCGTTCAGCAAAGTTTTCGTATGGCTCAAACGGTTACGCGTGCTGTCAAGTTCGTGTTCGACTTCCTTCAGACGACGCGTGGCGCGAGTGAATTCCTCCAGTTTAAGGGCAAGAGCCTCGTTGAGGCCACGATTGTCACCTTCAAGGAGGGATACCGACTCGGAAAGGCGAACAGAATGGGCCTCATTCTGGGTAATCTGCGCATCCTTCGTGATGATCATGTCGCGCAAGGTCTGGTTGTCGTTTACGAGTGAGCGCTCGTAGTCGGCAGCACGCACAACTTGCCGCTCAAGCTCCATGATCTGGTTTCGTGTCTGAGTCAGATCCTGCGTCAGTTCAATCCGGCTGTTTTCGAGCACGGCGATCGATTCTTTCGCGGAACGGAGGTCTTGATGCAGGGATTGCTTTTCCGTTTCGAGTACATCGACGCGCTTCTCGAACCGTACCAATTCACCGCGCATCAACTCGTTACGGGCGCGGGCATCCGATAAATTGGCGCGAATACTGGCGTTCTCAACCTTTTCGAGTTCGACCTGCCGTAAACTTCGTTCCAGCGGTGCTGCCAATTGACCGAACGCCGCACGGAGTCCCTCGAGATCATCAATTCGGCGCTGGGCGTCCATGAACAATTGACGAAAGGCTTCGTTCTCCTGGCCAAGTTGAGTAACTTCTTCCATTCCTGCGGCATCGTTCCCCGAAATCGCCGGTTCTGCCGAAAACTCGTCGGAAATCCGGGGCTCATCGGGCAATTGGCCCGGCTCCGCATTCCGGTTCCACAATATATCTATGATCTTGCGCATTGGCTTCCATCCCTCGATCACTTTCTGCCTTAGTCACCCGAAACTGTTGCATCCCAGGCAGTGCGCAGAACAAACTCTCCAGCCCGGCAATTGTAAACTAAGTGTTAAGAAAAAGTCAAAATCGGTATGGCCGGCTGACGCAAGTCGAAGCCGCCGGACTCGTGCGAGAGGAGTGACGGACATGGATATCGCCTTTGTTTTCGCATTTCAAAAAAGCGAATGATCAGGCTCTTGCAGTCAGTCAGAAATTATTAACGAACAGAGTGTGACCCTCAAGATCTTCGCCGCGGCTTCGCCTCGCCACCACCCCAATTATGCGGGCCCATATCAGCATCTGTCGGCTTGTGCGCGCGGGTTGGGGGTAAGTTTGCGGCATTGCCGAAGGTACGTTCGCCTCTGAAGTATCCGGCTCGGGCCTCGACCTCCGATTGCCGCGCCATCGGGTCGTCGGCGATGGCCAGCTCCGTGGCCTGCAGGCGCTTGATTTCGTCGCGTAGCCTTGCGGCCGTCTCGAATTCCAGATTGCCGGCGGCGTCGCGCATGCGCTTTTCGAGATCGGCCAATGTCGCCTTCATATTGTGACCGGCGGCAGGTGTAGCACCTGCCATGCCGATATCGACCCGCACATGGTCGCGCTCATAGACGCTGTCCAGAATATCCGAGATACCGCGCTTGATCGATTCGGGTGTAATGCCGTTCGCGAGATTATATGCGCGTTGCTTCTCGCGTCGGCGGCTGGTTTCGGCGATAGCACGGGACATCGAGCCCGTGATTTTGTCGGCATAGAGGATCACCCGGCCATCGACATTTCGCGCTGCGCGGCCGATTGTCTGGATCAACGAGGTTTCAGAACGTAGAAACCCTTCCTTGTCGGCATCGAGTATGGCCACGAGCGCACATTCCGGAATATCGAGCCCCTCGCGCAGGAGATTGATGCCGACGAGGACGTCAAACGCACCGAGCCTCAAATCACGAATGATTTCAATGCGTTCAATCGTGTCGATATCGGAGTGCATGTAGCGGACGCGGACGCCGTTTTCGTGCAGATATTCAGTGAGGTCTTCCGCCATGCGCTTGGTCAGCACAGTGACGAGCGTGCGATATCCCTGCAATGACACGGCGCGGACCTCGCCGAGCAAATCATCCACTTGTGCTCGGGCGGGGCGGATATCGACTTCGGGGTCGATCAGGCCGGTCGGTCGGATGACCTGTTCAACGAAGACGCCGCCGGTGCGTTCCATTTCCCAATTCCCGGGCGTGGCCGAGACATGCACGGTTTGTGGCCGCATCGCATCCCATTCCTCGAACCTGAGCGGGCGGTTATCGAGACAGGAGGGCATGCGGAAGCCGTATTCCGCAAGTGTCGCCTTCCGTTTGAAATCGCCGCGATACATGCCGCCGATCTGCGGAATGGTGACATGGCTTTCATCCGTGAAAACGAGAGCGTTATCAGGCAGATATTCGAACAAAGTTGGCGGCGGCTCGCCCGGCTTGCGGCCCGTGAGATAGCGCGAGTAATTCTCGATTCCCTGGCAGACGCCTGTTTCCTCCAGCATTTCGAGATCAACCAGGGTGCGGTGCTCAAGCCTTTGTGCCTCGAGCAGACGACCCATGCGGATGAGTTCGTCCAGCCGGCCCTTCAATTCGTCTTTTATGCCCTTGATCGACTGCAGCAATGTCGGACGCGGCGTCACATAATGCGAGTTCGCATAGACTTTGACGGATTCAAGATCGGCGGTCTTGTTGCCGGTGAGCGGATCAAATTCGACAATCGACTCAACCTCGTCCCCGAACATCGAAATGCGCCAGCCGCGATCTTCATAATGGGCCGGAAAGAGTTCAATGACATCGCCACGGACCCGGAACGAGCCGCGGACGAAATCGCCCAGCGAGCGTTTATACTGCAGGGCAACGAGATCGGCGATCAATTGCCGGTGCGGTATGCTTTCGCCAACGGTGATCGAGAATGTCATGGCGGTGTAGGTTTCGACTGAACCAATACCGTAAATGCACGAGACCGATGCAACGATGATCACATCGTCCCGCTCAAGCAGCGCACGGGTAGCGGCATGGCGCATCCGGTCGATCTGTTCGTTGATGGTCGATTCCTTCTCGATGAAGGTATCGGTACGGGGTACATAGGCCTCGGGCTGGTAATAATCATAATAGGAAACGAAATATTCCACCGCATTATACGGAAAAAAGCTCTTAAATTCGCCGTAGAGTTGCGCGGCGAGCGTCTTGTTGGGCGCAAGGATCAAAGCGGGGCGGTTTGTTTTCGCGATGATCTGGGCGGCGGTGAAGGTTTTTCCTGATCCCGTAACACCGAGCAGAACCTGATCGCGCTCGCCGCGTTGAATGCCTTCGACGAGTTCAGAAATCGCGTGCAACTGATCACCTGCAGGCTGATATTCCGAGACGATTTCGAACGTGCGGCCGCCTTCGGATTTTTCCGGTCGGGCAGGGCGATGCGGTGTCCATTCTGTCTTGCCGATGAAACGGGGATCACCCGAACGCAAAAGCGTTTTGAGAGCTTCCATGGACGCGGTCGCGCCTGTCGGACCATCCTCGTCCAAGGCTCTGCGGTCTATGGATTGGTCCTCATAGGGCATCACATTGCCTTGCTTCACGCGGCGCGGCGCGTCCGCAAGAATGGCATCGCGGGTGATGGCCTTGTCGCGCACGCGGTCACCACGACGGGGTGTTGCAGGTTCGCTTACCTCCGGCAGGCCGAGCGCGCGGGCGAGTTCAGGGTCGGTGATCGTGGCTTCCGCTTTGTACTCCGCCTGCGGCATCTCGCCAAACCCTTTCGCGCGACCGCTTATTCCGCGGTTCCGGGCATTCATGTCATCCTCGCTCTCGCGCGTCAGCGCGGGGTTGAGCAACACCGCAAGGTGGTCGTCGAGCGGCTTCAGCTCGGGCCGTGAAGCACGCGGTCGGGAAGAACCGGAGATTTTCGCGAGATTTGCCATCTGCTTAAAATGGCGTGGGTTGTGCAGGAGAGCAAGTGCCGTGTTGGTAATTGGCCACCTGTAATTCGAATATCGCTCTCTCTGTTCACTTAAATTTCTGCTTTTGACCGAATCGAGAGGTCCGGAGCTCTTGCCCTGAACGCCATGCGGGACTAGGGTCGCGCACTTTTCGAAACTCCACTTTCGTTCCGGAGACCCGTTATGGCCTTTCTCGCTGATGCCCTGTCCCGTGTGAAGCCGTCCGCTACCATCGCCGTGACGCAGAAAGCACGCGAACTCAAGGCGCAGGGACGCGATATTATCAGCCTGTCGGTCGGGGAACCGGATTTTGATACTCCGGAAAATATCAAGAGAGCCGCCATTGACGCGATTAATCGCGGCGAGACCAAATATCCCCCTGTATCCGGGATCACGCCGCTGCGCGAGGCAATTGTCAAAAAGTTCAACCGTGAGAATGGCCTCGATTACAAGGTCAACCAGACGATCGTCTGCACGGGTGGCAAACAAGTGCTTTATAATGCATTTGTTGCGACCTTGAACAAGGGTGACGAGGTGATTATTCCCGCCCCCTACTGGGTCAGTTACCCTGATATGGTGCTGCTCTGCGGGGGTGAGCCCGTCTTCATCGCAACGACATTGGCCCACGGTTTCAAGCTGCAGGCGGCAGATCTCGAGCGCGCGATCACGCCTCGAACCAAATGGATCATTCTGAATTCGCCCTCCAATCCGTCAGGCGCGGCCTATACGCGTGACGAGTTGAAAGCCATCACGGATGTTCTCGTGCGTCATCCCCATGTCTGGATTTTGACCGACGACATGTATGAGCACCTGACATTTGGTGATTTCGTGTTCACGACGCCGGCCCAGATCGAGCCGAACTTGATGGATCGGACGCTGACCATGAACGGCGTATCGAAAGCCTATGCGATGACAGGCTGGCGGATCGGCTATGCCGCTGGCCCGGACGTACTGATGAAAGCCATGGATATGGTGCAGGGACAGCAAACGTCAGGCGCGTGCTCGATTTCGCAATGGGCCGCTGTCGAAGCCTTGAATGGCCCGCAGGATTTCATCACTACGAGCCGCAAAGCCTTTGAAGGGCGGCGTGACCTTGTTGTCTCGATGCTCAATCAGGCGTCGCTGATCGACTGCCCGATGCCGGAAGGCGCATTTTATGTCTATCCGAGCTGCGCGAAGGCGATCGGCAAGCAGACTGAGTTCGGCAAGGTCATTGCCACAGACGAAGACTTTGTGACGGCCTTGCTGGAGGCGGAAGGCGTCGCGGCAGTGCACGGCACGGCTTTCGGTCTCGGCCCTAATTTCCGGATTTCCTACGCCACATCAAACGCAATCCTCGAAGAAGCATGTGGCAAAATCCAGAGGTTCACGGCGAGTTTGCGGTAGTTATCAATTACGCTTGACGCCGAAATCAAAACGCCCAGCGCTGCGCCTTGCTCACGAGGAAGTCACGGAAAACCTGAACACGGGCAACGTTTTTCATTTCCTCGGGGTAGACGAGATAGCTCTCGAGCGCAGGCATTTCGAGAGAGTCCAGCACTTGCACCATACCCTTGTTCGGCTCGATCAGATAATCCGGCAGCACGGCGATACCGACGCCACTCTCGACGGCGCGGTTCAGTGCTGTAATATTGTTGACGACCAATGCTGCGGGACGCGGATTGCGGGCATCGCGCCCCACCGTCGTCAGCCAGTGCACATCCATTAGGAATGTAGGCGTATCGCCGCCGACCGTGAGAATGCGATGCTCGTCCAGATCGGCAGGATCCTTGGGAAGGCCATGTTTCTTGACATAATCGGCCGACGCATAAGCGTGGAAATGCACAGTAAACAGTCGGCGTTGAATGAGGTCACCTTGTGTCGGTTGTCTGAGCCGGATTGCGACATCGGCTTCCCGCATGGAGAGGTCGAGTTCTTCGTCGGTCAGCAATAATTGCATGCGGATGTCAGGAAAAAGATCGAGAAATTCACCAACTCGCGGCGTCAGCCAGTTGGTGCCGAGGCCCAGCGTGGTTGTAACCCTCAATTCGCCATTCGGGCGTTCGCGACTATCAGTCAATCGCGCGCGTGTCGTCTCCAGCTTGAGCATCATCTCTTTAGCTGCTCGGAAGAGGTGCTCGCCCTGTTCCGTCAGAATAAGGCCGCGCGCATGGCGATGGAACAGCGGAACGTTCAGTTCGCGTTCAAGCGTGCTCACCTGCCGGCTCACCGCCGACTGGCTTAGGCCCAGCGTATCGCCAGCATGGGTGAAACTGCCAGCCTCTGCGGTCAGATAAAAGACACGTACCTTGTCCCAGTCGACCGTCGAATTGGCATGGTAAGCGCCTGGCGATCCCATTATTCAGCTGCCTGCCTATGCTGGTGGTGCGCTGCTATCCAGCGATCGGCTTCAAGAGCGGCCATGCACCCCATTCCTGCTGCGGTTACCGCCTGGCGGAAAATATCGTCGGCAACATCGCCCGCAGCATAAACACCCTCTATCGACGTGGCCGTAGAGTCCGGTGCTGTCCAGATGTAACCGCCGGGTTTCATCCGGAGCTGTTCGGCAAAGATGGCACTGGACGGACTGTGTCCGATCGCGACGAATACGCCATCCGTCGGCATCGTGCTCAATGCGCCCGTCTTGGTATCTTTAAGCACAACGTGCGTGACACTTTTTGGTGCGTCGGTTCCGCAGATTTCTTCAATCGCACTGTTCCAGACAACCTCGATTTTCGGGTTAGAAAATAGGCGGTCCTGCAGGATTTTTTCGGAACGGAGACTGTCGCGCCGATGCACCAATGTCACCTTCGAGGCAAGGTTTGCTAGATAGAGTGCTTCTTCCACCGCACTGTTGCCGCCGCCAACGACGATGACTGGCTTGTTACGGAAGAAGAATCCGTCGCATGTCGCACAGGCCGACACGCCAAACCCCTGAAACGCCATTTCCGACGGAATACCAAGCCATTTAGCCTGCGCGCCGGTGGCAATCACCAGCGTGTCGCAGGTGTAGAGATCGCCGCCATCGCCGACTAGCTTGAACGGACTTTGTTTCAGATCGGCGAAGACGATCAGATCGCTGACCATTTTTGTCCCGACATGCTCGGCCTGCACCCGCATCTGGTCCATCAACCACGGGCCCTGAACGGCTTCGGCGAAACCGGGGTAATTTTCGACATCGGTTGTGATCGTCAGCTGTCCGCCCGGCTGTAGCCCCGAGATCAGAACCGGCTCCAGCATGGCGCGTGCCGCGTAGATCGCTGCGGTAAATCCGGCGGGTCCGGACCCGACGATGATCATTTTCGCGTGAATGGAAGCCATGGCTCAATCTCTCGTCCGTCGGAGCATCAGTGTAGTCTCCGATTGAGCGATTGCAACCGCCATTCGACGTATTTCACGTCAAAAAGGCGCTTCCGCGTCCGATCATCGGCACTGTCATCAGGCACGTCGCAGCTCGGGAGGCAGGCGGGTTACGTCGATTGCGTTGAGAGGCCATTTCGTGGTAACGATCATGTATCAGACAAAATTTGATATCCCCGCGGGATGATCAGCGAACAGGCGGGTTCTGGTGAATGCTTCAGGAGTATGAATTGAACGATTATTCAGCTGCGACTTCCAAAAGCGCCGACATGAAAAAGGCTTTTTTCGCGAGCATGAACGCGGTTCAGGTAAAAGATTATCCCTATCGTCATTGGCTGGTGTTCGATATTTTTCCTGTCGAAATTGCCGAGCAACTCGCCAATCTGCCATTTCCCGTGCCGGATATTGGCGGCATTTCAGGGCAACGCGATCTGCACAACGCAACGCGACAATATTTCGATCGCGATAATATTCAGAAATATCTCCTCTGCAAGGAGGTCGCCGAACATTTCCAGTCAAAGTCAACAATCGAGTCGCTCCAGAATACGTTTGGGATCGATCTCGCGGGCACCTACCTCAGATTGGAATACGCTCAGGACACGGACGGTTTCTGGCTGGAGCCGCATACAGACCTGGGTGTCAAGAAATTCACCATGCTGATCTATCTGTCGGATGGCGAGGGGCATGACCAACTCGGAACAGATATTTACAGCGCGAAAGATGCTCACGTCGGTCGCTCCGTGTTCCAGCGGAATGCTGCCATGGTGTTCATTCCTGCCGATAATACCTGGCACGGCTTTGAAAAACGGACGATCAAGGGAGTCCGGAAGTCTTTGATCTTGAATTATGTGACCCCAGAGTGGCGCGCGCGCGAACAGTTGGCCTATCCGGACTCACTCATCACACGTTAGAGAATGCCACGCTCAGCGAGCAGGGATTTCAGGCGCCCAGCCGCCTCTTCTGTTGCGTTTGGCAGATGGCTCGACTGGAACGGTATCGGCATGCCGTCGAAAATACTGATCGTGCCTTTTTCGATAAGACCAGCCACAAAGGCATCATGGCGGGGCGCTACGCCCGCAAGTTTGACGACTGAAACAGGCTTTCGGGTGGAGACAGCTTCGGAAATCATTGAAACCGAGTCGGCGGTGACAACAAAGGAATCGGCAAGCGCCATCATCCCGAAATAGGGATTGTCACCGCTCTCATCCCAGGTCCAGCACCACGATGTCCCGGAAAATGCCTCCGCCAAACGAGCTTTGACCAATTCGGGCGTTCGCCGTGACGGAGTGATGACCAGTCCGCATCCCGTCGTCTGGTTCAATCGCACGAGGTAGCTGATCAGGTCGTCAGCAATGTCGAGTGTAAAGTTGTGATGTTTGTTCGGGCCACCCAAAATGACTGCGGTCAACGGCTTTGGCAGATGATCAAAGGTCTCTTTCCAGTTCCGTCGACCTTCCTCGATCATCGCGGGGCTGACCCGGTGCATCGCCATATCGCTGACAATCACATTAGGTCCTGAAATGTCATCGTGCGGCATGGCGACGATGAGATCAAAAGCTGCGAGCGGTGTTTGCGGGTTCTGAATATGCACCGTCACCGTCTTTCCACCCGAGGCTTCCCGGATCGCAATTGACGGTCCTGTGGAACGACGTCCGGACGTGATCAGCACGTCAGGCCAGGGCGGAACAAGTTGGTCCTTGGCCGGGTCCAGTCGTCGAAGAGGCGATGGCAGCAGGTTGCCGGGGAACCATCCCCACGGCGCACCCAGACCGATGATTTTTTCGACGAATGGCACGCCCAGAGCCTCCGCCAGTCCGATCACCTGATTGCGGGTGCCCATATCCCCAGTCGTGAGAACCCAGCAGGTCGGATGTCTTGTCAAGTCTGTCACTGAATACCGATTTCTGCGCCGCTCAATTACCTAACTCGTCGCGCACCTGCTCGGCGAAATAGCGGGTCAGGGCAATCAGGCGCGGTTCTTCATCCGCCATCGACTCTGGACTGAATCTCATGCTTGTATGAACAGCGAGAATGGGTGTGCGGGAGAGTTCCTTCCCGCCTCTGACGATCACAGCAGCACCTTGAAGCGTATCGCTCGTGCCTTCACGCCGAAGCGGGAGCGGGTCGATACGTGAAAAAGGCTCATAGCTACCGAAATGAATTGATCGAACTTCAATGACCAGCGCAGGCAATTGACGGCTCTTCGGATCGATTATCCCGGCGAAAGCGGCGCGCAGGTCTCTCTCAAGGTAAGTGCCCATCCGGTCCGCGTAAGAACCCAGTCCGGTCGCCTTGACTGGCGAGAGATCGACGCTGACCGACGAATATATCGGCCCAGCAAGTTGAACAGAAGGCGACCGCGCAGGCGCACAGCCCATAATTAGCCCAAATCCAAGGATCAAAAAGCCTTTGAGGAATAGGCTGCGGACCTGATCAGCGATAAGCAACTTCGAGAATTTCATAGCTCTTTCCGCCTCCGGGTGTATTGACCTCGATCGAATCTCCGGTCTTCTTCCCAATCAGGGCGCGGGCGATCGGCGAGCTGATTGAAACCTTGCCCCCCTTCACATCGGCTTCGCTGTCACCAACGATCTGATAGACTTTTTCTTCTTCGGTGTCGTCGTCGATCAGTTTGACAGTCGCCCCGAATTTGATCGTCGAACCCGACAATTTCGAGATATCGATCACCTCGGCGCGCGATACCTTGTCTTCAAGCTCAGCAATCCGTCCTTCATTCAGAGACTGCTGTTCCTTCGCAGAGTGATACTCCGCATTCTCGGACAGATCGCCATGGGCGCGTGCTTCCGAGATGGCCTGAATGATCCTCTGCCGCTCAATTTGTTGACGGTGCCTCAGCTCTTCTGTCAACGCCTGAAAGCCGCTGGCGGTCATCGGTATCTTATCCATCGTGTGTTCCGCTTCCAAACCTTTACTTGGGGACATACATGCAGGTCATCAGGCCCCTAATGCCGCTTCACTGTGACCCTTATCCAAAATGTAGCGACAGTACACGTCTCTTTACAGTCGAGCCACCGCCACCAGCCCCTAGAAGTAATCCTGCAAGGCACTGACTTCAAGGTCACCGGCCAAATAACTCCGGATTCCCTCCGCAGCAGCAATCGATCCCGAGAGGGTGGTATAATAGGGCACTTTGTGCAAGAGCGCCGCGCGCCTGAGCGAGCGGGAGTCCGTCAGCGCCTGTTTGCCTTCTGTCGTGTTGAAGACCAGCTGTATCTCGCCATTCTTGATCGAGTCCACGACATGGGGGCGCCCCTCGAGAACCTTGTTGATCCTGACAGCCTCCACACCATTGTCTGCCAGAAAACGTTGTGTGCCTGCCGTTGCCACAATGTTGAAGCCAAGGTCTTCAAGCGACCGAATTGTGGGCAGGATACGGGGCTTGTGGCTGTCTCTCATCGACACAAAAACGGTCCCGTGTTTCGGTACAACGGCACCCACCCCCAATTGACTCTTGGCAAAGGCGACACCGAAGGACCGGTCAAGGCCGATAACCTCGCCTGTCGAGCGCATTTCTGGCCCGAGGACAACATCGACGCCGGGGAAACGCGCAAACGGAAAAACCGCCTCCTTTACCGCAATATGCTTGAAATACGGTTTTGCTAGTTCAAAACTGGCCAAAGAGTCCCCGACCATGAGCCGGGAGCCGATTTTGGCAATCGGCTGGCCGATCACCTTTGCCACAAAAGGCACCGTTCGGGATGCACGCGGATTGACCTCAAGCACGAAGATCACCCCGTCCTTGATCGCAAACTGCACATTCATCAGGCCAACGACATTCAGCGCAACCGCCATTTCACACGTCTGCCGTTCCAGTTCCGCAATTACTTCGGGTTTGAGCGAATGAGGCGGAAGGCTGCACGCCGAATCACCCGAATGGATTCCGGCCTCCTCGATATGCTCCATGATTCCGGCAATGAACACGTCCGTCCCGTCGCACAGGCAGTCGACATCCACCTCGATAGCATCACTGAGATAGCTATCGAACAAAAGCGGATTTTTGCCGAGCAGTGTATTGATCTGGCCGGTCTTGTCATTCGGATAGCGTGCCTTGATCTCGTTCGGCACGAGGTCCGGAAGTGTGCCCAAAAGATATCGGTCGAAGGCTTGTTCATCATAGAGAATTTCCATCGCCCGCCCGCCGAGCACGTAAGACGGGCGCACGACGAGCGGTAAACCGAGCTCGTTCAGCACGATACGGCTCTGCTCGACAGAATAGGCGATGCCGTTCTCGGGCTGCTTCAAGCCGAGTTTTTCAAGCAGACGCTTGAACCGGTCGCGGTCTTCCGCAAGATCGATCATATCCGGCGACGTGCCGAGAATCGGGATCCCGGCCTGCTCGAGCCCGTGCGCCAGTTTCAATGGCGTCTGACCACCAAACTGTACGATCACCCCCATTAGCGTTCCGTTCGATTGCTCAAGCGTCAGGATTTCAAGCACGTCCTCGACCGTCAGCGGTTCAAAATAGAGGCGATCAGAGGTGTCGTAATCGGTCGAGACGGTCTCCGGATTGCAGTTGATCATGATCGTCTCATAACCCGCTTCGGAGAGCGCGAAGCAGGCATGGCAGCAGCAATAATCAAACTCGATACCCTGACCGATCCGGTTCGGCCCGCCACCCAGAATCGCAACTTTCCTGCGGTCCGAAGGCTTCGCCTCGTTGGCAGGCGCACCCGCAAAAAGCGGCGCATAGGTCGAATACATATAGGCGGTAGGCGCGGAAAACTCCGCCGCGCAGGTGTCAATCCGCTTGAAAACCGGACGCACGCCAAGGTCCAACCTGCTCTTGCGTACATCAGCCTCGTTCCGCTTGCTCAGCATGGCGAGACGGCCATCCGAAAAGCCCATGCTCTTCAGGCGGTGCAACGCGCCGGCTGTTTTCGGAATGCCGAGCTGCCGCACCTTCTCTTCCGTGTCGACCAGATCCTTGATCCGCTCCAGAAACCAGCGATCGATCTTGCATGTCTCATAAACTTCCTCGATCGAGAAACCGAGCCGGAAAGCCTGCGCAACCTGCAACAAACGCTCCGGCGTTGGTGTGCCGAGTGCAGCTTTGACCGCGTTCCGGTCGTCGCCGAGGCCCAGTCCCTCGATCTCGATCTCGTCCAGCCCGCTCAGGCCTGTTTCGAGCGAGCGGAGCGCTTTCTGCAATGATTCCTGAAAAGTACGGCCGATGGCCATGGCTTCGCCGACCGATTTCATTGAGGTCGTCAGGGTCTTCTCGGCACCCGGGAATTTTTCGAACGCGAAGCGCGGAACCTTTGTGACGACGTAATCAATAGTCGGCTCGAAGGATGCAGGCGTTGCGCCCCCCGTAATGTCATTGTCGATTTCGTCCAGCGTGTAACCTACTGCGAGCTTGGCCGCGACGCGCGCAATCGGGAACCCTGTTGCCTTCGAGGCCAGCGCCGATGAGCGTGAAACACGCGGATTCATCTCGATGACGATCATCCGGCCGGTATCGGGATCAACCGCGAACTGCACATTGGACCCGCCGGTCTCGACACCGATTTCACGCAGAACCGCCAATGAGGCGTCGCGCATAATCTGGTATTCTTTGTCGGTGAGCGTGAGGGCAGGGGCAACCGTGATCGAGTCACCCGTATGCACCCCCATTGGATCGATATTCTCGATCGAACAAACGATGATGCAATTATCCGCCTTGTCGCGGACGACTTCCATTTCGTATTCTTTCCAGCCGAGAACGCTTTCCTCGACCAGCACCTCATTTGTCGGCGACGCATCAATACCACGCTCGATAATCTCGATGAATTCCGCCTTGTTATAGGCGATGCCGCCACCGGTTCCGCCCATCGTGAAGGACGGCCGGATAATCGCCGGCAGGCCGATATCAGCGAGCGCCTCGAGCGCCTGCGGCAGCGTTTTGATCTGATGCGAACGCGGCGTATGAAGCCCGATCTTTGTCATGGCATTGCGGAACAATTCGCGGTCTTCCGCCTTGTCGATCGCTTCGGCTGTGGCCCCGATCATCTCGACATTGTATTTCTCTAACACGCCCATTTTCTTGAGAGAGAGCGCGCAATTCAGCGCCGTCTGCCCTCCCATGGTCGGCAGCAATGCGTCAGGGCGTTCCTTCTCGATGATCTTGGCGACGACTTCGGGCGTGATCGGCTCGACATAGGTCCGATGCGCCATGTCCGGATCGGTCATGATCGTGGCCGGGTTGGAATTGACCAGAATGATTCGGTAGCCCTCTTCCTTGAGTGCCTTGACGGCTTGCGTGCCCGAATAATCAAACTCGCAGGCCTGCCCGATCACGATCGGACCCGCGCCGATGATCAGGATCGAGGAAATATCTGTGCGTTTGGGCATTGTAATCGCTCGTCCTCAAACCGATGACGCGCGGCACACTCGTCCCGCGCACAAAAAAAGGCCGCGCAATTCGGCCCAACACTGCCGCAGCGCGTCCTTTCGGGAAATCCCTGTTCGACCCGGCAAATCCGCAACTCTGACCATACCGGATTCAATTGGCCTCTTCTAGACGAAAAGCCGGTCTGATGAAAGCGCGAACTCGGCGTCATCCACGATAAGTGGTGACCGGAACGCAAATCGCGTCCAACGCGGAGCAAATGACAAAATCGATTGCTCGTCGTTCTGCGCCCCAGTTCCGGCGGTAAAACACGATCGGCTCAATCGGTATGAATGCGACGGATCTCGATTTCGATGTCTTTCCGGCCTTTTTTCCGGTTTTTGCATTAACAACGGACCAGCCAGCTCGTCCAAGAGCGTTTCAGGCGGCCTTAATCTCGAAATCGACATGAACGCGATCATAGGGAAATTCGACCTTGCCCTCATCCGTCTTATCGATAACACCCGCCGTGATCAGGGCCTTAACATCGCCGTGCACGGCCTTCACATCGCGAGCAACACGGCGAGCGACTTCGCGGATAGAGAGCGGCCCAGCTCCCGTCATGGCGCGAATGATCTCCCAGCGTTTGGGGGTGAGGATTTTCCACATGAGATCGACGGAGATGAAGGAGATAAACGAGCCCTGCGGTTTACCGTTGAGGGTTGCACCAATCCGCGCCTTTGCCTCTGCGCGAGTTTCCACGCCGATGATAACGGTTTTCATCGTGTCATCCGCCACTGATCAACCTCCTTGTAAAAATCGTCGTAAAGCTGATTGATACTCACAAAAATGATCGGAAATTCGTGGCGGTCGATATGTTTATGATCGCCTTTTCCGGTCTCGTTATCGAAACGAACAACACAGACGTCGTTTTCGACATAGGCAAACCTATATTTGTAACGATGATTGCACCCACGTAAAGGTTGTGGAATCTCCTAGATGACCATTTCCACGAAAGAACCATCGTCAACAGGAAATCGATCTCGCGCAATCAGACTCGCGTTCATATTGGACATCATGCCAATAGATCAGTGTGTTGTCAATTACTCCAACACTCGCCAGTACTCAAATGACCTACGCCCCCGCGCGATACTCTTTCATCATCGCCACAAACCGGTCGAACAGATAATGGCTGTCCTGCGGGCCGGGGGAGGCTTCGGGGTGGTGTTGCACCGAGAAGGCGGGGCGGTCGGTGAGTGCGATGCCGCAATTCGAGCCGTCGAACAGCGAGACATGCGTTTCCTTCGCATTGGCTGGCAGCGTCGCGCGATCCACCGCAAAACCATGGTTCATCGAGACGATTTCAACCTTGTTCGTGGTGAAATCCTTGACCGGATGGTTCGCGCCATGGTGGCCCTGATGCATTTTCAATGTTTTGGCACCAATGGCGAGCGCCATCATCTGGTGGCCGAGGCAGATGCCGAATGTGGGAATGCCGTGCTCAATCAGCGCACGAATAGCTGGAACTGCATAAGTCCCCGTCGCGGCAGGATCCCCTGGCCCGTTCGAGAGAAAAATGCCGTCGGGCTTCAGCGCGAGAATATCCGCCGCCGATGCCGTTGCAGGCACAACCGTCACGCGGCATCCTCTGTCCGACAATAGGCGAAGAATATTGCGTTTCACGCCGAAATCAATCGCGACAACATGGAAGATATCTGATGTTCGGGTTCCGTAGCCAGCGCCGAGATGCCAGCTCGTCTCGTTCCAGTCGAAACGCTGTCCCGATGTCACGGATGGCACAAGATCCAGCCCGTCCATGGACGGCAACGCCGCCGCCCGCGCCTTCAGCGCCGGGATATCAAACACGCCGTCATTACTCGATACAATGATCGCGTTCGCCATGCCGTGATCGCGTATATGGGCCGTCAGAGCGCGGGTATCGACGCCGCAAATACCGGCAATGCCGCGTGCCTTCAGCCACGCATCGAAATGCCGTGTCGCACGCCAATTGGAGGGGGTCGTGATATTCGTGTGAACAACAACACCGCGCACACCGGCGGCAGACGCCATATTGATCGCCTCGATGTCTTCCTCGTTTGTGCCGACATTCCCGATATGCGGGAAGGTGAAGGTCACAATCTGCCCGGCATAGGACGGGTCGGTCAGAATTTCCTCGTAGCCCGTCATGGACGTGTTGAAACAGACTTCGCCCTGCGCTTCCGTCGCAGCACCGATGGCCTGTCCCTCGATCACGGTTCCGTCCGCCAGCACCAGAAGTGCGGTCGCTTTCGGTTCGATCCAGCCCTGTTCAGTGCTCATCCGGCTTGAAGTCTCTTGAAGCATGGCGCTGTTCATCCTAAACCCGACAGGCGGGCGTAGCATTACTTTGAAAGTAGCGTGTGAAAACTTTTGTTAACTAGGACGACACACGTCTCCGCGTCAACTGATTTGCAGGGATTTTTTATCCTGTTAAATCAATTGTTTATCTTGTTATTCCGACAAGACGCCCGAATCGGGGTATGGTGGGACGATTTTTCTGATGGAGGCCGGAGCGATGCGGGAACAATTCACCGAACTGTTGAAAGACGCCATGCGAGCCGGTGACAAGCGCAAGGTCAGTACACTCCGGATGATCACATCGACATTGAAAGACCGCGATATCGAACAACGCGGCCTCGGCAAGCCGCCTCTGTCGGATGAGGAAATCCTCGGAATGCTGCAGAAAATGGTCAAACAGCGTCAGGAATCGCTGGCAATCTATCAACAGGCCGGTCGCGACGACCTCTCCGCGCAGGAATCTGAGGAAATCGCGATCATCATGGCCTTCATGCCGAAGCAGATGGATGACGCGGAAGTCAAGGCAGCCATCTCCGCAATCATCGCCGAGACAGGTGCCACCAGCGTCAAGGACATGGGCAAGATCATGGCCGCACTGAAAGAACGCTTCGCCGGCCAGATGGATTTTGCCAAAGCCAGCGGAACCGTCAAAGCGCTGCTGGGGTGAACGGCCCCAGTAAAATCCTGTTGATAATGGGGATTACTCGGGCTCGATCAACGAATACCACCCGTCTGTGCAGTAATTGCAGTCGGAAACCCCGATAAGCTGATGAGTTGCTCGAACTGCCCGGCGGGGTTAGTCGTAGCGATTGCTTCCGCACTTTTTGAGCAAGAGGGATACATCAAGTTCATGCGTTACCCGCCCTCCATACTCGAAGAGATACGCGCGCGCCTGCCGACGTCGGCGGTGGTCGGGCGGCGGGTGAAACTCGTCAAAGCGGGGCGCGAGTTCAAAGGGCTTTCGCCGTTCAATGCCGAAAAGAGTCCGTCCTTTTTCGTCAATGACCAGAAGGGCTTTTACCACGACTTTTCTTCCGGCAAGAGTGGTGACATCTTCGGGTTTCTCATGGAGACGGAGGGGATCGCATTTCCCGAAGCCGTCGAGCGCTTGGCGGCGGAGGCCGGCGTCACGCTTCCCAAAATCTCTGCCGAGGCCGAGGAGCAGGAAACAAGGAACCGCACGCTCCACGAGGTAATGGATCTGGCGCAGGCATTTTTCCAGTCGGCACTTTTAGGAAAAGACGGCCAGCGTGCGCGCGCCTATCTCGAGGGGCGGAGCCTCGGACGATCCGTGTGGGAACGCTTTGGTATCGGCTTCGCGCCAGCGGGCCGCTTCACTCTTCGCGATCATCTGGCAGGCAAGGGCATCTCCGCCGAGGCGATGATCGAGACGGGCTTGCTGATCTCGGGCGACGACATCGCAGTTCCCTATGACCGCTTCCGTGATCGTGTCATGTTCCCAATCAATGATGCACGGGGCCGCATGATTGCGTTTGGCGGGCGCGCGCTCGACAAGGATGCGCCTGCAAAATATCTCAATTCGCCCGACACGCCCCTCTTCCATAAGGGCCGCGTCCTGTTCAACCATCACCTCGCGCGGAAAGCGGCTCATGACAAAGGAACCGTTATTGCGGTCGAGGGCTATATCGATGTCGTGTCGATGTCGCTGGCGGGGTTTGCCAATACGGTAGCGCCGCTCGGCACAGCACTGACGGAAGACCAATTGAGGCTTTTGTGGCGCATGGCGGACGAACCGATTTTGTGCTTCGACGGTGACAAAGCAGGCCGCCGGGCGGCCTATCGTGCGATTGACGTCGCCTTGCCGCAGCTTGAGGCAGGCAAATCGCTCCGTTTCGCCATGTTGCCCGAAGGCCAGGACCCCGACGACCTTGCGCGGTCAGGCGGCACTGCTGCAGTCGAGGCGGTGCTCGGCAGTGCGTTGCCGCTCGTGGATATGGTGTGGTCCCGCGCCATCGACTCAGGCCCTCTTGATACGCCTGAGCGGCGGGCGGCGATTGACCGCAAACTGCGTGTGGAAATCTCCCAGCTTCGGGATGAAACCGTGCGCCGCTATTATCAGGCAGAAATTGACAAGCGGCTGAGGGCGCTCTTTGCCCCAGCGGCCCGCGGTGAGTATTCACGCAATACCTTTGCCCCGACAGGCGACACCGCCGGGCGCCCTTGGCAACGGGGCCGCATGACGCCCCCAAAGACAGGTGCTGCGATCCGAGAGCAGTTGCGGCCCAGCAGCAGCCTTGCGAAAAGCTCCCTCTTTAACCGTTCAGGCGGCATTTCGCCGAGGGAAGCGCTCATCCTCGTCACTTTGATTGCCCATCCTGATCGCTTGATGATTAACGCTGATGAAATTGCCAGGCTGGATTTTTCCCATGCCGACACGCAGGCGATCGCCCGCATCCTTCTCGACTCGCTCGCGGAAAGCGCGATCAGCGATACGCACCCCGATATGAAAATGCTCCGTGACGCCATAACTCTTGGCGGAAAGGGAGAACAACTCCGCCGTATCGAGGCCGTGATGCTGAGTGGTGATCGAAACCGGGCGCTCTGGGGTCCCCCGGAAGCAATTGATGACCTCTTGAAGCAGGCGATCACCTTGCATCGACGCACTTCAACGCTACATACGGAACTGAAACTTGCTGAGCGGGCCTTTTCTGACGATCCGAGCGAGGTCAATCTGGCGCGGCTTTCCGATGTGCGATCTCAGATTTCGGCGTTTGAGGGAACGGAAGCCGACACCGTCGTGATCCGGGAGAGCGAGATACCGTGGCCTACGGCCAGAAGGTGAACGTTTTCATCCCCGGGGGACCGGAATGCGCAGTTGCCCCTTCACACGGGCGCGTGAATGGATTAACGAACGTCTTCTCAGTTTATTGGACAGAACAAGAAGTGAAACGAATAGCGGTCCGTGACGGTGGGATCATCGTGGTGGCCCTTGTTTCAAGTGGCGGACGATTCGCGCGGTTTCGTCCGGAAATGTGGAGCTTTTGACCGATGGCGACAAAGACGACTGACAAGGCTGATGGTGACGTCCTTGAGCCGCAGCAGGCCGACAGCCCCTTGCTCGACCTTTCCGATCAGTCCGTCAAGCGGATGATCAAGCTTGCCAAAAAGCGCGGCTTCGTCACCCATGAAGAATTGAATGAAGTTCTGCCGTCCGAGGAGGTTACATCCGACCAAATTGAAGACGTCTACACGATGCTCAATGAAATGGGCATCAACGTCGTTGAGCAGGAGGAAGTCGAGTCGGAGGCCGCCGAACCGACCGTTGCGGCCGAGGCGGATGACGATGAAGAAGGCGGTGAACTCGTCGAGGCGCAGCGCTCGGCGCTGCCGGCCAAAGCTGAACGAGCCGAGCCGAGTGATCGGACCGATGATCCCGTGCGGATGTATCTGCGCGAGATGGGCTCCGTCGAACTTCTATCCCGCGAGGGCGAAATTGCAATCGCCAAGCGAATCGAGGCGGGTCGCGAGGCGATGATCGCCGGTTTGTGCGAAAATCCGCTGACCTTTCAGGCGATCATTATCTGGCGCGACGAGTTGAACGAAGGCAAGGTTCTCCTGCGCGACATCATCGATCTCGAAGCAACTTATGCCGGCCCCGAAGGCAAGGGCCTGCCCAAAATCGCAGAACTCGGTCTTGGAGAAGTGCCGCCGGAAGCTGCTGCGACGGCGGACGGCGAAATGGAGCCGCCTGTTCCCGAGCCTGATCTCGACGAGGACGATCTCGAAAACAATGTCTCGCTTTCTGCAATGGAGGCGGAACTGAAACCGAAGGTTTTGGAAACCTTCGACAGCATTGCAAACGCCTACAAGAAACTGCGCCGCCTGCAGGAACAGAATGTCGAGTTCCGGCTTCAGAATGACACGCTGTCCCCCGCCCAGGAGCGCAAATACAAGAAGCTCAAGGACGAGATCATTGCGGATGTCAAATCACTCTCGTTGAATCAGCACCGCATCGAGGCGCTGGTCGAGCAGCTCTACGACATCAACAAGCGGTTGATCAGCCTCGAGGGGCGCCTGATGCGTCTCGCTGAAAGCCACCGTGTCGGTCGCGAAGACTTTTTGCGCAACTATCAGGGCGCAGAGCTCGATCCGAAATGGCTGTTGCGCGTTTCCAAGCTCGGCACACGCGGCTGGAAGGAATTTGTCGCACACGAAAAGGACTCGATCCGTGAATTGCGTCAGGAAATCCACATTCTCGCCTCCGAGACGGGGTTGGAGATTCCCGAATTCCGCAGGATCGTCCACATGGTGCAGAAGGGCGAACGCGAAGCCCGACAGGCCAAGAAGGAAATGGTCGAGGCCAATCTCCGCCTCGTCATTTCGATTGCCAAGAAATACACCAATCGCGGCTTGCAGTTCCTCGATCTCATTCAGGAAGGCAATATCGGCCTGATGAAGGCGGTTGATAAATTCGAATATCGCCGCGGCTACAAATTCTCGACCTATGCAACATGGTGGATCAGACAGGCAATCACCCGCTCGATTGCCGATCAAGCGCGCACCATCCGTATTCCCGTGCACATGATCGAGACGATCAACAAGATCGTGCGCACCTCGCGCCAGATGTTGCACGAGATCGGCCGCGAGCCGACGCCGGAGGAATTGTCCGAAAAGCTCGCCATGCCGCTCGAAAAAGTGCGCAAAGTGCTCAAAATCGCCAAGGAGCCGATCTCGCTCGAAACGCCAATCGGCGACGAGGAAGACTCGTATTTGGGCGATTTCATCGAGGACAAGAACGCCATCCTGCCGATTGACGCCGCGATCCAGTCCAACTTGCGCGAAACAACGACGCGTGTTCTCGCCTCATTGACGCCGCGCGAGGAGCGCGTGCTGCGTATGCGTTTCGGTATCGGCATGAACACCGACCACACACTCGAAGAAGTCGGCCAGCAGTTCAGCGTGACGCGCGAGCGCATCCGCCAGATTGAGGCCAAGGCGTTACGCAAACTGAAGCATCCGAGCCGAAGCCGGAAGCTCAGGAGCTTTTTGGATAATTGAGACGGGGATATGGTCGAAGCGGGTTTCGCGGATCCCGTCTGTCAGCGCCTCGGATGATCCGGGTCGGCGCATCGCGAAGGCGTTTGGCCGCTGCCGGACGATGAAGGCTGAACGGTGTTGTATCGCAATCGAACCCGGCGGATCGCTCCGCCGGTTTCTTCAGATGACTTCTGTTCTTCACCGAACCCTTCTCTGACCGCACGGAGCCGGTCGTGATCGCGTTCGCTGATTATTCGGCCACCTGCACGTCATGGGGCTTGATGTCCTTTGACTCCGCCGTCGGTTGACGACGCTCCGACATGAACATATCGAATTCAGCCTTGTCTTTGGCATGGCGAAGACGATCAAGGAACGAACGGAACTCGTCCGCTTCCTGCTCGAGCTTTTTCAGCGTATCCTCGCGATAGTCGTCGAAAGCGTGATTCCCGGTCGGCGCGAAATAGGATGCCCGGCCAGAGCCGTCGCGGCCCGGGTTTTCCCGACCCTCGCCGAACCAGCTCCGCATGCGATCCATTTTCATCTGCATGCGGTCCATCTTGCGTTCCCAGCGTTCACGCCGGTCGCCCGCATAAGCGTACGTATAGCAACCCATTCTTCCGCTCCATAGCATGTAGAAAAGGATCGCGAGACCAACCGGCCAGAATACAACAAACCCCACCACCATGGCACCGATCCAGCCGGGTCGGCCCCAGTCATCGAGTTTTGCAACAAGCGCGTTCATTTCTCGCTCCTCATCGAAGTTAATGTTAATAACATTTACATATATGGGATAGATGGCGGCTGCCGTCAAGCCGAGACTTCATGACATTTTGGTAATAATCTGCTTCCGAGGAAGTCAGCCCGAAGAAAATGAATTAAATTAATAATATCAATTGTTTAAATCGGACCTAATACCGTCGAGATAGATCAGCAGACTCGCTTCCAGCAAATCCTCGGAACTCATGGGCACCACACGACCGCCCTTGTTGCCGGTTCCGAAAAGACTCGCAATCCCATGTGCTTGCGCCCAGATGTGGAGGGCAACCATCAGCGCAGGCGGGGATTTGCCGCTTGGCAGGTCGGCCACGACGGCGTCGCAGGCTGCGCGCAAAATCTCGAACGCACTGTCTGCAATGAACCGAAGATCAGGGCGGCTGCCGATTGCGACCCCGGACTCGAACATCGTCTTGTAGAAAGCCGGATTCTTGCGGGCAAAATCCAGATAGGCACGGCCAACGCGGATCAGCCCTGAACGCGCGTCGGGACGGCCATTGTCCCATGCGGCGGAAAGTGCCGCACCGAAGCTTTGATAGCCGCGTTTGGCAATGTCCGCGAGCAGGTCGTCGCGATCCTTGAAATGGCGATAGGGCGCAGCTGCGGAGACGCCTGCGGCACGCGCAATCTCGGCCATTGCAAGAGCTGCCGCTCCCTTTTCGGCGATAAGGCCGAGCGCGGCATCGATCAGAGCCTCGCGCAGATTGCCGTGATGATAGCCACGGCGCTTGGCCGGGTCGGCAGTGTTCCAGTCCATGGCCGCGTTATCTCTCATTCGTCCCAAAAGTGCAATCGGAGCGGTGCGCTGCGCGCCTACGAGGAGGGTGACCCCTTCTGAAATCAAAGCTACGCGTCCCTTGTGAAGAGTCGGGAGGACTTTTCGTAAAGCGCGGCCGGCATGGGCGGAAATCTTCTGCGTCCCCCTTTGAACCATGATCCGCGCGAAAAATCTGAGCGTGCGTTGCAGTGGTGCAGGGCTCGCATCCCGTCTTTTCGGAACCTTGCCATCGACCATGCGTTAACCGCCCATGACGCTGGAGGGTGGAACACATCTGACCGGAGCAACGGGAGACGCTGGAATGAGCGAATATTACGGTATGCCGCGATCGGCACGGCTGGTCTCGAGGCATCTGCATTCCCTGTTTGGTGACGCGAAGCGCGAGGGCGTGACGCATGAGGAACTGACGATTGAACTCGCCGCGCATGCGACCTGCGCCGCATTGTCGTTCTGGCCTGCGGAGGAGCTCCATGCTTTGATCGATGTCGCTGACGAGGACACAATCCTGCCCGGCGAAGCATCCGGCAGCAAAATGCCGACATCGAAAATCATCCCGTTCCCACGCCAGAATAATTAGCTCTCACGACGCTTCCCGCAAAATGGTCCTCGATCCGCGGGGCGATATAAAATTACGCGTATGGTGCAAAAGGCCCTTGATCCGGTAAAGCCAAGCCCGCACCGGAAAACGCTCGAGGTCCGCGATCAGTTCTTGACGCCTCCGCCAAATTTTCTCTTATTAGGCACCGGACTAAAACGGTCGGGGGGAGACGGCAGATGCACTATGTGATCGGAATTGATGGCGGCACGGAATCACTTCGGGCTGGTGTATTCGATTTGAAGGGCCATCCGCTCGCCTTTGCCTCGACGACCTACAAAACGGATTTCCCGCATCCGGCCTGGGCGGAGCAGAACCCGGCCGACTGGTGGACCGCCCTCGGTTCGAGCGTTCGGAAGGCGATCAAAGAGGCCGGCGTCAGCGCGGACAGCATTATCGGTCTCGCTGCCGATACGACCTGCTGCTCGGTTGTCGCGTTGGATGAGAATGGAAATGCGTTGAGGCCTGCGCTGATCTGGATGGATGTGCGCTCCGCGAAAGAAACCGGGCAGGTTCTCGCCACCGCGGACGCAGCCCTCAAGGTCAACTCGAACGGGGCAGGGCCTGTTTCAGCAGAGTGGATGATCCCGAAAGCCCTCTGGATCGCACGCAACGAGCCGGAGATTTTCAAGAAAGCCACAACGATCTGCGAGTATCAGGACTATATCAACTACCACCTCACAGGCCGGATGGTCGCTTCCATCAACAATGCGGCGATTCGCTGGCATTACCGTGTTGGCGATGGCGGATATGCGACTTCCCTCCTCGAAAAACTCGGCCTCCCGTCGCTGGTCGGTAAGTGGCCGAAGGACGTTATACGGCTCGGCGAGACAATTGGCGGATTGACACGAAATGCGGCGGAGCATCTCGGGCTCAAAGCCGGTATTCCTGTGGCCCAGGGTGGGGCCGATGCATTTATAGCCATGATCGGCATGGGCGTGGTGAAGCCCGGCGCGCTGGCCTTCATCACAGGATCGTCGCATTTGCATCTCGGTCTATCGGCCAAGCCATTCCACGGCAAGGGTATTTGGGGCACCTATGAGGACGGCGTGATGCCCGGGCTTCACACAGTTGAAGGTGGTCAGACCTCCACCGGCTCCGTGATCAACTGGTTCAAGAATATGCTGGGGGATTCTGTGTCCTACGAGACACTCAATGCTGAGGCCGCGGCCCTACCGCCGGGTGCTGACGGATTGATCGTGCAGGAACATTTCCAGGGCAATCGTACGCCCCACACCGATCCCCTCTCGCGCGGTGCGATTACGGGGCTGAGCCTGAAGCATGGTCGCGGCCACATCTTCCGCGCCATCATCGAGGGTGTGGCCTTCGGCACCGAGGCGATTTTCAAGGCGATGCGCGCCAACGGTTATGTCCCCGACGAATTCCGCATCTGCGGCGGCGCGACGCGCTCCGACCTCTGGATGCAGATTCATGCCGACGTCTCCGGCATACCGCTCACCTTGACTGAAGTCGCGGATGCACCCGCGCTCGGCTCCGCCATTCTCGCAGCAGTCGCTGCAGGTCATTACAAGACCATCGAGGACGCCGCCAGCGCGATGGTGAAGGTCACCCGTCGCATAGAGCCCGACATGGCCATGCATGAGCAATACAAGCCGCTCTTCGCCGCCTATGAACGCGCCTATCCGGCCTTGCGGAGTATCAGCGGCTAAGATCGCTCCGGAAACAATCCCCGCAAGCCCTCGCGCGTTGCGGGGCAGACCCCGCGGTCGGTCACGAGCGCGGTAACAAGATGTGCCGGCGTGACATCGAAGGCATAGTTCATCGCCCGGCTGCCCGGTGCCATGATATCGATTGTGGCGAGTGATCCGTCCGGCAAACGGCCCGTCATGTGGGTGACCTCGCGTGCGGAGCGTTCCTCGATCGGAATTTCTTTGACGCCGTCCTTGATCGTCCAGTCAATCGTCGTATGCGGCAGCGCGACATAGAATGGCACCTGATTGGCGTGGGCGGCGAGCGCCTTCAGATAGGTGCCGATCTTGTTGCACACATCGCCCGTCGCCGTCGTGCGATCCGTGCCGACAATGCACATATCCACCTGCCCGTGCTGCATCAGATGTCCGCCCGTATTGTCCGGGATCACCGTATGCGGAATACCATGCGCGCCGAGTTCATAGGCTGTGAGCGACGCGCCCTGATTGCGCGGGCGCGTTTCGTCAACCCAGACATGCACGGGAATACTGGCATCATGCGCCATATAGATGGGTGCGAGCGCGGTGCCCCAATCGACACAGGCCAACCAACCCGCATTGCAATGGGTGAGAATATTGACCTGATCCTTGCGTGCCTCAAAAACCTTGCGGATCAGCGGCAGCCCGGCCTCGCCGATTGCATGGCACACAGCGACATCCTCGTCGCAAATCGCCGCAGCCCGTTGCCACGCCGCGTCAAACCGTTCTCCCGGTTGAAGCGGAGCCAGAACCGCCCGCATATCATCCAGCGCCCAGCGCAGATTGACCGCTGTCGGGCGCGTCTCGAACAAATGTGCGTAGGCTGCAGCGAGATGGGCATCCGACGGGTCTTCCCGCATCGCGAGCGCGAGGCCATAGGCCGCTGTTGCACCGATGAGTGGCGCGCCCCTTACAATCATGGACCGTATCGCCTCGGCAGCCTCGCCGCTTGTGCGGATGCTCAGCGTCGTGAACGCATGCGGAAGGCGTGTCTGGTCGATCACACCAAAGGAAACACCCTTTTCCTCGGGCCAGATTGTGCGCCAGGCGCGGCCATGAATTTTCATCGCACAGGCTCCCGCTCGATCGTCTCGGCCATGTCTCTGATCTCACGGATAGAGGTGAGCGTCTGACGCTCGGTCATGAGCGTGCGCGCCATCCGCAATGCACGCTTTTCGCACCGCGCGCGGAGATCAGGGTCAATAATGCTCTCAAGATCTTCGACATGGGCAAGCCCCAGAATGCGGCGCGCCATTTTCGCGCCCGTAAATCCGATTGCATCAGCAAACAAACGCGTCATCGTTTTGATCCGGTAGGCGTCCAGCGCAGCCTCGCCCGCCGCATCGTCGAAGAGCGGTTTCGGGAACGCATCCCCACCACCACCTTCGCGCCAATGCGCC
The DNA here is from genome assembly GCA_046092445.1 of Hyphomicrobiales bacterium. GTDB lineage: Bacteria > Pseudomonadota > Alphaproteobacteria > Rhizobiales > Beijerinckiaceae > CAIUPE01. The sequence goes on along the minus strand of JBJTDR010000109.1, from coordinate 13,248 downwards.
AGGAAGAGCCGGTTGAAAGTCGTCCAGAAAGTTTCCAGCGTCTCGAGAATCCAGACCTGATATGCCCGCCGGTCAGCCCCTTTCGTCGCATGCCCGCTTTGCGAGAAATAGGCGAGCAGCAGATTGGCCATGAAGGCGCCGACGTCAAAGCCCATCGGACCGTAAAAGGCGAATTCAGGATCAATGACCCGCGTCTGGTCCGGCGTCACCATGATCGACCCCGTATGCAGATCGGCATGCAGCAAGGCCTCGCCCCGCGACAGGAACATCCATTTCAGTTCCTGCACCGCGACTTTGAGAGCAGAGTCATGTCTGAACTCGGCGGCAACATCATCCAGTTGCGGCGTCGTCCAGCGGTTCATCGGCGCGATTTGATAGGGGTCGGTGAAGACAAGGTCTTCGGTGATTTTGCACAGGGTTATGTTGTTGCAAAACAGCGACTGCCGTTCTTTCTTTACAACGGCCGGACTTCCGAGATCCGATGTTGCAAATAACGTTCCGGCCGCAAACGTCGCGACATCTTCCGCAAGTTTTGGATAGCGGATACCGCCGATCAATCCCTTCCGCAAAATGAGATGCGGTTCAAGCAACTCCATCACGATCGCCGCCATGCTTCGGTCAAAATGACAAAGTTTCGGCACCAGATGCGGCACCGCAGCCGATTGGATTTTTAGCGCTTCATATTCGAAAAAGATCCGGTCGAGCGGAAGGGGCCAACTTTCCCCCACCATTCTGACATAGGGGAGGGATTGCTTGACAACGATACCGCCTTCAGGCCCTTTGACGATGAAAACAAGGTTCAGATTGCCGTCGCCGACCTCGCGCACAGTCCAATGCGTCGCCTCGCCACCCAGAAGCGTGCTGACATCCGCAAGCGGTGCAAGGAATGTCCGCACCGTCTGTTCGGACAAGGCCACATAATCCGGCCCTCCGACAAACCGGGATCCGCCCAATCGATCAGTCACAACCTGAACCCTCTTGAAGGCTTACTTGCCCGCTTTGGAATGGGCGCCCACACCGCGCGCCATGCGGAAAACGGCCTTCGACGCCGCCTTTGAAGACCCCTTCGAGGCCGGGGTCGCCTGAACCTTTGTCGTTTTCGCAAGTGCGGGCTTGGCAGTCGCTCGAGCCCGCGCTTTCGACGTTTCGGGCACGACTTGAGCCGTTGCCGCCGTTGTCGATTGGTTGGACGCCTTTGCAACTGTTGAACGGACCATAATGCTGGCGGGGGCCTTTGGAGCGGCGCTCTTCACTGAACGGGTTGTGGCTCGTGTTCGGTTCACGACCGCCTTGCTGGTCACTGCCACACCTGCGCCTCTTGCTTTGGGCGAATCCTTCACAGTGTCGAGATCCGGCGCCTGACCATAGCTCATCCGCCTGATCTGTTCCTGAACCTGCGTCATTTCCTTGTCGCTCAGGCGCGGCGGCTCACCGATGGCCAATGCGTGCACATACATTTTTGCGAGCGTTTCAACTTCGGTCGCCAGCCATAACGCCTTCTCGAACGTGTTAGCCAGAACGATTAATCCATGGTGGCCGAGAATGCACGCCGTGCGCCCCTCGAGCGCCTTGAGTGCGTAGTCGGAGAGTTCCTGAGTCCCGAAGCAAGCATAGGGCGAGCAGCGAATATCAAAGCCGCCGGCAACCGCCACCATATAATGAAACGACGGAATACCGCGCTCATGCACCGCAAGTGTCGTCGTGTAGACGGAGTGCGTATGCAGCACGATATTCACATCCTTGCGGTTCTTCAGAATATCGCGGTGAAACCGCCATTCCGACGAGGGACGATGCCGACCCGAAAACGTTCCGTCGAAATTCATTTCCACAATATCGGCGGGCTTCATCTTGTCGTAAGGCAGGCTCGTAGGGGTAATCAGCATACCGCCATCAATCCGGTGCGAGACATTACCGGACGTCCCCTGATTGAGGCCACTGCGATTCATTTCGAGGCATGTATCGATGATACCGTTACGGAGTTTCTTGTGGCTCATGGGTCGTTTCCTCGTTGAGTTGGTCAGGAATTATACGCTGAACAGGCCGTGTCGGCTAGAGTGACCCAGTCGCGGGCTGCTTCCCGAAGTCCGGGGATTGAGACAGAGGGGACATGGTCGGTCAGAACGCTCTTCACCGGTGCCGTCCGGTCAAACCGTCGCCAGAGCAGGCCCGCACCCAGAGCAGTTCCGTCTTTGGACCGGCTCATCGAAACGGGTTGGTTCGGCCGGAGCGCCGCCAGCAAATGTCCGAAGGCCTGATTGGTCGCAAATCCGCCGTCAATCACGATCGGCGTCGTGCTGCCCAGCACGTCAAGACACAGATTGGCACTGAACGCAGCATAGATCGCCGCAACCGCGCCGCGTTCTTCCGGTGAGTTGGGCTGCGGTCCCGTAATCTTGCCGTTGCCACCACTCTTGGGAAATGCCCCGTTATCATCAACGAAAGAGGGGAGGGCAATTGTTCCGCGCGCCAGAATATCCTGTACAATATTGAGTGCGCGCGAGTCGCTTACAGGCCTCTCACCTGCAAGGATTGCATATTCCCGGCCTGTCATTGTCAGCGTCGATGCGATCGGCTCGCCATCCACATCGACATTCGCGACCATGGCACGCGCTTCGATGAACCCCTCGAGCGGCCGGCCGCGATTGAAGCCGATCATCCATGTCCCTGTCGAGAGCACCGTATGGCTCGCCATTCCTGCCGCCTTGTAACGGTAAAGATTGGCGTTGCTGTCATGCGCACCCGCCAAGACTTCCACGCTCGGGTCAAGCCCGGTGCGCTTCGCCACCCACGGTGCAATCGTGCCGAGCGCTTCGCCCGCTTTGGCAAAGGCCGGAAACAGCTTCTGCCATTCCTGCCGCACGACAATCGGCGGGAACTCGCCTTTCAACGGATTCCATAAATGGCACTGTGCCGCCAGCGACGAGATTTCTGTTGCAGGGCGACCACCGAGCCAATGGGCGAAATATTGCGGGGTCAGCAGGAAATGCTTTGCACGCCGAAATTCCGTCGGAAATTCGGCGCTCTGCCAAAGCATTCCCTGTGCGGGCCGCATCGCGCCGCTGCTCACCGAGCAAAATACCTCGAAATAAGAAGGCGCGATTTCCGCATAGGCATCTGCCAGCCAGCCGGGAGCTTGCGCTTCGTAATCCATTGCGGGAAGAACGGGTCCATTTTCGTCAACGAGTACTCCGCCACAACCGTGCGCCGTCCCGACAATCGCGCGGATCTTGTGACGTTTACACAATTCGCTCAACGCATCGAGAACGAGCTCCTGAATGCGCGGCAGGTCGATGGCGAGATAGTATCCCGTGGTGAGCGGTGCATTCGGGTACGAGAGGATCTCAACAGGCGTTCCGTCTTCACTGGCAACCACGACCTTGATATTGGTCTTCCCGAGATCCAGGATCGCAACCCGGTCTGCTGGGTCAGTCATGAGCGGGGATCCCGTTTTTCCAAGCCGCCCCTTGCGTCATGTCTTGAGCCCGAGCCGACTACGGATATTCGGCACAGCCGTTACTGCAATCAGGATCGTTCCCCAGATCGCAAGCGTCAGGAATTGGCTGAAATTCAAAAGGTTGAAGGCCGATGAAATCACCTGCAAAATGACCAGTGAAAGAACAAGCCCGGCAATCTTCCCAAATCCGCCCATCGGATCAACACCGCCGAGCACCGCCGCAAGGATGGTCACAAGCAGATAGCTTTCCGCGTAGGACGCATTCGCCGAATTGAACCGCGCCATCATCACAAGCGCCGCAACCGCTGCAAGCAGGCTGGATATCAAATACACTTTCAGGATCACCCGTTTCGTGTCGATCCCTGAAAAGCGCGTCGCCTGCTCATTCGAGCCGATCATGTAAATCGCCGTGCCGAGCGGCGTGCGTCCGAGCATGATCGCCATCGGGATGGCAACAGCGGCAAAGATCAGCATCGCCGTCGGAACGCCGAAAACGGTTCCGTTCCCGAGAAAGAGGATCGGATCAGGCAGGCCGGAAATCACATTTCCCCGCGTCATGCCGATCGATATGCCCTTCACCATCGTCATCGTGCCGAGTGTTGCGAGAATGGGCGAGACGCCAAGATAGGCAATCACGAACCCGTTCAAAAAGCCGATCACCGCCGCAACGGCCAGCCCTGCCAGAACCGCAATCACCTGCCACGCGACCCACGCAACCCCCTCGCTGCCCGGCACAAAATTTGTCAGAATATACGCCATGGCCAGCGCACAAAGATTGGCCGTCGAGATGATTGCGAGGTTCAAGCCGCCCGAAATCAGCGTGATCATCATGGCGAGCGATAGAATCCCGAGTTCCGGCAACTGGAACGCCATCGACTGCATCGTCGCCTTTGTGAAGAAGTCTTCGCCGACGATAAGGCCGAACGAGACGAGCAACGCGATCAGCAGAATTACGAGACGCCGGTTGATCACGTCGCTGGTCAGCGATCCGAACATGCTGAGCAGCGGATTCTGAAGCTTGTTCAGTGTCATGCTGTCATGGCTCCCTTCCGCTTGCGACGTGACGACAACGCCGTGGCGCTAACCGAAATCAGGATCACAGCGCCCACAAAAAACTGCGACCAGTAAGACGAAACACCCATCAGAATCAGCCCGTTCTGCATCACCGCCAGGAGAGTCAGGCCGAGGATCGTCCCGAGCACCGTGCCGACGCCGCCCATCAGGCTGGCACCACCAAGCACCACCGCTGCGAGCACATCGAGTTCCTTGCCCACGAGCACGGTCGGTGCGACCGATTGCGAGAGCTGCGCCTGCGTCAACGAGGCAACCCCCGCCGTCAGACCCATATAGCAATAAACAAGCAGATTGAGCCGGAAAACATTGAAGCCAAGCCGCTGCGCCGCTTCACGATTGCCACCGAGTGCATAAATCTGCCGCCCTATATTGGTCCGGTTCAGAATTAGCCACGTCAGCGTGAACATCACGACAAGCGCGAGAATCTGGAGATTGATCCCGTAGGAGATCTCGTTCGCGTCGATGTATTCGAACCAGTAGATTCCCTTCGAAAACCAGTCGGGCAGTGAGTAGATATATTTCCCGCCCGTGACGAAAACGAGCAGTCCAAAAAAGATGTTCAGGGTCGCGATCGTCACAATGATGCTCGATATATTGAGCCGGTCGACCAGCACCGCATTGATAGCCCCGCACGCAATGCCGACCGATGTCGCCAACGCAAATACCGTGACCCAGTCGAGGCCGTATCTGTTCGCAAGTAGCATCGTCACATATTGGGCAATCGATGCCGTCGCCGTGAACGAGATATCAATCCCGCCGGAAATCAATACGACAAGCAGGCCCGCCGCTAGAATACCGAGAAAAGCATAGGAAGTGAGAAGATCGAACATATTTTGGAACGTCAGGAAACTATCCGTCGCGATCGACAAGAACGCGACCAGCGCGACAATCACCATCAGCAGCCAGAATTCGTGACTACGCCGGAAACGAGCGAAACTTTCAGGCATTGACGGCAATCCTCAATTCGTCTTCCGAGCTTTTATGGGCGTCGAATTCGCCCGTGATCCGACCGTTCCGCATGATCAGAATGCGATGGCTGTGATAGAGCACTTCCGGGATTTCATCCGAGATCAGGATCACCGCGACACCCTTTGCAGCAAGTCCCCGAACAATCTCGTAAATCCCGTCCTTCGCACTGATATCGACGCCGACCGTCGGGCTGTCAAGAATCAGAAGTTGCGGCGATGTCGCCATCCATTTCGCCAGCACCACGCGCTGCTGATTGCCGCCCGAAAGCGTCTTCACCGGATTTTCCGTGTTCGACACCTTGATCGATAAATCCCTGACCCAGCGATCAACCGTCTCGCCTCGGTTCTCCGGTGGGATCAGCTTGAAGCGGCGCGCCAGTTTCTCGAGAATCGTAACAATCGCATTTGACGAAATGGGCTGTTCGAGCACAAGACCGAGGGTCAGCCGGTCCTCGGAGACATAGGCGATCCCGTGATCGATCGCCTCACGATTGCTCTTGAGCGCGAGGGCCTTGCCGCGCAACCTGATTTCGCCCGAGTCTGGCGGGTTCATCCCGAACAGCGACAGCGCCAGTTCCGTCCGACCGGAGCCGAGCAGTCCGGTGATCCCTACAACCTCGCCCGCCCGAACGTCGAGGTTGATCCCCGTATAGTCGCCGCTGCGACCGAGATTACGCACCGAAAGCACCGGTTCCTGCGCTGAAAGATCAGTCTCGGAGAGGGCATAATGGAACTCCTTGCCCGTCATCAGCACGCCGAGCTTGCGATTATTCATCTCGCTGGCATCAAACGTGCCAACCTTTTTGCCGTCTCTCAGCACGGTAACACGCTCGGCAACTTCAAGCACCTCGTCGAGACGGTGGCTCACGAACACGATGCAGATATTTTTCCGCTTCAAGTCGCGCACCAGCGACAGGAGCGAGTCGACCTCGTGCCGCGTCAATGATGCCGTCGGCTCATCCATGATCACGAGCTTTGCGTCCGCCGCCATCGCGCGACAAATTGCAACCAACTGCCGGTTCGCAATCGACAGGTCTGATACTTTCGCGTCAAGATCGAGCGAGACGCCAATGCGTTCCATCGCCTTCTGTGCAATCTGCCGGATATGCTCCCAATTGACGCCGTGAAACCCGCCGAGATGCTGACCTACGGCAATATTTTCGGCAACGGTCAGATTCGGGAACAAAGACAGATCCTGATAGATCACCTGAATGCCGCAGCGTGTACTTTCCACCGGTGTGAGATGAGCATATTCCCGCCCCTCGATCACAATATGGCCGCCCGGTTCGGGAGCCTGCACGCCGGAAATGATTTTGATCAGCGTTGATTTGCCGGAGCCGTTCTCGCCCACGAGGCAATGCACCTCGCCTGCTTCGAGCATCAGGCTGACATCAGCAAGCGCCTGCACGCCGCCGAACCGCTTCGAAATATTCGTAAGTTCAAGAAAGCTCGCCAAGGATCGTGCCTTCCGCGCTGGAGACGATCATGTCCGGGCGTTTCCACCCGGACATGATGCAGGACAAGGGACGATTACAGACCGCCCGCGATCAAAGCATCAACAGTGTCTTTGTTGATCTTCATGATCTTTTCAACCTTGATCTGCTTGTTGGCAACGTCCACAGCAGCCTTGCCGAGACCCGGCACTTCGATTCCGTCCTTGATTTCCTTGCCGTCAAGCACAAGCTTGGCGACTGCAACCATGGCGTAACCCGCATCCGTCGGGTTCCAGAGGAAGCCCTCGCGGACGATGCCGTCCATGATGAGCGACTTGGCCTGCGACGGCAGAACGGTACCGACAACGGCGATCTTCTTGCCGAGCTTCTTCTCGCGCACAGCATTGCCTGCGCCGATTGGACCCTGCGAACCGAAGCCGAGAATACCCTTGAGGTTCGGATATGCCTTGATCACGTCGAGCGTGGTCTTGTAGGCATCGTCCGTCACGTCTGCGCCGGGGAACCGGTCAGTCGCGAGCTTCATCTTCGGATAGTTCTTCTTCTGGTAGGCAATAGCCGAGTCAGCCCAGATATTGTGGAGCGGCGTGGTGAGCGTGCCGACATAAACGACATACTCGCCTTCCTCGCCCATTTCCTTGGCGAGACGCTGCATCTGGACTTCACCGAACACGACCGAATCGATCAGTTCCACGTTCCAGTCACGGCCAGCCTGCTCTGGGCCTTCATGCGTGATGACCTTGATGCCAGCGGCCTGGGCGCGCTTCAACACAGGTTCCGTCACCTTCACATCGAGCGGCACGAGGCCGATCACGGCAACCTTCTTCGCGATCAGATCTTCGATCAGCTTGACTTGCTGCGCAGGGTCAACGGCGGACGGGCCGACCATCGACGCATTAATGCCGAATTCCGCACCGGCTTTCTTCACACCGACTTCAAGCGCGTTAAACCATGGAATACCCGCGATCTTGACAACCACAACCATTTCGCTGGCAGCAGCCGAAGCGATTGTCGGTAGGCCTGCAACGCCGGCAAGAGCCGTTGCACCGAGGAGTTTGAGTGTTTGACGTCTGTTCATTGTGTTCCCTCATCATCATGGCATTTCGCCAATTCTATTCTCCAGGCTTTGTCCCGCATCAACAAAATCACCGAAGGTCAAAACGTAACAATGTTTTGGATCCTTCGCCGAACAATGAGTGTCGAGCGATCCCTTACCTCTGCTGAACGAACAGCATCCAGCCAGTATCGCTGTATGCTGCGTCGTGATCAAGGCATTATCTGTCGCATCCGCGGGTTTTTTTGAATTTTCTGACACATGCAAGATCTGCAGGGGTTCTTGCTCTTCGAACCATCGCGCCGTAGAGAGACGAAAAGAGTCATTTATCGGAAATCCTGAATGTCCGGAGCAGGAACAGATCATACGCGGGAGAGCATCACCGGCGGCCCCGCGATCATTCTTGTCGAGCCGCAACTCGATGAAAATATCGGCATGTCAGCCCGCGCCATGGCGAATTTCGGCCTTTCCGAAATGCGCCTCGTCAATCCGCGCGAAAATTGGCTGAACCAGAGGACCGCGGCGACAGCGGCGGGAGCGGTCTCGATTCTTCAAAATGCGCAACTCTTTCCCACTGTTGAGGCAGCCATCGCCGACCTCAATTTTCTCTATGCCACAACAGCGCGCGAACGCGGGCAGGGCAAGGAGGTTGTCGGGCCCGAACCCGCCAGCGTAAATCTGAAAGCCCGCATCGCGCAGGGCCAGAAAGTCGGCGTCCTGTTCGGGCGCGAGCGCACCGGCCTTGAAAACCCCGAGATCACACTCGCGGACGCCATTGTGACCTTCCCCGTTAATCCCGCCTATGCCTCCCTGAACCTGTCGCAAGCCGTCCTGCTGATGTCCTATTCCTTCATGACTGCCGGCGGTGCCGCTACTCTTCCCTTCGAGCGCAAGACCCGTTGGCCGCCTGCCGAGCGCGGCACGGTCCTGTCCTTTTTCGACTATCTCGAAAGCCAGCTCGAGGAGCGCGGGTTTTTCCGCCCGCCCCAGAAGCGCGAATTGATGAGCCGCAATTTGCGCAATATTTTTCACCGGATTGAAATGTCCGAGCAGGATCTCCGCACTCTGCGCGGCATGTTTGTCCGCCTTGTCGAAGGCCCCCGCCAGCCACAAACCAGAAAGCGCATCCGCCCGCCGAAGTCCGCCAATGCGGCGCCTGATCAGGATGGCCCGTCATGAGCCTCGCCCATCCCGTCATTCTCGTCTTCGACTCAGGCCTTGGCGGCCTCACCGTGCTGCGCGAGATCCAAAAGGCGCGTCCCGATGCACGCTACGTCTATCTCGCCGACAATGCTTTTTTCCCCTACGGCGATTTGCCGGAAATTGTTTTGATCGACCGCGTCGTTGCGCTGATCGGCGAGATGATCACGCGCTATCAGCCCGACCTCGTCGTCATCGCCTGCCACACGGCGTCAACTCTCGTCCTGCCTGCGCTCCGCGCGGCCGATACAACGCCTGTCATAGGCACGGTCCCCGCGATCAAACCTGCCGCCGAGACCTCCCGCTCCCGGATCATCGGGATACTCGCTACAGCCGGAACTGCCAAACGTGACTACACCCGCGCTCTGATCGAGGAATTTGCCCACGATTGCAAAGTCGTCATCCATTCACCTGCGCACCTTGCCGCGCGCGCCGAGACTTTTTTGCGCGGCGGGAGCGTTGATGATACCTCGATCCTCGCCGACATCGCCCCCTGTTTCATCGAGGAGAATGGCCGGCGTACCGACACAATCGTTCTCGCCTGCACGCATTATCCGCTGTTTCTCGATGCCTTCAGACGCGTCGCGCCCTGGCCGGTGACGTGGATCGATCCCGCGCCGGCTATTGCGCGCCGTGCCGTGCAGCTGCTCGGTTCGCTCAAGGGTCCGCCTGTGCCGCCATCCGAGAACACCGCGCTTTTCACGTCGGATGCAGCGCCCACACCGTCACTTTCGGCAGCTTTGACCGAATTCGGGTTGCCGATTATCGAAACGGCCTCGATTGATTGATCTCTCCTCGTCGGCCCTGCCGCAACCGCCGGACCTGTTTGACATTCGGCAGCCCATTCTCTAAGAACCACTGGCGTTAGGTGGGTCCGTTGGGCCCGCTTGGCGTTTGACGCACCCGCGGTAACCCCTGCAGCGCAAGGGAAACCTGTCGGCCGGAGCACTCCGGCAGAGGAGGGCGCGTTCCTCACATTTCGTGAAACCTTGGAGGAACAGCGATGACAAAGCGCACTGAAGCGAAGCACAAAATCGACCGTCGTCTCGGTCAGAACATTTGGGGCCGTCCGAAAAGTCCGGTCAATCGTCGTGAATATGGTCCCGGTCAGCACGGCCAGCGGCGAAAAGGTAAATTGTCGGATTTCGGCACCCAGCTTCGCGCCAAACAGAAGCTGAAGGGCTATTACGGTAACATTTCGGAAAAACAGTTCCGACGTTACTATCACGAGGCACTTCGCCTCAAGGGTGACTCGGGCGAGAACCTGATCGGCCTTCTCGAGCGTCGTCTCGATGCTGTTGTTTACCGCGCAAAATTCGTGGCCACAGTTTTTGCAGCGCGCCAGTTCGTCAACCATGGTCACATCCGCGTTAATGGCCGCCGTGTGAACATTTCGTCCTATCAGGTCAAGGTCGGTGACGTGATTGAGGTCAAGGACGCCTCCAAGCAACTCTCTATCGTGCTCGAAGCCAATCAGCTGGCCGAGCGCGAGACGCCTGATTACATGGAAGTCGACCACAAGAAGATGACCGCAAAATTCACCCGTGTCCCGGGCCTGACCGAAGTTCCCTATCCGGTCCAGATGGAACCATCCCTCGTGATCGAGTTCTATTCGCGCTAAGTCGACCACGACTAGATCTAGTATTTCCAAGCATTTCAAAACGCTACCACATACAAAATGTGGTAGCGTTTTTGTTTTTGGGCATGTTACACATGTGCGTTACAGAACAAAACGTGAACTAAAACGGGATCAAAATTGGCTGGTAACTCTTGGAAGCTACTGCTGATTGGAATGCAGGCGTCATGATTCTCATCGAATTTTAACCATTTTCATTCATTGTTGAAAATTGGAGGTGTTCGCCATGAAAAAAATCATTCCAGTTGTTTTGATTGCCGCGTCGGTTGCCGCTTGTGTCGGGCCTATGGTTCCGATCAAAACCGTTGAAACCGCAGGGATCGCACCGTTTGAAAAAGCGGCATTGCTCAAAGTCGTTGATGCCGCCGCTACAGCCAAAAGAACGCCACTTGGCAAGATGTCCGGCTATTCATGCAAAAACAAAGCATGGGATGCAGACCCGACCGAGGAAGCGGCAACGCTGCAATTAAAGATTGCCGCCGCTCAACAGGGTGCTACGGCTATCTCCGCACCAATGTGCAAGCGGGAAGGCTTTTCGGTTGTGACGAATTGTTGGCAATCGGTAACTTGCGAAGCGGATGCCTTTAAATAGCTTCCTCTAGCGAAAACGTGAACGCCTCATAGAGATTGCCGGAGCCGCCGCCGCCGCTAATTGTCGATTGTGGTATTGCCGAGGCACTTGTCATCCGCCATAAGCCGTTCGGGTTCGTTAATACCACCGATGCACCGTTGGCAGGGCTTGATCGCAGCGCAGGCTCAATTGTTAACGTTGCGACGCCGCTGGCGTTTGAGGTAGCGTCTTCGACAACTTGATATAATCGCGTTGAAAGACCTGTGCCAATCGAGATGAAAGATCCTCTGAGAAGCGTCAGGGTGTTCCCAAGCCCGGCAACTGTTAGCAATCTTCCAGACTGACTGCTGCCCGATACCGTGATTCCTGTCTGTGGCCTGACCCCATGAGGCGATCCAATGGTTATGTTAGTTTAGGATTGCGTTTGGCGCCAGCCGTTGGTTGGCCGGCGGAGCTGGTTTGAGTTGCGGAGCCGGCCATTGCAGAGCCTCAGGTGCCGGCGGTTGATATCGAAGCGATGAGTGCGGTCTGATGGTGTTGTAGTGCCGCCGCCATGTTTCAATCACGATCTTGGCCTCTTTCAGTGTGTAGAAGATCTCGCCGTTGAGAAGTTCGTCACGAAGCTTCGAGTTGAAGCTCTCGCAGTATCCATTCTCCCACGGGCTGCCTGGCATGATGTAGGCGGTCTTTGACCCAACAGCTGCGAGCCAATCGCGTAGCGCTTGTGCGATGAACTCTGGGCCATTGTCAGATCGAACATGTGTCGGGATGCCTCTCAGGATAAAGAGATCGGAGAGAACATCGATCACGTCAGTGGATTTGAGCTTCCGGTTAATCCGGATCGCCAAGCACTCCCGTGTGAACTCGTCGATCACATTCAGCATGCGGTATTTTCTTCCGTCATGTGTGCGGTCTTCGACAAAGTCATAAGACCAGACATGGTTCGGATACTCAGGTCGCAAGCGGATGCACGATCCATCGTTTAGCCATAATCTTCCACGTTTAGGTTGTTTGCTTGGAACTTTCAGCCCCTCCCGTCGCCAGATCCGAGCCACCCGCTTAGCATTCACCCGCCAGCCTCTCTGACGCAGCATCGCCGTGATGCGACGATAGCCGTAGCGGCCATATTGGGTAGCGAGTGATGTGATGTCGGCAGTTAATGCCACTTCATCATCAGGTCTTGTCGGCTTCTTGCGTTGCGTGGATCGATGCTGCCCCAGAACACGGCATGCAAGCCGCTCAGATACGCCGTGTTTGGCAACGACAAGCTCCACACACGCACGGCGACGAGCGGGGCTTAGAAGTTTCTCCTCGCTGCTTCCTTTAAGATGAGCTTTTCAATAGTCAGATCTGACACCGCTCGACGGAGCCGATTGTTCTCGGCTTCCAGCTCTTTAAGGCGCTTCACTTGATCACCCTTCAAGCCGCCATACTCCGATCGTCACCGGTAATATGTAACTTCCGTTACACCTATCGATCGGATGGCTTCCGCAACCGGCCGGCCCTGTGCCGTCAATACTTCCACTTGCCGCAACTTGACGACAATCTCTTCGGGCTTGTGTCTCTTCTTGCTCATTCTTCCGTCCTCCATCGGCTCAAAAGCCATACATCAGGGAGGATCACTTTTCAGGGGGCAGACCAGCTTTGGGCATAGAGGCCATTGCCGGCCATCTGTTCCATGAGGCGGATGATTATGGCCGCCTGATCCGCGATCTCCCCGGTGTCGATTTCAAAGTGAATTTCGATCCCAGCCATTTGATCGTGCAGGGCGAGAACCCGATGCGCGTCATCGACGCCTATGCCGACCGCATCAACCATATGCACATGAAGGACGGCAGCG
>JBJTDR010000108.1:0-2168 GCA_046092445.1 Hyphomicrobiales bacterium | reverse complement strand
GAAGATTTCCTCGATGCAGGTGAGTGCCGAGCGGCGCGCCATGCTCGTGTGCGGATCGCAATAGAGCGTGTCTTTGCGGATATCGAAATAGAAGGCGGAGAGTTCGGTGTTCAGGAAAGCTGATAGCTCGGTGATGACTTTGCGGTAATCATAGGTCTCATAGGCTTTTTTGATGACCGGCGCGAGTTCTGCCAAGCGATGCAACATCACGCGCTCGATATCAGGCATTCCTTGATAGCCGACGCGATCGGCGTGATCATAATGGGCGAGCGTGCCCAGCATCCAGCGGATTGTGTTGCGGAGTTTGCGGTAGGTTTCCACAAAAGTTTTGAGGATTTCCGGCCCGATACGCAGATCGTCCGAATAGTCCGCTGCCGCGACCCAGAGGCGGAGAATGTCTGCACCGGAATCTTTGATGATGTCCTGAGGGGCAGTGACATTGCCGAGAGACTTCGACATTTTCTGGCCCTTCTCATCCAGCACGAAGCCATGGGTGAGAACGATATCGAAGGGTGCGTGGCCGCGCGTGCCGCAGCTTTCCAACAGTGACGACTGGAACCAGCCGCGATGCTGGTCGGAGCCTTCCAGATACATCACACGGTCTTGGCCGCCATCGACGATGCGCTTAATGCCTGCAAGCGTCGGGAAATGCGCGGGCGTGTTGAGCACATAGGAATGGGTGGAGCCTGAGTCGAACCAGACATCGAGCACGTCCATGACCATGTCGTAGTGGTCGGGGTTAACGGGTTTCGAAGCGGCTTTGAGGAAACGTTCTTTTGCACCCGCCGCAAACCAGGCATCGCCGCCTTCCGTTTCAAACGCATCGGCAATCGCGGCGTCGACCGCGGCATCGAGCAGAAGTTCTTTGGTTTCCTTGTGCACGAAAACTGTGATCGGCACGCCCCAGGCGCGCTGGCGGGACATAACCCAATCCGGCTTGTTCTCGATCATGCCGCGAATGCGGTTTCGGCCTGTTTCCGGTACCCATTGCGTCGCCTCGATCGCGTCATAAGCGGTATTGCGGAGGGTTTTGCCTGTACCTATCCATATTCCAGTCAAACCAGATCGGATTGGATCTGATATGCCCGAACGTCCAACTGGCATAGCCGTCGGTTTATCCATCGCGATAAACCATTGCGGTGTATTGCGGAAAATCACCGGCTTTTTCGAACGCCATGAATGCGGATATTGATGCTTCAGACGGCCACGTGCGACGAGATTCCCTTGATCGATTAACGCCTTGATTACGGCTTCGTTGGCGTCACCTTTGTCGCCCTTCTCGGTGATGACCCGTTTGCCCTCGAAGCCCGGGGCTTCCTTGGTGTAGATGCTGTCATCATCGATGGTGAACGGGATGCGGGTATCGATGCCGCGTTTCGTCAGATCTTGGCCATTCGCCATCCAGATTTCAAAATCTTCACGACCGTGGGAAGGGGCGGTGTGGACAAAGCCTGTGCCGGCATCATCGGTGACGTGATCGCCATCGAGCAGGGGAACAGCGAAGTCATAGCCGAGCGATGCGAGTGGGTGCTCGCAAACTATCGATCCAACAACATTGTCGATACCTCTCGTTCCATAAGGTCTGAACGATGGCACATCAATCATGTGACTAAGAGTGATCTTTGCAGAGGCGGCGAGGGGTTCTGATTGCTTTTTTGCTAATAAATAACGTTCGCCTACTTTTGGACCGAAATCGCGTTCATTCGCTGTGACTTCATAAAGTGCATACTCAATTTTTTGTGAATATGAGATCGCGCGATTGCCAGGCAGTGTCCAAGGTGTTGTCGTCCAAATGACAACGTAAGAGCCGTTCAATAAATTGAATTTCTCTGATTCAGAATTGAACTCTTGATCTCGTAATCGCATTTGATTGGGATCATCGCTTGCGGCTGGATCAGACATTCCAAATGTCCACCCCTTCACCGGAAACTTCACCCAAACCATATCACTCGTATGGTCGTGATACTCGATCTCGGCCTCGGCTAATGCCGTCTTCTCGACAACCGACCACATCACCGGCTTCGAGCCGCGATAGAGAAGCCCATTGTCTTTGAACTTCATGATCTCTCGCGCGATCTGCGCTTCGGCGTGAAACGCCATTGTTGAGTAGGGATTATCCCAATCGCCCGTAATCCCCAAGCGCTTGAATTCTTCGCGCTGGACTGACA
>JBJTDR010000107.1:0-13107 GCA_046092445.1 Hyphomicrobiales bacterium | reverse complement strand
CCTTCGCGCCGGTCACGGGTGACACCGGGGCGATCATCAACGAGCGCGAGCTTTTTCCCGACGAAACGGTTGAAAAGCGTCGATTTACCAACATTCGGTCGGCCGACCAATGCGACCGTGACAGTCATGACGTCAAAACCTTCTGTTAAAATGTGCGCTGCCCGTGCAGCGTCGCCCTTATCCATGCGCCGCCCGCTCAGGGCTTCGCAGAAACCGCCCCGCCGCGGACCAGCGAGAGATAGAGTTCGGCGCGCTGCTTCAACGCTTGCGGCGCTGCATCCTCAGTCATGATTGCGTCGAAATATTTTCCGGCACCCTCGAAATCATTCGCCTTCAACGCTTTCAACCCGAGCAGTTCGCGCGCCGATGAACCCCATGCCCCGCCCGCAGGCAAGAGCGGCTCAACCCGCGCCTTCAACTCGTCCATGCTCGCACTGTCCGCAACCAGATACGCCGCCCGCAATCGCGCAAGCCCCTGCAGCAGAGGCCCGAGCTGCGCATCCGCAGCCAATTCGTCAAATGCCTTGACTGCCTTCTCCGGCGCCGTCAGCCCCATCTCGGATGCAACACGAAACCGCGCCAGATCCCGATAGCCCGAACCTGTGCCCTGCACCAAATCAGTGAGCAAAGCCTCGGCTTCCGCCGACTTCCCCGCACGCGATGCCTCAAGCGCCGCCTCGAACTGCCCGCCCGCAATCTCGGCCTTGTGCTGCTTGTCCTGCTGATACCAGCGATAAGCCCCCGTCAACGCAACAACCAGAACCGCCGCCCCGATAAACCAGCTGCCATACTTCCTGAACGTCTCGACCGTACGGTCGCGGCGGATGTCTTCGTCAATCTCGCGAAAAATGTCAGTCATGGCTGTCCGGTAACTAAGAGCAATTTCCACCCTCTATACGGTCTCCCGCACCATTTTGGTAGAGAAATCCGCAAGAACGTTTTCCAGTTAAATTCCGCATCTTTTCCAATTAATGTCCAATTAAAATTATGATGTCCAACGTTCCGGTTGCGTGTCCAGCTCACGCTCCAACACGGGCGGCCAAAACGTGTCCAATTCCAACGTTCCCTAAATCGCGGAACAAACACTGGACATTCTCGCTAAAAGTACCGGTCATTCAGCCGCGTTGTTCCAGCGCCGGAACTGGTAATACCAGTACATGTCCGGTCGCTGCAGCCGCCCGTTTATTCCCACTCGATCGTGCCCGGCGGCTTCGAGGTGATGTCATAGACAACCCGGTTAATGCCCCGCACCTCGTTGATGATCCGGTTCGCCGCCCGCCCCAGAAACGCCATGTCGAACGGGTAGAAATCCGCCGTCATCCCGTCCACCGAGGTCACAGCCCGCAGCGCGCAGACATGGTCATAGGTGCGCCCGTCGCCCATCACACCCACGGTCTTGACGGGCAAAAGCACGGCAAAAGCCTGCCAAATCTCGTTATAAAGCCTCGCTTTCCGGATTTCATCGAGATAGATCGCGTCCGCCAGCCGCAGCATGTCGCACTTCTCTTTGCTCACCGCGCCGGGGATCCTGATCGCCAGTCCCGGCCCGGGGAACGGATGCCGCCCCACAAACACGTCCGGCAGCCCGAGCTCGCGCCCCAGCGCCCTCACCTCGTCCTTGAACAGCTCCCTGAGCGGCTCCACAAGCTTCATCTTCATCCGGTCCGGCAACCCGCCCACATTGTGGTGCGACTTGATCGTCACCGAAGGCCCGCCCGTGAACGAAACGCTCTCGATCACGTCCGGATAGAGCGTTCCCTGCGCCAGAAAATCCGCCCCGCCAATGGCCGTCGCCTCGCGGTCAAACACATCGATAAACAGCCGCCCGATGGTCTTGCGCTTGAGTTCCGGATCCGAGATTCCCGCAAGTTCGTTAAGAAAAATCTCTTCCGCATCAATATGAACCAGCGGAATATTATAGTGGTCTTTGAACAGCGAAACCACGGTCTTGGCCTCGTCCTGTCTGAGCAATCCATGGTCGACAAACACACATGTCAGCTGGTCGCCAATCGCCTCATGGATCAAAACAGCCGCCACCGCCGAGTCGACACCGCCAGACAAACCACAGATCACCCGCCCCGTCCCGACCTGAGCCCTGATCCGCTCAATCGCCTCCTGCCGGAACGCCTTCATCGTCCAGTCCGCCTTGCACCCGGCAATTTCCCGCACAAAATTCCGGATCAGCTTCGCCCCATCCGGCGTATGCACCACCTCCAGATGAAACTGGACGGCGTAAAACCGGCGGCTCTCATCCGCCATTGCCGCAACCGGCGCGTTCTCGGACGTCGCCACCACGCTAAAACCGTCAGGAAGGGCCGTCACACGGTCGCCATGGCTCATCCATACCGGATAGCGCTCTCCGCGCCTCCAGACCCCCTCAAACAGCCTGCAATCGCCTGTCACCTCGATATCGGCCCGCCCGAATTCGCGGTGGTGCCCGCCTTCAACCGTTCCGCCGAGCTGATTGGCCATCGTCTGCTCGCCATAGCAAATGCCCAGAACCGGAATTCCCGCCTGAAAAATCGCCTCGGGTGCAAAGGGCGCTTTCAAATCCAGTACCGAGGCCGGCCCACCCGAAAGGATCACCGCTTTCGGCTTCATGTCAGTAAAAGCACGCTTTGCGGACTGAAATGGCACGATTTCGCAGTAAACGCCCTCTTCCCGAACCCGCCGGGCGATGAGTTGCGTCACCTGACTGCCAAAATCGACAATCAGAACCTTATCGTGCCCCTCGGTCATTCCTGAAGTCTCGCTTTGCTGGCTTTTGAACACTCAACACGGCTTTTAGGCCGTCTTGCGGATCATGCAAATGAAAAAGCCGTCAGTATCCGTTCGAAGCGGCGTTAACAACAGCCCAATTCTCCGCGACGATGCAAATCCTGAGAGCACTTCCAAACTGGCCTCCCGTGCAGCCAATTCAGGCGAAATCACCTCAAATCCGGGGTTTCGGCCTAAAAACGCCTCGACGCTGCCGTCATTTTCCCGCGGGATGAGCGAACAGGTGATGTAGGCGATCTTTCCGCCCGTTTTCACAAGACGCGCCGCCCGATCAAGCACTTTCGCCTGATCCGCGATCCTGTCATCGAGACTATTCGGCCTCACCCGCCATTTCGCATCAGGATTCCGCCGCCATGTGCCCGTTCCCGTGCACGGCGCATCCACGATCACAAGATCAACCCGACCCAGCAAATCCTCCAGCGGTTCGTCATCCTTGCCCTTTGGAGACCGCACCTGAACATTTCGTGCCCCCGCTCGTGTCAAGCGGTCAAAAATCGGCGCCAGACGCCTCTTGTCGCTATCGGTTGCAAAAATCTGCCCCCTATTGCCCATAATCGCCGCAAGGGCAAGCGTCTTGCCACCACCGCCCGCGCACAGATCAACCACCTGCATTCCTGGGTCTGGCGCCGCAATCTGCACCGCGAGTTGCGAACCCTCATCCTGAATCTCGATCATTCCCTTCTGGAATGCCGGTTCCGACTGCACAGACGGCGCACGACCGTCCTCTTTCGGCAAAATTCTTAACCCGACAGGCGAAAACTGCGTCGCAACTGCACCCATATAGGCAAGTTCCGTCGCAACGCTCTCAACATCCGATTTCAACAAATTGACCCGAATATCGACCGGAGCCTTCTTCGCCATCGCCTGAAGCTCGTCAACCTGCCGGTCGCCAAACGCCTCGGCGAAATCCGCATCAAGCCATTCCGGATAATCACCCGCAATAAAGGCCGGCGCCTCGGCTAACGAAGCCTTTTCGAGGGCCGCGCGCTCGTTTTCTGTCAAAGCACCAGCTGCAAACTCGCCTTCCCCGCACAATGCCGCAATCGCATCCACGCTCAGCCCGCGTGTCAAATGCAGCGTTCCGAGCAAAACCGCACGCGGCGTCTCAGCCCCCATAATCCACACCGCCGAGGATTTTTTCCGTAAACCGTCGTAAACAAGCGCTGAAACAGCCGCACGATCACCAGAACCGGCAAATCGGCGGGCCAATCCCCAATCTTTCAGCGCATCATTGGCAGGACGGCGGCGCTCCGTCAGATCGGAAAATACTTCAATGGCCGCAGAGAGCCTTGCAGAGGGAGTCATTCGGTCACTTTCGACGTATTTTTGCGGGCGCTGCTACGTTTCGACCATTCCAAACGCTGCCTATTGCCACATTACGTTGGATAATTCGGACTTTCACGGGTAATCGTTACATCATGCGCATGGCTCTCGCGTAAACCAGACGAGGTAATCCGAACAAATTCGGCCCTTTCCCTCAATTCGGGCAATGTTGCCGCACCGACATAGCCCATTGCAGCGCGAAGCCCGCCGGCAAGTTGATGCAAAACAGCACCAACGGGGCCTTTGTAAGGAACCTGCCCCTCAATGCCTTCCGGTACTAGTTTCAACGAATCCGTGATATCCTGCTGAAAATACCGATCGGCTGATCCGCGTGCCATCGCTCCAACGGAGCCCATGCCGCGATATGCCTTGTAAGAGCGCCCTTGATACAGGAAAACTTCGCCCGGGCTCTCATCGGTACCGGCCAAAAGCGAGCCAATCATCGCTGTTTCAGCACCTGCCGCCAGTGCCTTCGCAAGATCGCCCGAAAACTTGATCCCGCCATCAGCAATCACCGGTACATCAGCCTTCTGGGCCGCCGAATAGGCATACATCACGGCCGTTAACTGCGGAACACCAACTCCGGCGACAATTCGTGTCGTACAAATCGAACCTGGTCCGATGCCAATCTTGACCGCATCAGCTCCCGCATCGATCAAGGCCTTTGTTCCATCCGCCGTCGCGACATTGCCGGCAACAATCTGCACTGCATTGGAGAGCTTTTTGATCCGCGTTACACTTTCGAGCACGCGTTGGGAGTGCCCATGCGCCGTATCAACGACCACAACATCACATCCCGCTGCAATCAACGCCTCCGCACGCTCATAACCGCTATCACCAACAGTCGTCGCCGCAGCAACGAGCAGGCGCCCTTGCGCGTCGGTTGACGCGTCAGGATGCGTCACCTTCTTTTCCATGTCCTTCACGGTGATCAAACCGATACAGCGATAAGCCTCGTCGACAACAATCAGCTTTTCAATCCGGTACTGATGCAGCAACTGTTTCGCTTCTTCCTGCCCGACACCCTCGCGCACCGTGATCAGTCGCTCTTTCGTCATCAATTCTGAAACTTTTTGCGCCGGATTATTCGCAAAACGAACGTCCCTGTTCGTCAAGATGCCAACAAGCTTGCCTGCCTGACCACCAACAGCGCGTTCAACAACGGGAACGCCAGAAATCCGGTTACGCTTCATAAGATCCAGCGCGTCGGAAAGCGTCTCATCAGGATGAATTGTGAGCGGATTGACCACCATTCCACTTTCGAACTTCTTGACCATCTTGACTTCATTTGCCTGCTCGAAAGCAGTCAAATTCCGGTGAATCACGCCGATACCACCCGCCTGCGCCATGGCAATCGCAAGACGGCCTTCGGTAACCGTATCCATTGCGGATGAAATAATCGGCAATTTGAGAGAAATCGAGCGCGTGAGGCGTGTCTCAAGCACCACCTCACCCGGCACAACCAACGAATGGCCGGGAAGCAAAAGCACATCGTCAAAGGTCAGTGCTTCGCCAATTGATTGAGATTTCACGGATGGCAACTCCTGTTTGATCTAAAAAGACGGACTGCATGCAAATCGCATATGAGTTGACATGGGTCAGTATCATGCACGGTGGGAATCGGAAAGCGAAGCAGCGCAAGTTTAGAAGGACAATTTTGCAATTAGGTCCGTGTCCCAGGTGCGCCCCGACTATAAATCGTCGCCCTCGCGAACTTTGCCGCGAAAACCAGTCGCAACAACATAAAGCTCGGCAGATTCGGCCCGACTTGCCCTCGGCTTGAAGTGTTTAACCGACGAAAAGCTCTTCTTCAAATCGGCAAGCAATGCCCCCTCAGTACCACCCTGAAGCACTTTTGCGACAAATGCGCCGTCCTTCGCAAGTACATCGAGCGAAAATTCCGCCGCCAACTCAGCAATCCCCATAATTTTGAGATGATCCGTCTTCTTGTGACCTGTGGCATTGGCCGCCATGTCGGACAAAACGACATCAGCTTCGCCGCCCAGCATATTTTTGACGACGTCAAGCGCTTCGGGATCGAGAAAATCCAAAACAGCGAATTCAACGCCGGAAATTGGGTCTATTGGAAGCAGATCGATGGCTACGACACACCCCTTTCCATGATCCGAACCCACGGCCCGTGAGGCGATTTGACTCCAACCACCGGGTGCCGCTCCTAAATCCACCACCCTACCACCCGGCCTGAATATCCCAAATTTCTGATTGATCTCCTGAATTTTGAACGCCGCACGTGAACGGAAACCTTCCTGTTTTGCCTTCGCGACAAAAGGATCGTTAAGCTGCCGTTCGAGCCAGCGTGTCTGCGACAAGGTTCTATTGCGCCCTGTTTTGACCCGTTGCTTTAGAGAACGTCCGCCCGCACGACCGGAACCGGCATTTGTGGTCATGCAATTACCGAACGCAATAGGTTCTCCGATCTGTCCTCCGCGATCATTTGCATCAAAATCCCTTCACGAAGACCTCGATCAGCTATCCTGATACGATTGGCAGGGAACAAACTGCGGATTCCTTCGAAAATAGCGCAGCCTGCCAATACAAGATCGGCTCGATCCTGACCGATACAAGGGCTTGCCACCAATTCCGAGTAACTCATCGCTAAAAGTCTGTTCAGTACACAATCGATCTCGACTCGTTCCATCCAAATCCCGTCGACGGAACGACGGTCATATCGCGGAAGGTTCAAATGAACGCCAGCAAGCGTTGTAACGGTGCCTGATGTCCCCAAAAGATGGAAATTGCTAGTATAAACGCCTGAATTCAACGATTCGGCAAAAGGCTTCAATAGCTCCCTGACGTGCTTGACGATGTCACCGAACACTGCCCTGGAAATACTCTGTCCCCCGTAACGCTCTGCCATGTTTACGACACCTACCGGCATCGAGACCCAATCACGAACACGATGTTTACAAGGCGATACATCTGATGCCGCCTTTTCAAGATAAACAACCTCGGATGATCCGCCTCCGATGTCAAATAGGATCACACCCTCGGCTTCTGGATCGGCGAGCGCCAAACAGCCAGCAGCGGCAAGGTGCGCCTCCGTGCCACGATCAATTACCTCAAGAATGAGTCCAAGCTCATCATAAACCCGCTCAATGAACAGCCCGCCATTTCCCGCAATACGGCACGCCTCTGTCGCTATGAGGCGGGAACGAGAAACACCCCTTTTCACCATTTTTGCTTTGCACACGCTCAGGGCATCAATCGTTCTCTCGATCGCATGATCAGAGAGTGATCCCGATGACGCAACCCCTTCACCTAATCGGACAATCCGCGAAAACGCATCCAGGATTTTGAACCCGTTATCATTCGATCGTGCCACCAGAAGCCTGCAATTATTCGTCCCGAGATCAAGCGCGGCGTAAATCGGTTGAACGTAGCCGTCGACGGCAGCTGATTTTCGCAACAGTAGCGCTCCAGATTCCAATTTCTCAGTGAGCAGAAAAGAAATTTACCGCATGGTCCATCACCTAACATACATTTTGAATTTTTGAAGAATAAACATTCCGATTGAAAACCGTCATATGACCAAGCGGAGTGCTGAGTACGAAACACAGACTCGGGAAGTGATCTAAGTCATGCGAGAGGACACAGGAGCGCTGTTACTGCTGAATAGCGTGATGATTGTTCTCGAAAAGACATTGTCTGATAATCTGCATTAGATAACTCGGCACGAATGGCTTTTTTATAACTGCCGAAAATCCTCCTGAAATTGCCTCGTGTACGTTTGAGCGCGTCGAATCGTTTATAAATAAAACGAATTTCGGCATTTTTGTCCTTAGAGATGGTAGAGCGGATAATGTTCGAAGAAGCTCAACGCCCGAAACAAATGGAAGCTGGTCATCAATGATGATGATATCCGGACTGGTCAATGAACAGGACTCAATCAAAGTTGCACCATTGTCGAAGAATTCAATTCGACCACTCTTTCCGTCATTGAAAAGGTCAGCAATCACCCTGCGATGAAATGGCGTCGGGTCGGCAACAGCAATGCTCGCACTCGAGAATCCAGGCAACCTTTTTCAATCTCTCAGAGAAATATCGACAACAAAATATCATTACCGAATTTCTGATCATTGAACCAACCAATTCAATTTTTAACGATCTGATACGAAATGATCTCACGTCAGCATTGATTTTTCCTGAGAAATCGGTCGAGACCATCCAAATACACATAAATAATCGGCGTAACATAGAGCGTGAGCACTTGAGACATCAAAATGCCACCAACAATCGTTACTCCAAGAGGCTGCATGAACTCTGAGCCAGAACCGATCCCAAATGCAATCGGAAGAGCTCCGAAAAGCGCTGCAAATGTCGTCATCATGATCGGCCTGAATCTGATCAAAGCCGCTTCACGAATTGCGGATAATGCATCATCCCCCGATCTTCGACGATCAATCGCAAAATCAATCATCATAATTGCATTCTTTTTTACCAGCCCGAGGAGCAGCAGAATACCGATGAACGCCATAACCGACAATTCGATCGACATAAACTTGAGGGCAAGCAGAGCGCCAATTCCGGCCGACGGAAGTCCGGACAAGATCGTTATGGGGTGAATAAAGCTCTCATACAGGATACCAAGGACTAGATATATGAAAAGCAGAGCCAGAACGATTAGAGCCCCTTGTCCGGTTGATGTTTCCTGAAGGATTTGAGCAGCTCCCGAAAAACGCGAGTATACTTGCGAACCCAATCCAATTTCGTCCTCAACTGAACGTATTGCATCAATCGCAGTGCCTAGCGCCACACCCGGAGAGAGATTGAATGAAATAGTGACGGAGGGTAACTGTGACTGACGGGAAATAGCCACGGGTCCAACTGTTTTCGTAATTTTCGCAACTGTGCCAATAGGAACGCCCACTCCGTCTCTATTACGAATGACCAAGCTTGCGACAGCATCAGGATCGGATTGGAAAATACGATCACTCTCCAAAATCACTGCATAATCGTTTGTTTCCGTGTAAATTGTTGAAATCTGCCGGGAACCAAACAAATCAAAAAGAGTCTTACGAATTTGATCATTGTTTATGCCAAAATATGCCGCCTTCGTTCGATCCACATCAACCATCAGGACGGGATTTGATATTTGGGCATCGCTAATGACATCTTGCAGTTCTTTCATCGTCTGCATTCTTTCGACAATCCGCGCCGAACCTTCAAAGAGTTCCTTTAAGTCGGCAGACTGAAGAGAATATTGAAACTGGGAACGACTTTGACGCCCGCTGCTCAAATTGACGTTTTGGACAGACTGGAAAATCGATGTGACCCCAACGACCCCCGACGTCGCCTTGCGAAGCCTTGTAATGACAGCCTGAATATCGTCGCGTTCACTGACATCTCTTAGCTGGATGAACCCGAAGCCCTGACTCAAAGATCCGAAGCCAACGCTCGAACTCACATACGCAACGGCGGGATCATTCAGTATTAACTCGTTTATCGTTCTCTGGTGCGCACTCATCGCTTCAAAAGAAATGTCAAGTGGTCCCTGCGTCGAAAGTCTAACCAGACCCGTATCTTCGGACGGGAAGAGGCCTTTCGGGCTTTCGATGTATAATTTTACTCCCATCCCGATCGATATGATCGTAAGCAGAATAACAAAATTTTTAAACTTGAAAGCTAAATCGAGGGATTTACGATAACCGATTGCAAAATATTCGAAAATTTTGGTGAACTTTGCGATGTAGCGAGCACCGAACGTCTCGGATGACTTAAAAGGACTATTCGAAATTCGGCTGCACATCATCGGGGTTAGCGTCAATGAAACAAGACCCGAGATCAAAATGGCAACTGAGATAACCGTGGCAAATTCCGAAAATACCTTGCCGACCACGCCACCCATAAAAAATACTGGAATAAATACAGCGATAAGAGAGAACGTGATCGAAATAATCGTAAATCCTATCTCCTTGGACCCCTTCAGCGCAGAATCTAGTCGATTCGTTCCGTTCTCCTGATGACGCGTGATATTCTCGAGCATGACAATCGCATCATCGACAACGAAGCCGACCGCTAATGTCAGCGCGAGCATGGATATGATATTTAACGACGATCCCAGCAAAGCCATGACAGCAAAAGTTCCGAGAATAGAGATCGGTATTGCAAGGACCGGGATCAACGTTGCACTGAACGATTTCAAAAATAGAAAGACTACGAACACAACGAGAATAATCGAAATTAGCAAGGTGTACTGGAGTTCAGATATCGAATTGCGAATGGGCAATGATCGATCATTTAATGCCTCTAGCTTCACCGAACCGGGTAACTGCGCTCTAAAACCATCAAGTTTTTCCTTGATCGTATCAATTACGGCGACCGTATTGGCATCCGACTGCCGATAGATCGCCAAAAGAATAGAACGGTCACGACTCAACCACGAAGCAACTTGATCATTCTCAACCGACTCATAAACAGTGGCGACGTCCCCGAGGCGAACTGAATTGTTATTCTCCGTCCGAATCGTCAGTGACGCATAATCCTCCGCAGTCAACATCTGATTATTCGATGAAATCGTTAGCCTTTGCCTCTCACCCTTCAAAACTCCGGTCGGCTGGTTGGAATTAGCAGCAGAAACCGTCTCTCGAATATCTTCGAACGAAATACCTCTCGCGGTGACTGCATCAGGCCTGGCGAGGATACGGATCGCAAACTTTTGAGATCCAAAAATTTGTACCTGAGCCACTCCTGTGACCTGGGATATTCTCTGTTGAACGACCGTCTCGGCAAATTCGGTGATCTTTGAAAGTGCCAAGTTCGAGCCAGTCAAAGCAAGAAACAGGATCGGCTGATCCGATGGATTCACTTTCCGAAAACTTGGCGGACTGGAAATATCTGATGGAAGCTGCCTCATTGCCGCACTGATACCAGCCTGAACATCCAGCGTCGCTTCATCAATATCGTGATCCAGATCAAACTGAAGTGTTATAGATGTCGCTCCTAAACTCGAAACAGAGGTCATCGAGGTAACACCGGATATTGACGAAAACTGCCGCTCAAGTATCGCTGCGACTGACGATGACATTACTTCGGGACTCGCTCCCGGAAGACTGGCTGTCACACTGATGGTAGGAAAATCAACTTTCGGTAAAGCCGCAATCGGAAGCCTAAAATACGAAAAAACACCAATGATACCGAGTGCTAAAGCCAATAAAGTCGTCATGACTGGGCGTCGAATGCAAAGTTCGGAGACAGACATCAATCCTGATCACTTTGCTTTGATAAGGTTTCAATCCGGTCACCATCAGATAATTGATTTTGCCCTTGCAGGACGACTTCGTCATCCAACCCAAGACCTGAGCTAATGATTGCTACATGACCAAAATTTCTTGACACTGTGACTTGTCGGATACGAGCAACGCCGTCAACAGCGATATATACAAAACTACCAATCTGCCCTGTTTGTATAGCCTCGCGCTGCACGGTCAGCTGACGCTTTTCGACCCGAAAATCAATAATCCCCTCACAGATCAACCCGGGCCACAAAGCCTCATCCGCATTATCGAATCGTGCTTTGGCATTGATAGTGCCCGAGGCGCCATCTACCACATTATCAATCGAAACGAACTCGCCTAGATAAACTTTTGAGCTGCCCTGAGGACTAACACTTACTTTGGAAGATCGAGACCGGATCGACTCCCGAAGCTCACCAATCCAGCTCTGAGCCACATCGAAAGACACATCTATTGGATTAACTTGATTGATCAACACGAGGGGAGGACTGTTATCGTTTGTCTTTGCAAGACTGCCCGGCTTTAGTGAAACATTTCCAATACGACCACTGATCGGGGCTCTGATATCATAAAAACCCTGAGTAATTCTCAAATCGTCAAGTGTCGCCTGATCCGACTCAATTTGCGCAGAAAGAATCGCAAGCTGAGTTCTGCTATTCTCCAACGTGACTTTGGATGAAAATGCGCTCGCGGAGAGGGTCTCGCTTCGCTTAGCATCGCGCTCCGCTTGGCCAAAAAGCGCTCGTGACCGAGCTATGTTGGCTTCAGCCTGCCGAATTCGAGCCTCAATATTCCGCGAGTCAAGTCTTGCAATTCGATCACCGCGACTAACAAGAACGCCATCTGAAACAAATACTTGTTCCACTTGACCTTCAACGCGCGGACGAACCGCGACACTCGCAATCGGTTGTACGCGACCAATTAATCTCAACTGTATAGGTATATCGGCAAGCTTTGGTCGCCCGACAATGACCGAATTCAAGCGGAGGCTAGCTTTCTCAAAATTGTTGCTCCACAACATAGATTGTTGTTTTTTAGTGGTAAACACCGGAAAAATATTAACCAAAAACCACGCAGAGACCGCGATAACGAAAAAAGCAAGTAAGACATATTTAATCCCATGGGTCATTTAGGTCGATCTGCCCAAAAAACATTTAATTTTATCAAATGTTAAGTTACTCGAGAACACATCGCTTGTCATTTACAAAACTATTCGGTATGGAGCTTGATGTTACCCATTGGCCGTTTGTTCTTTCTGTTCGTTGGGGGATAGTTCAACGGTAGAACAGCGGACTCTGACTCCGTTAATCTTGGTTCGAATCCAGGTCCCCCAGCCAACTGGTCTGCAACCTGAAAATTGATCCTCCCTTGAGTATGGCTTCTGAATTGATTAGAGCGCTTGGCTTTGGACGTCCGAACTCACATCTAGTTTTCAGCGGGCATACATGACAAGTATGCGACTGATCCTCGTACCATAATTGACTGCGATACCATTGATAAAATTTGTGCCGGAGGGTCGTGTAAGCAGTAGAATTCTTCGCCATTTGACGCCATCAGCACCCAGTGGTTGTCAATTACAGCAACGCATTGATAACGTTGCACAAATCAGTCTTGCACCCATAGACTTCTCTTTTTTTAGAACAGGTTGAAAGTAGAGTTTCCTGTTCGGTTTTAAGTGGAAACGGGATGAGGAAGTCGAAATATTCGGAGAGCCAGATTGTTGCGATCCTTGCTGAAGGTGATGCGGGTTTGG
>JBJTDR010000106.1:0-69494 GCA_046092445.1 Hyphomicrobiales bacterium | reverse complement strand
GGGGCTGTTCACCCGCTTAGGCCCTGCAAAACGCACGGGCGACACCCTGTCCGACCACACGGGATCAAGCAGAATATTCAACCCCGCCGTTTGAAGCAGAAAGCTCGCGTGACCAACGAAAGACAACCGGATTGACTGATCGGACACCCGCTCCGGCGGCTTGTCACGAAAGGGGCTGGGGTGAGTATCGGGCCATTTTTCGCGGCCCCCCTCGAAACCCCATCGCAAAAGATCAAGCGGTGACTTCGTCCAGCGCCGACCCGGGTTGAAGAAATGCTCCCCGTCGAAATGATCGGTCACAGGCCCATGATAGTAGGGATTGCTGCTGCGATTTTTGCTGTTTTCGGTCACGATAGTGCTATTCCATTGCCAAAATGCGTCGGAGTTCTGATTGCCAATATCTCTTTTTCGTGAGCAATCCGTGACCGGATCACATGGCGGTCGCCACTATATTCATGCTAGAAAAGCCTGAACACAGATCACCAACTCGTCGGGATCACCTCTTTCATGACCTTGTTTGATGGCCTGCTCGTCCTTTTTGCCAGCCTTGCGGGCGGCACCATCAACGGCATTGCGGGCGGTGGCACATTCTTCACCTTCTCCGCCCTGATCGGCACCGGCCTGCCACCCGTCATTGCCAACGCGACCAGCGCGATGATCCTGACGCCTGCCAGTTTTGCGTCAACCTTCGCGTATCTGCCTGAAATCCGCCGCTATGGGCGCCGCTATGTACCCCTTGCCATCGCGAGCATGATCGGCGGCCTCTCAGGCGCGTTCTTACTTCTCTTCACGCCTTCATCCGCGTTCCGGGCATTGATACCCTTCTTCCTCGGTTTCGCCACGCTCCTCTTCGCCACAAGTCCCTTGCTTCTGAAATGGATCAACCGTTTCGCATCAAGGCCCGGCTCCGGCAAACGCCGCATCACCGGCATCGGCATGCAATTCGTCGTATCCATCTACGGTGGCTATTTCGGTGCAGGCATGGGCATCATCATGCTCGCCGCCCTCGCTTTGGCCGAAGGGGATGATTACCACTTCATCAATGCCGCCAAGAACCTTTGCTCGCTGTTCATTCAGGGCTTCGCGCTGATTGCCCTCATCACCGCCGGAATTGTCGCCTGGCCCCATGCCATTATCGGCCTGATTGGCGGTGTTTGCGGCGGCTATATCGGTGTCAAACTCGCCCGGCGTGTGCCGACAAAATTTGTCCGGTGGATTGTCGTCTCGTTCGGAGCGATCCTGACGCTTCGTTTCGCGCTCGTCTGAACAAAGCTAAAGTCCTTTTGCCCTTGAGACCATTTCGCGCTACTCACCTATCAATCGAGCAGCGTCACCCGCAAGTGATTCGCGGAGGTCAACAGGGCATGCCTCATCCGTTTACTTTGACAAAGCCTCCCGCCATGCGGTTATCTTCTCAAGCATCTATTCTTGCCTTTTTTGCTGCTTTCATTTTCGTTCTTTTCATGCCCGTCGGCGCTGGTGCACAAGAGCAAAACAGCACAAAATCGAAAATCGAAGCCATCCGGCTCGAGCTGAACCAGATCGAAGCGGGAATTACTGTTCGAACCGTTTCCGACAAAGCCCTTCAGGAAAATCGAAAGCGCGTCGAGGAATTGGCACGCGACCTGAAATCCGTCTCGGACGAGCTGGCACCCAAAGCGGAAGCCATCCGCTCGCGGCTCAAGGAACTGGGACCCAAGCCCGATGGGAAGGCCGAACCTGAAAGCACCGACATCACGAAAGAACGGGACGAGCGGGATCGTCTGTTGAAAGAACTTGACGAAAGCGTAAAGCTCGCGCGCGCGCTGGCAGTCCAGGCCGACCAGCTCATGACCGCAATTGCAGATCAGCGGCGAAGCATATTTACGAATAAATTGTTCGAGCGGTCCGAGAGCCTTCTGGCACCGCAACTCTGGCTCGATGTCGCCGGCAATATCGGCCATGATTTTCGTGCCCTGGGCGTTGTTTCACGCGATACTTTAAACCGGATCATCGAGTCCGCCGGAGCATTCGGCACCTTGGTCCTCGCAATTGCGATTGGCATAGTGATCATCGTCGCGGCCAGGATGCGTCAGCGCGCATTAGCATTCATGGCCCGCGATGCGGTTTTTGGCAAGCCCACACCGTTCCGTGTCATAAGCCGCGCTGCTCTGCTCACACTCATCAGTTTACTCGTGCCGATGACCGCCGTCGCCATAATCGTGACCACGGTCGATGCCCTCGATATTCTTCCAAACCGCGTCGAACCCGTGTTCAGCGTCATCCTTTGGGGTCTTGTCTATATCAGTTTTGTGCGCGGACTGGCGGAAGCCGTTCTATCGCCTGATCGCGCTGAATGGCGGGCAATTCCTCTGTCAAATGAATCGGCAGCCCGTATTGTCTGGATCGCCACGAATATCAGCATCCTTATTTTAGCCGACTCAACCTTTGAGACGGTAAGTCAGGCAATTGCCGCCGGCCTGAGCCTCACAGTTCTTACGAAGGCGATCTTTTCAATTCTGATCGTCTGGACACTGGTCAGGGGTTTGAAATCGATCGTTCCAGCGCAAAGAGCCGAGGGAGCAGAAGCATCCATCCCTGAAACAGGCTCGTCTCTGACGGCCATTCTGCGCATCATCGGCTGGAGCCTCGTAATCGTCATTCTCGGATCTGTCCTGCTGGGCTACAGCGCATTTGCTGCGTTCATGGCGGATCAGATCTCGTGGATCGGAATTATCGTCACCTTGATCTATCTGCTGGCGCGGTTGAGTTCGCTCGCGATCGAGGGATTTCTCCTCGAAGAGACTCGCTTTTCGACGACGATCAGAACGGCCAGCGGTCTGTCCCGCCGATCGCTGGAACAACTTGGCGTTTTACTCTCGGGCGCGGCGCAGGTTCTGATCATCGGTCTCGGCCTCTTGCTCGCTCTGGCGCCATGGGGCGTCGAGTCCGGCGATGTCCTGTATTCTCTCAGAGCAGCAATTTTCGGCTTCACCATTGGTGACGTCACCTTCTCCTTTGCGGCGGCCTTCTCGGCAATCGTGTTTTTCGGCATCGCGATTCTGATCACCCGCGCGGTCCAGCGCTGGCTGACAGCCAAATATCTGCCGCATACCCAGCTTGATTCAGGTCTCCGCAACTCGATCACAACCGGTATCGGCTATCTCGGCTTTTTGATCGCGATAACGCTCTCGCTCAGCACATTGGGGCTTAGTCTCGATAAAGTCACCATCGTCGCCGGTGCGCTCTCCGTCGGTATCGGTTTTGGTCTGCAATCCATCGTCAACAATTTCGTATCCGGTCTCATCCTGCTCTGGGAACGCGGCATTCGGGTGGGTGACTGGATCGTCGTCGGGGACGAACAGGGGATCGTCAAGCGCATCAATGTTCGGGCGACTGAAATCGAGACATTCGACAAGGCAGTGATGATTGTTCCCAATTCAAGCCTCATTTCGGGCATGGTCAAAAACCGTGTCCATTCGAACCGGATGGGGCGGATCGTGATCCCGGTTCCGGTCGGTCGTGATGCAGACTCGGCAAAAGTCGTGGAAACCCTGTCGTCCATCGCCGTCGCAAACCGTACCGTCCTGAAAAGGCCCGAGCCGACTGTCCATTTCAAGCGCATCGGAGATACGGTCAAGGAATTCGAACTCGTCTGCTTCATTGCGGAGGTTGATGACGGCGCTAAAGTAACCAGCGACCTTATTTTCAATATTGATCGGCAACTCATGGAAATCGGTATTGGTGACACCAGACCGCGAACGATTCTGACCATCGAGGGGTTGGGTGCACTCGAAGAACGGATCAACAAGATAGAAAGCGCGGCTGCTGCCGGGAAAAAGAGACCCGCCCCGCCACTCGGAAAGGAATAAAAAAGTAATGACCGGCGCAATCACGGGCAGATCTGCCCTGATCGTAACATCAGCCCTCATCGTGGGTCTGACGCTCGGATCATGCGGGCCGGACAGAACCGTTTCGATGTCAGCGCTTTATACGCGCCTTGATCAAGCCGGCCAGTCGTTCGATCCGGCACTCTCGGTCTCCATGATCAACGGTTACCGGCGCGATCGCGGCCTTCCGCCGCTTGTGTTTGATGCCACCCTGGCACGCGAAGCGGAACTGCGCGCCTCGAATGCAGCCAAAGCGGATCGTTCAACCCCGGGCGAAGTCCCTGACATCAAAAATGAAGAAACGCCCGACGGCAGGACAATCCGCTTGTCCGCAGGTTATCGTACAGCCGCCGAGGCATTTTCCGGCTGGCGGGATGTTCCGGC
The DNA here is from genome assembly GCA_046092445.1 of Hyphomicrobiales bacterium. Lineage (GTDB taxonomy): Bacteria > Pseudomonadota > Alphaproteobacteria > Rhizobiales > Beijerinckiaceae > CAIUPE01. Next base: position 65,241 of record JBJTDR010000106.1, on the reverse strand, counting down.
CCACAATGCGGCGCTTTTGTCCCGGCAGGCGACCCGGATAGGCGTGGCGGCACATTACTGGCCGTCATCCCGCTACAGAATGTACTGGGCGATTGTAACAAGCACCAGATAACGCACATCAAAATTTCTGCTGTTGCGGCATCGGCGGCGCTTCCTTTATCAGAAAGACATCAATCCGGCGATTCGAGGGAAGCTGCGGGTTGTCGGGGAAAAGTGGTTCCGTGTCAGCCTTGCCGGTCACGGATGAGAAGCGATCGGGCAAAATGCCCGCGTCCGAAAATATCCTGCGAACGGCACTCGCCCGTCCGATTGAAAGCTCCCACGCATTCGAGTCGGTCGAAAGACCGTAGGCTTGTGTTGCCGTATGCCCCGTAATCGAAATTCGATTCGACAGCTTGAGAAGCAAGGGTGCAAGCTTCAATAAAGCTTCCCGTACCCTGTCAAACGGTTCCGTTGATCCCTCGGGAAACATGGACAGCCCCGTTTGATCAGTGAGTGCCACGTTGATACCGTTTTCACGCTCCTCGACAATGATATTCTTAGACAGCTCGGCCAATTCAGGCATTTCGTTGATTGCCTGCCGCAGGCTCGTGGCCGCCAAAGCGACCCCTTGGTCACGGGCGAGCAGATTACGCCCCTCCTCGGAGGACTCATTCGAAGAGGGTGCGGTCTCCGCTGATGCGTCTTGCGGCGAGCCATCGACGGCATTTTTTAACCTCGGCCGCACCGGTATACCCATTATTTCGATAACTCCCGCGTAGTAACTGTCCCGCGTCGTTCCGAAGGCATCGCGCATCGATCCTGCAACCATCTGAAGTTTTTGCTTGTCTTGGGTCGAGAAGGCCACGAGCATGACAAAAAAGCTGAGCAATAACGCCATAAGGTCCGCAAATGTCACGAACCACCCGTGTCCACCGGCATGCCCGCCCTTCTTCTTGCGCATATGCTTGACCCCTTATGCGGCAGCCAATTCGTCGCGATGGTGGTGCGGCAGATAGGCCATCAGCATTTCGCGCACAACAGCGGGACTGCGCGCATCTCTCACCTGCATGATCCCGTCGATCACAAGCGCCCTCGCGAGATCCTCTTCCTCCAGTTTCAGATGCAGCTTGTCAGCGAGAGGAAGACAGAAGAGGTTCCCCACAAGGGCGCCATACAGCGTCGCAAGCAAAGCGACCGCCATGAATGGCCCCAGTTTCGATGGATCGCTCATATTTGAGAACATCTGCACCATCCCGAGCAATGTTCCGACCATCCCCCAGGCAGGAGCGGCATCGCCGATCGAACGATAAAGCTTCTCGCTTTCCTGCAGCCGCTGGAGATAGACATCCGTATCGCGCTGCAACGTGTCGCGAATAAAGTCCTTGTCATAGCCGTCGGCTATATATCGGACACCCTGGGCCAGAAATGAATTCGTCACCACCACGCGCTCGAGAGCAGTAGGTCCCTGACGACGGGCGGTATCCGCCACTTTGGTGATTTCCTCAATCAATTGGCGTGGATCGCTGCCCTGCGTCGTAAAGACATATTTGAATCCCATTGGAAACCCGTGGGCAATAACGGAAAAGGGAAACCGGATCATCGTTGCCGCCGTACAGCCGCCAAAAATTACAATTATAGCATGCTTGTCGACAAAATTACGGGGTGATCCGTCCATCACGATCAGCACCCCGACAACCACTAAGCCTAAAACATATCCGACGATCGTCGCGAGATCCATTTAGCTGACCCTGAGCTTGGCGTTCAAAAAACCGGGTATAATATAAGTCGAAATTATGAAAGAAAGGTTTTTATCAATGATCCCGGAATGGCGAACGATCATTGTAGTGCATTACTCAATCATTCCGTCAACAAGCATGATCTTCTAGCAACATCGGCAAGGTAATCAACCGAATTATGTTTCTCAAAACGTTCAAACGTTCATTCCATCAGATTGGATCAGAAAAGAAACTGGCCCTGATGCTCGTTGCTGCAAATCTGATGCTGGCCTTCAGCCAGTTCGCGGAACCGATCCTGTTCGGACGCGTCATTGACCATTTGTCACCCCCGACTGTTTCGGGCGCTCCGGTCCGGGATCAGGAACTTGTGAAAATTATCACCGTCTGGATCGGCTTCAGCCTCTTTACAATTTCCGCCAGCGTCCTTGTCGCACTTCATGCCGACCGGCTGTCCCACCGCACCCGGTTGGCAATGATTTCAGCGTTTTTCGAACATGCACTGAAACTTCCGCTCGCCTTTCACAACCGCAGCCACTCGGGCCAACTTCTCAAAGTAGCGCTCGAAGGCGCCAATGGTGCAGCCTGGATCTGGCTCAATATCCTGCGCGAGCATTGCACTTCCCTCATTCTACTGGGCGTAATGCTTCCGGCAACGCTTTTCATCAATTGGCGTCTGGCCGTCATGCTCCTGCTCTTGCTCGTCCTCTTTACAGTCCTCACCGCCTGCGTCATGCACCGGACCGAGAGACTTCAGGGCGACGTCGAACAATTTCATACCGATCTTGCCGCGCACGCTTCCGATGCATTCGGCAACCTTCCTGTCATTCAGAGCTTCACCCGTATCGAGCGCGAAACGGCCGCACTCCGCGACATCATCAATAATCTGCTGCGTGCCCAGACGCCGGTTCTGGTCTGGTGGGCATTCGCACAAATGATCGCGCGGGCCTCCGCAACCCTCACAATGCTCGGTATTCTCGTATCCGGGATCGCGTTGAACCGCGCAGGTCTTGCCACCGTCGGCGAGATTGTATCTTTTATCAATCTCGCGATCATGCTGATCGGCCGTATGGAAACATTGGTCGGCTTCATCAATCACATGACCAGTCAGGCACCCAAAATACGCGCTTTCTTCGACATCCTCGATCTCGAATCTTCCGTCAGCGATCAGCCCGGCGCACGGCCTCTGATGTCTGTCGGAGGCGATGTCATCTTCGACAACGTCACATTCTCCTACGACGGCAAAAGCCCCGCCGTCCGTGACATCAGCTTCACCGTCAAAGCCGGCCAGTGCGTTGCACTCGTCGGCGCCACAGGATCCGGCAAATCAACGACATTGAGCCTTCTCTACCGCGCCTTCGAACCACAATCAGGACGAATATCAATCGATGGCCACGATATCCGCACGCTTACGCTCCATTCGCTTCGTCGTCACATCGGCGTTGTCTTTCAGGAATCCATGCTGTTCGCACGCTCGATTGCCGACAATATCCGTGTCGGTCGCCCCGATGCCTCGGATGATGACGTCCTCGCAGCACTTGAAAAAGCGCAGGGCTTGACAATCATCGCGCGGGATCCGGACGGCCTTCATACCGTGATCGGCGAAAGGGGCCGCACCCTCTCTGGCGGCGAGCGCCAGCGCATTGCCATTGCGCGCGCCCTCCTGAAAAATCCACCCATTCTCATCCTCGATGAAGCAACCTCCGCACTCGACGCGGCAACCGAGCGTGACGTCCGTCTTGCGCTCGATGTCGTGATGCAAAACCGGACGACCTTCGTGATCGCCCATCGTTTTTCAACCATCCGCAAAGCGGATCTCATCCTGGTCTTCGAGAACGGCCGAATCATCGAGCACGGCACTCATTCCGAGCTTATGGCGAAAAGGGGCAAGTTTGCAGCCCTGGCCGCGGCACAGATCCTCGACTCAGAACCAGGCGATCAAAACGCAAGCTCTAAACAACCGGCTGTCTCCGGTTCAGCGCTGTAATCTTCAATATGGTGATCCGGTTGCGTGATTTCCGCATGACCTGAAAACGGTAGCCGTAAAAGGTGAAAACCTGCCCCGTATCCGGGATCGTCTGCGCCTCGTGGATCACAAGCCCAGCAATCGTCGTGGCCTCGTCGTCCGGAAGTTCCCAATCCATCGCGCGGTTCAGATCGCGGATCGGCACTGTCCCCTCGACACTCACCGAACCATCCGGCAATGGCCGGAGACCCTGCACCAGAATATCATGCTCGTCACGGATATCGCCGACAATCTCCTCGAGAATATCCTCGAGCGTAACGATGCCCATCACCTCGCCATATTCATCAACAACAAACGCAAAATGCATTTTCTTGCCGAGGAATGCTCTCAGTTGATCCTTCAAGGAGGTTGTATCCGGCACAAACCACGGTGAAAGCGCGATGTCCCGGACATCAAGTTTTGTTGCATCGCCCTTCACCGAGTCGTAGGCCCGCAGCAGATCCTTGGCATGAAGCAGACCGATAATATTCTCCGGTGAACCGGACCAGATCGGCAGCCGCGTGTGCGGCGAAGCCAAAACCTCGCGCACCACGTCCTCCGATGGCTGGTCGGCCGACACCGAAACCATTTTCGTCCGGTGAACCATGATGTCGGAAACTTCAAGATCAACCAGATCGAGCAGGCCACCAAACATCTTGTGCGCTTCTTTCTCGACACTGCCCTCGCTGTGCAGCAAATCCACCGCACCGCGCAGCTCTTCCTGCGCAGACAGAATCGCCTGATTTTCCCCGATCTGGACCCCGAAAGGCCGGAGCAGAATTCTGACGAGAAACTCGATCGTGATCGTCACTGGACCGAATATCGCCACGATCGCCGAAACCGGTCTCGCAAGCAGTAATGCAGCCCGGTCCGGAGCATTGATCGCTACCGTCTTCGGCAATACCTCGGCGAAAATGATGACAAGAACCGACATGACAACCGTTGCGTAGATCACGCCTTCAGGGCCAAAAACTTGCACCAGAACAACCGTCGAAAACGCTGACGCGCTGATATTAACCACATTATTGCCGATCAGAAGCGCACCGATCAGTCTTTCCCGCGACAGAAGCAGACGATTCACGATCCCGGCACGAGCTTCGCCGCTGCCTTCAAGCGCATGCATCCGGACCCGCGATGCCGCCGTCAACGCCGTTTCGGCACTTGAAAAAAAAGCCGACAACGCAAGACACAGAACCACCACCGTCAGAGCAACCCAGGGATTCGCATGAAATTCAATGTTTTCCATTCATTCAACCCGTTTTTCGTGCAAAATCTTCATCCAGAAACGCACGCACATCATCAACCGCCACGTCCGGTGCGATGAAACTGTCGCCGATCGCCCGCGCCAGAATAAACGTGAGCTTGCCGCGCTTCACTTTCTTGTCCTGAGCCATCGCCTCGAGGATCATTTCGGCAGTCGCATTCCATCCCGGAATCTGGCTCATATGGGTAGGCAGACCGACAGAATGAAGATGCTGCGCCACCCGCTGCGCATCCTGTCCGAGGCACAGACCGAGCCAGACCGAGAACCGGAACGCACAGGCAAGCCCGATCGACACCGCTTCGCCATGGACAAGACGCGTTCCATCATAGCCGACAATCCGCTCGAAAGCATGCGCGAACGTATGCCCGAGATTCAGCAACGCCCGGTCGCCTTCCTCTCGTTCATCCCGCGCAATCACCGCCGCCTTCGCCGCACAACTCGTCCGGATCGCTTCGATCCGCTCGACCCCGCCCGAAAACACCCCGCGATGATTGGCTTCAAGCCACGCAAAAAACGCCGGGTCTGAAATCAGCCCGTATTTGACCACCTCAGCATAACCCGCACGAAATTCCCGGAGCGGGAGCGTATCGAGGACATCGGTATCGGCCAGAACAAGAACCGGTTGATGGAATGCACCCACCAGATTCTTGCCATGTACCGAATTGATCCCCGTCTTGCCGCCAACAGACGAGTCGACCTGCGCCAGAAGCGACGTCGGTAGCTGCACACACCGCATCCCGCGCCTTAAAACTGCAGCAGCAAAACCGGCCAGATCGCCAACAACGCCACCGCCTAGCGCCACGACAAGATCGCCCCGCTCCATCTTCGCCGCGATAATCGCCTCGCAGACACGCTCCAACATGGAATAGCCCTTCGACGATTCGCCCGCGGGCACAATCACATGCGCGGTCCGGATACCGGCAATTCTGAAGCTGTCCTCCAGCGCCGCAAGATGGATGCGCGCAACCATCTCGTCCGTGACGATGGCACACGCCGCCCTCGGTGCGAGCTTGGCAATCCGCTCGCCCGCCTCCTCGATCAGGTTCGGCCCGATAACAATCTCGTAGGCGCGCTCGCCAAGTTCAACTCTGACCGTTTGCGTTACGGGCAAAGGCTCACCGGGGTCAATCTTCTTGCCAAAGCCCAGATGATCAGCCAGCGCCACCATCGCTTCATTCACGATTTCTTCATGCGTCACATCGCGCGACTGGATGGTGATCGCCGCCTCGGCATAAATCGGATACCGCTCGTCCATCAAACGCCGCAATGTCCCTTCCGGATCAGGATTTTGCAGCAGAGGCCTGTTCGACCGCCGACGCACGCGGCGCATCAACACGTCGAGATCCGCCTTGAGCCAGATGCTGACACCCGCTTTCCCGATCCGCGCCCGCGTCTCTGTACTGACGAACGCGCCGCCGCCCGTCGCAAGCACCATCGGTCCTTCGTCCAGCAGCCGCGCGATCACACGTTGCTCGCCCTGCCGGAATTCCGTCTCGCCGCGTTGCGCGAAAATCTCCGGAATCGTCATCCCCGCGGCGGATTCAATCTCGCCATCCGCATCCGCGAACGGCAAGCCGAGCCGCTGCGCGAGCCGCTTTCCGACCGAACTTTTTCCCGCGCCCATCATGCCGACCAATACAATCGACCGTGTACCCAACGCCCGACGGATCAGCCCGGACAAATCACCCGCCCTCTGATCCGATACCTTGCCCATGCCCACGAAAAAACCCTCGAACAACCCTGTTGAAACATGTTTGGTGAACATCTAGCACATGAATCACAATCTTTGCAGTCTTTGCGTCGAATCATCATCCGGATCATATTCGACCCGCGGCGACCCCGAAGCAAACCAGATGAACCAGACCACGCCTCCAACGAACGCGATAGCAGCCTTCCTCGCAATGCTCGCTGCCGAACGCGGTGCAGCCAAAAACACGCTCGACGCCTATCGCCGCGATCTTGAGAATGCCGCGGATTTTTTCAACCCGCCCGCGTCTCTCGACACTGCCACCACCGATGCCCTGCGGCTCTACCTCGATCATCTCGCCAGAACCGGCATGAAAGCCAGCTCCGCCCAGCGCAAAACCTCCGCCCTGCGCCAGTATTTCCGCTTTCTCTACGCCGAAAACCGCCGCCCCGACGACCCGACCACCCTGATCTCAGCCCCGAAGCGCGGACGTCCCCTGCCCAAAATCCTCACCATCGATACAGTCACCGCCTTGCTCACCGAAGCCGAACGCCAGACAGTCGATCCCGCAAATACGCCGGGCCGGACCCTCCGCGCGACCCGCCTTTTTGCACTTCTCGAACTGCTCTACGCCACCGGCCTGCGCGTCTCCGAGCTTGTGTCCCTGCCTGCAAGCGCCGGGCGTGTCTCGGAAAATCTCCTCGCTATCAAAGGCAAAGGCGGCCGCGAACGCCTCGTTCCCCTCACCGGCAAAGCGCGGGAGGCCATATCCGCCTTCCTCGCGCTAAGGAACCCGAATGCCCCCAAAAGCCGCTGGCTCTTTCCGTCTGACAGCGAAACCGGCCACCTCACCCGCCAAGCCTTCGCCCGCGATCTGAAAGATCTCGCCATTTCCGCCGGTCTTTCAGCCAAAAAGGTCAGCCCGCACGTCCTGCGCCACGCCTTTGCCAGCCATTTGCTGCAGAACGGCGCCGATCTCCGCGTCGTCCAGCAATTGCTCGGCCATGCCGATATTTCAACAACCCAGATCTACACGCACATTCTCGACGAACGCCTGCGCTCCATGGTCAACGACCTGCATCCGATGGGCGAAGCGCCTTAAGAATTGATGCTTACTTCCGCGACAAAACAAACACGGCCTGCTCGCCAAACAGGTTCCAGAACGACCACGGCATCGCAAACCGCACCGGATGACCAAAGCGGTCAAGCGCCGTGGAGCGCTCGATCTTCGCGTCCATCTCGCCGCATAAAGCGACAAAATCGGCAATCGTGCAAAAATGGATATTCGGCGTCTCGTACCACGAATAGGAGAGGTTTTGCGTCACCGGCATCCGTCCCGAAAACAGGATTTGCAGCCTTATCCGCCAATGCCCGAAATTCGGAAACGACACAATCGCCCGCCGCCCGATCCGCAACATATGCTCCAACACGACACGCGGTTGCCGCGTCGCTTGCAAGGTCTGCGACAGGATCACATAATCAAACGCACCATCCGGATAATAGGCCAGATCCGTATCGGCATCGCCCTGGATCACCGAAAGCCCCTTCGCGACGCATTCATTGACCCCCGCCTGCGAGAGTTCCATCCCGCGGGCATCAACGCCGCGCCCCTCAGCCAGCATCCGCAACAGCGAGCCGTCGCCGCAGCCGACATCCAACACACGCGATCCGGGCTCGACCATCTCGGCCACCTGAAGCAGATCAACACGCGCCGCACTCTGTCCGTCGGATAAAAACGCCGCGCTCATGCCCGATCCGCCTTTTTCACAGGAGCAAGCCCGCGCGCACGCGCCGCTGCATCGATAAATCCCCGCGTTGTCTCGAGTAATTCCGGCACATCGAGCAAAAACGCGTCGTGGCCCTTGTCCGTCTCGATCTCGACAAACGATACCGAGCCGCCTGCCGCATTCAGCGCATGCACAATTGCCCGCGAATCGCTCGTCGGAAACAGCCAGTCGGACGTGAACGACACAACACAAAACCGCGTCTTCGATCCCTTGAACGCCTTCGCCAGCACGCCGTCATAATCGGCGGCCAGATCAAAATAATCCATCGCCCGTGTCAGATAGAGATAGGAATTCGCATCGAACCGCTCGACAAACGAGCGTCCCTGATATCGCAAATAGCTCTCGACTTCGAAATCCGCATCAAATGAAAAGGTCGGTGCGGTGCGATCCTGAAAATTCCGCCCGAATTTACGGTGCAGGGCCGGTTGCGACAAATAGGTGATATGCGCCGCCATGCGCGCGACCGCCAAACCTTTTTCAGGCCGCGTGCCCAATTCGAGATAACGCCCGGCATGCCATTCCGGATCCGCCATCACTGCCTGCCGTCCGACCTCGTGAAACGCAATATTCTGCGCCGAGTGCTTTGCCGCTGCCGCAATCGGCATCGCCGAAAACACCCGTTCGGGATAACTCGCCGCCCATTGCAGCACCTGCATCCCGCCCATCGAGCCACCTGCCACACAAAACAGCGTCTCGATCCCGAGATGATCCACTAAACGCGCCTGCGCCCGCACCATGTCCCTGACGGTCACAACCGGAAATTCAAGCCCGCGCGCTTTACCGCCATCGCGTGATGCCGGGCCCGATGTGCCGAGGCACGATCCCAGCACATTCGCGCAAATCACAAAAAAACGGTCCGTGTCGTAGGGCTTGCCTGGCCCGACCATGGTTTCCCACCAGCCCGGGCGCCCCGTCACGGGGTTCACATTCGCAACATGCTGATCGCCCGTCAGCGCATGACACAGCAGAATCGCATTCGACCGATCGGCATTCAGCGTTCCATAAGTCTGGTAAGCAATCCGCCAGGGCGAAAATACGACCCCGCAATCAAGCTCAAGTCCCTGCGTTTCATCAAACCGCAAGATCTCGCTCGAAGGCTCGTCCGCCTCATTGTGCACTGGCGCCGATTTCGCGTGCGACCGGGTCATGCGTTCCGCTCTCAGGTTCATACGTTCTTTATGCCGAACTTGCTATATGACAAACTTGACCGCACCTCACAAGTCCCGGAAAATGTTTTTTCCCGTCAGCCGCCAACCATTTGGACTTTGCGTTTGCGGTCTGTCTTCTTTATGAACCATCGGGCTTGAGCGTTTCTGTCGCTTGAAACCGATTGTCTGTTCAAACCGGAATAAGCTGATGGCTGATGCGCAGCCCCCCGTCTCCCTCGCCGATCTCCGGCACGATATTGACCGGATCGATGCGGAAATGCACGGGCTTCTGATGGAGCGCGGCACGATCATTGATCGCCTGATTGCGGTGAAAAATACTCAAGCCTCGGGCTCGGCCTTCCGGCCAGGCCGTGAAGCCGCAATGATGCGAACCTTGGCCGAACGACACGCGGGCATTCTCCCCTTCGATACGGTCGAAAGCATCTGGCGCGTGATCATCTCCACTTTCACCTATGTTCAGGCGCCCTATTCCGTCCATGCCGATATCTCCATCGGCGATGCGCCCATGCGAGATACGGCGCGATTCCATTTCGGTTTCACCGTGCCCTACCTCACCCATCAGGGTGCCGATACGGTCATCAACGCCGTTGCCGCCTCCGCCGGCGATCTCGGTATTTTCCCGGCGGAACCAGGCGTCAAGTCAGGCTTCTGGTGGCGAGGCTTGATTGGTCCCGACACGCCGAAAATCATCGCCCGCCTGCCCTTCGTCGAGCGCCCCGATCATCCCGCCGGAACACCGGTCTTCATCATCTCGAAGCCGATTGAAGACGCTGCGGTCCGCGAAACATTGCTCTTCGCCCTTCACACACATTATTGGTCCGACACCGCCACCAAAGCCCTCGCCGCCCTCGGTGCCACCATCGAAGCTGAGGCCGAGAATACGGCGGGCACAACCCTTTTGCTCTCCTGCCCCGAAACTGTCAGCACCGCCACGCTGATCGGGACGCTCACCCCGCTTGAAATCATCGTCCATTCTTGCGATGAAATCGGCAGCCACGCCAATCGCTTCCAATTAGCCGCCGCGACGCCCTCTCCGGAATGACATCATGCAAAATCTGTCCGACCGTCCCCAGCCGCGCCCCGGCATTCTCGCGATTGACGCCTATGTTCCGGGCAAAAGCACCGCTCCTGCCGGGGTGAAACTCCATAAACTCTCGTCAAACGAAACGCCGCTCGGCGCATCCCCTGCCGCCATCGCTGCGTTCAAGCACTCTGCCGACCATCTCGAACTCTATCCCGATGGCGCTGCAACCGCGCTTCGTCAGGCCTTGGCCGCCCGTTACGGGCTCGATGCTGGACGCATTGTTTGCGGCTCCGGATCCGATGAAGTTCTCTCCCTGATCACAAACGCCTATATCGGCCCCGGCGATGAAGGCATTTTCACCGCACACGGCTTCCTCGTCTATAAGATTGCCATCATGGCGGCCGGGGGCACGCCAATTGTCGCACCGGAAACCAATCTAACCACCAACGTCGACGCGATCCTCGCTTGCGTCACGTCGCGTACCAAAATCGTCTACCTCGCCAATCCCAACAACCCGACCGGCACCTATATTCCCTATGACGAGGTCAAACGCCTCCACGCCGCTTTACCGCGCAATGTCATTCTGGTGCTTGATGCCGCCTATGCCGAATATGTCCGCCGCAATGATTACGCATCCGGCATTGAGCTCGTCTCATCGAGCGAAAACGTCATCATGACTCGGACCTTTTCGAAAATTTACGGCCTCGCACTTCTTCGGCTTGGCTGGTGCTATGGCCCCGCCGGCATTATCGACGCGCTCAACCGCATCCGCGGGCCCTTCAACGTCAATGGTCCGGCGATCGCCGCCGGCATCGCCGCCCTTCAGGACGAAAACCACCTCGCCAAGACCCTCGCCCACAACGATCACTGGCTGCCATGGCTTGAGCGTGAAATTTCTGCGCTCGGCATTTCGGTGACGCCAAGTGTCGGCAATTTCCTGTTGATGCACTTCCCGAAAACACTCGGAAAAACCGCCCGCGAGGCCGATCTGTTCCTCTCCTCTCGCGGCCTCGTCCTGCGCGCCGTCAGAGCCTATGGCCTACCCGATTCGCTGCGTCTCACAATCGGCAGGGAAGAGGCCAACCTTCTCGTCGTCAATGCGCTGCGTGATTTCATGGCGGGAGCCTGAGCCATGACTGATCGTCTCGACGCGCCTCTGCCCGCACCCCTGTTCAACCGGCTTGCCATTATCGGCCTCGGCCTCATCGGCTCGTCGCTGGCCCGCGCCGCCCGCGCCCGCAATCTCGCCGCCTCCATCGTCGCCATCGACGCCTCGGAGACCGTGCGCGACCGCGTCACACAGCTCAATCTCGCCGACACGGTCAAGGGAGATACCGCCAACGGCGTTAGTGATGCGGATTTCATCATTCTTTGCGTTCCCGTAGGAGCCTGCGGTTCTGTCGCCGAAGCCATGCGTCCCGGTCTTGCCAAGGGCGCGATCATCTCCGATGTCGGCTCGGTCAAAGGCTGCATCGTCGCGCAGATTGCCCCGCATCTTCCCGCCAATGTGCATTTCGTCCCGGCCCATCCCGTCGCGGGCACGGAATATTCCGGTCCCGACGCCGGATTTTCAACCCTGTTTCTGAATCGCTGGTGCATTCTCACCCCGCCCGAAGGCACGGATCCCGCCGCAACCGCCAAGGTCCGCGCCTTTTGGGAAGCAGTCGGCTCGAATGTCGAGGAAATGTCGCCCGCCCATCACGACCGCGTGCTCGCCATCACCTCGCATCTGCCGCATCTGATCGCCTATAATATTGTCGGTACCGCCGCCGATCTCGAAGAAGTCACCCAGTCGGAAGTCATCAAATTTTCCGCCGGCGGCTTCCGGGATTTCACCCGTATCGCGGCGTCCGACCCGACCATGTGGCGTGACGTGTTCCTCAACAACAAGGATGCCGTGCTTGAAATGCTCGGTCGCTTCACCGAGGATCTCTCGGCGCTCCAGCGCGCCATCCGATGGGGCGACGGCGAGGCCCTGTTCACGCATTTTACCCGCACCCGCGCCGTCCGCCGCAGCATCATCGATCTCGGACAAGAGATTGATGCACCCGATTTCGGGCGGCGCACGAAGCCGGACGACGAAACTCAATAAAGCGGCCCGAGCTCGGCGAGCACAATTGGCCCGATTGCAACTTTGCCATTGCCCAACCGCACCGGCAATTTCAGCGTGCTCGCCTTTTGCGTGCCATCGGATTTTTTCTGCCCCAGCAATGCGCCAAGCAATCCGTTAACACCCTTGTCTTTCCCGCCAATACCAAAGGCCGCCATCAATCGCTCCGCTCCCGTTGCGTTCAGCTCCAGCTGTCCCTTGGGTCGCCGTTGCGCGTCAAGCGTCACCTCGCCCTTGACGCTCATCGCAAACCCCGGCTGCGTGAGGCTCGCCTCGTCAAAAATCATTTTTCCGCCGGATTGGGCCCATTGATCGATCAAAGTCGGCACCAGTCCCCGCTTCAGGAGTGCTGCCTGCTCGGCGCGGCCGCGCAACGCGATGTCCATAGGCTCCGTGACACCCGTGAACGCATTGATCACCGGAAAAACCGCACCTTGCACCATAGCAACGACATCGAGATCGTCCGCGACCGCCGATCCCTCAACCAATCGGGCATGAAACTCGGCATGGCCGATTGTGCCTGATGCCGCCGCATCATCCTCAAGCTGCACCTTCTTCATCTCGACCGATACACGGTCAGGTAGCCGATCAGCCCCGATATGCACGCTCGCGCGTAAACTTTCCCACGTCGCATCAAGCTGCGTTCCGTCGGCATATTTCTGCTGCAACGGCCCGCTAAACTCTACAATTGCCAAATCAAGCTGATAAATCTGCGCAACAGCAAGAATCCGTCCCACGCTCGCTTCAAGGGGAACGTTTCCTGCCGCCCTCAGCGTCGGGCCAGTACAAGAAATCTCGATCCGGAACGGATAACCGCCAATGCTGCGGTCGGGGCAGGTCCAGACCCGCCCTGAAGCTGCTTCCTGTGTCATCCAAAGATCCATCGACGTTTCAGCTCGCGTTTTCGCAAACATCCAAAAGCCCGAGAGCGCCACGCCCGCCAGAACAAGCAAAACAGGCGGGCCGTAGAGCCTCGGACGCGAAGATCTCTTCTGTGGCAGGGAATTCACCATCAATAAGCTCTGATTATCGCCGGAATTAATCCAGATCTAACAAATTCGTTTCGATTTTACACTCTTCTCGTTTAGAGATCATTATCATCGATTGCCATCTTGCCAATCAGGCATGACGGGGACAAGCCGGACGAACATCCTCGCGAGAGGCTCGATCAGAATGCTTTCAGACACCCGCCCGCACGATCTCTGGATTTTCGGCTACGGATCATTGATGTGGCGACCCGGGTTCGACCATGTTGAACGCATCGTCGCGACACTTCATGGCTTTCATAGGGCGCTCTGCGTGTATTCTCATGTCCATCGCGGAACGCCTGACAATCCCGGCCTCGTCCTCGGTCTTGATCGGGGCGGTTCCTGCCGCGGCGTTGCCTTCCGCGTGCGCCACACCGACACTGAAAAGACTCTCGATTATCTCCGCGCCCGCGAACAGGTCACGATGGTCTATCGCGAAACACGCCACACACTCCGCCTCATCGATGGCCGCACCGTTTCCGGCATCGCCTTCACGATTGACCGGACCCACCGGCAATACGCCCCAAAACTCGAATTTGACGAATTACTCCGCCTGATCAGGCAAGGCGTTGGCGTTTCGGGCGCAAATCCGGACTATGTCACCGCAACCCACGCCCATCTCGTGAGCCTCGGCCTGCACGACCGAACTTTGAGCCGCCTGTCCCGCGCGCTCGAGAACGTCTGATCCCTAAAGACACCGCATCCGGCGCGGCGTCACCGTCTCGATCCCGGCCGCCCGCCGGATCATCCGCTCCTTCAACGGCCCCATCCGGTCGACAATACCGAGTCCCAGATCACGCGCCAATCGCACCGTCAGATGATCATTCGAGAAGAGCCGGTTCAACCCGTCCGTCACCGCCCCAAACAGGACCGCATCAAACCGCCGCGCTTTCTCGTAAGCGTCCAGCACCGTCACTGTTCCGGTATCGAGACCGAGCCCCGCCGCCTCGATAATCCGCTCGGCCAGCACCGCCACATCACGCAAGCCGATATTCAGCCCCTGTCCGGCAATCGGATGCACCATATGCGCCGCATCCCCGACAAGCGCGAGCCGCTCCCCGATAAACCGCCGCGCAATCCCGAAATTCAGCGGATAGGCTCGCGGACGACTGAGCAATGACAAGGCCCCCAGTCTGAGACCCGCCCGCCGCTCGATCTGCTCGATTAGCGCCTCGTCGGAACGATCAAGCAGCGATCCGACCCGATCCTGCGCCTCGGTCCAGACCAGCGAACTGCGATTTCCCGTCAAAGGCAGCCGCGCAAACGGCCCTGCCGGCAGAAAATGCTCTTCCGCCTGCCCGTCATGCGGCCGCTCATGGCCGATCGTCATGACAATTCCCGCCTGCTTGTACGACCACTGATAGAAACTGATCCCGGCAAGCTCGCGAATGGCCGATTGTCCGCCATCGCTCCCGACCAGCAATCCCGCCTTCATCGCGTCACCGCCCGCAAGCATCACCGTGACCGACGACCGATCCGCCTTGAAGCGCTTCACCCTGTCGGAAATCAGCTGAACACCGGCCTGATCCGCAGCGAATAACAGTTTTTCGATCAAGAGCCCCTGAGGCACCATATGCGCAAAGGACTCACCCGGCTCAACCTCGCCGCCAAAGGTCAGAAACGCCGGCCGCACCGGATCATCGAGCCGGCTATCCGTAATCACCATCTCGGTGATCGGTTGGCACGCCTCGGCAATCATCGGCCAGATCCCGAGCCCGTCGAACAGCCTTCTCCCGTCCGCCGCCAGCGCAAACGCCCGGTCATCATCCGTCGGTGCCGCCTTGATCATCGGGTCGCACAACGTCACGCGGAGTGTTCCGCCCAGCGCGCGCTTCAGCAGAAGTGCGAGCGTCAACCCCGTCACCCCGCCGCCCGCAATCATCACATCCGTCCGCTGCATCGCGCTTTTATCCCTCATCAACCCCTTCTAAGGCCTAACCGTGCCGCCTTCAATGCCGCACACTGCCTCACCCCGCCGCAGGGGGTGGCATTATCCGCCAAGCTGAAGCATGATTGCCACCTCTAAACCTCTCAGCCGGCACCACAAATGACCTCCGCCGTCCAAGACCTTCTCGCTATTCTCGATCTCGAAGTCCTCGAACAAAACCTCTTCCGTGGCCGCAGTCCGCAGGTCGGCTGGCAGCGTGTCTTCGGCGGGCAGGTCATCGGGCAGGCACTTGTTGCCGCAAGCCGCACCGTAGAGGGCCGGTTGCCCCATTCGCTCCATGGCTATTTTCTGCTCCCCGGCGATCCGAAAGTCCCGATCATCTATGATGTCGAGCGCATCCGAGATGGCCGCAGCTTCACCACGCGCCGCGTCAAGGCGATCCAGCACGGCCAGCCGATTTTCACGCTGTCCGCCTCGTTTCATGTCGACGAGCCCGGCCTCTCCCACCAGATTGCCATGCCGGACGTCCCGAAGCCCGATCAGCTCCCGAGTGAGTCCGATATTCGCGAGCGCGTCATGCCGCTGATGCCCGACCCGGTCCGCGCCTATTTCGAGCGCGAACGCCCCGTCGAACTGCGCCCCGTCGAATTCAAGCGCTACATGACCCGCGACGGCCTCGACCCTTATTTCAACGTCTGGATCCGCGCCACCGGCACACTGCCGGACGACCCCGCCATTCATCAGGCCATACTTGCCTACGCCTCCGACATGACCTTGCTCGATTCAACCCTCGTTGCCCATGGCCGCACCGTTTTCGAGCGCGAAATTCAGGCCGCAAGCCTCGATCACGCGCTCTGGTTCCATCACCCCTTTCGCGCCGATGAATGGCTTCTCTACGCGCAGGACAGCCCCTTTGCCGGCGGCGCACGCGGCTTCGCCCGCGGCTCGATCTTCACCGGCGGTGGCACACTCGTCGCCTCGGTTGCGCAAGAAGGCCTGATCCGGCACCGCCCCGATCTCGCCGCATCATCATTGCCAAAAAAATAGGCAGCTGCCTGATATTGCGCCCTCTGACTCTGGGTCAAAAAGTATAACACTCTGATATTGCTTGTTTTCCTGCTCTGGCACAGTCCTTGAATAGGGAATGGCGGCTTAAGTCTCGGCCTGTTCACCGCGACGGCATAACCAGGGGAATGACGCCATGAAAATCGTGATGGCAATTATAAAGCCCTTCAAACTCGAAGAAGTCCGCGATGCGCTGACCTCTTTGGGTGTCCACGGCCTGACCGTAACGGAGGTCAAAGGCTACGGACGTCAAAAGGGTCACACCGAAATCTACCGTGGCGCAGAATACGCCGTGAGCTTCCTCCCGAAATTGAAGATCGAAGTCGCCGTTGCCACCGATATGGTCGGCAAGGTCATCGACGCGATCACCGCTGCCGCCAAAACCGGCCAGATCGGCGATGGCAAAATCTTCGTATTTCCGATTGAACAAGCCGTCCGCATCCGGACCGGCGAACGTGATAATGACGCGCTCTGACGCCGCCTTACTGGAGAGATTGACATGAAACTGAGAAAGTCCCTCAAACCCTTCCTCGGAGGCGCGGCGCTTGCAGCTCTTGCCGCCGTTCCCGCCTTCGCTGGCGACGCTCCCGTTCCAAACAAGGGCGATACAACATGGATGCTCATCGCATCCGTGCTGGTTCTGATGATGTCCGTCCCCGGGCTCGCTCTGTTCTATGGCGGCCTTGTCCGCACAAAAAATATGCTTTCCGTGATGGTCCAGGTCTTGGCCATTGTCGCGGTCGTCGCCCTCGTCTGGGTTACTTACGGCTATTCGCTCGCCTTCACCAATGGCGGTGCGCTCAACGCCTATATTGGCGGGTTCTCGAAGGCTTTCCTGATCGGCATTACGCCCGATTCCGTTGTTGCAACATTCTCGAATGGTGTCGTTGTTCCTGAACTCAACTATATGGCGTTCCAGATGACGTTTGCGTGCATTACTCCGGCCCTGATCATCGGCGCGATCGCGGAACGGATCCGCTTCTCCGCCCTGATCGTCTTTGCCGTTCTCTGGGTCACAGTCATCTATTTCCCGATCGCCCACATGGTCTGGTACTGGGCCGGTCCGGATGCGCTCGCCAGCGCGTCCAAAGCACTTCTCGATGCGGCGGATGATGCCGCCAAAGCGACCGCGCAAGCCAATCTCGATGCCGTCCTCGCCGACGCGGGAATGCTCTTCCAATGGGGCGCGCTCGATTTCGCGGGCGGCACTGTCGTCCACATCAATGCCGGTATTGCGGGCCTCGTCGGCGCGCTGATCCTGGGCAAGCGCACCGGTTACGGCAAGGAACTCATGTCGCCGCACTCGCTGACCATGTCAATGATCGGCGCGGCCCTTCTCTGGGTCGGCTGGTTCGGTTTCAATGCCGGCTCCAACCTTGAAGCCAATGGCGTCACAGCCCTTGCCTTCGTCAACACCTTCGTCGCCACCGCCGCTGCTGCTGCATCCTGGCTGGTCGTTGAATGGATGGCCAAGGGCAAGCCGTCGCTGCTCGGCCTCGTATCCGGTGCGATAGCAGGCCTGGTTGCGATCACTCCCGCATGCGGTTTTGCCGGTCCGATGGGGTCGATCGTCCTCGGCTTCGCCGCTGGTGCCGTCTGCTTCTTCTTCTGCTCGATGGTCAAGAACGCCTTCGGTTATGATGACTCGCTCGATGTCTTCGGCATCCACTGCGTCGGCGGTATTCTGGGCGCGCTGGGCACCGGCATCCTTGTCAGCAAAGGTCTCGGCGGAACAGGTATCTCCGACTACATCACCTCACCCGGCACCATCGTCGAAGGCGCCTATTCCCTTGGCGGCCAGCTCTGGATTCAAGGCAAGGCAGTGGTCTTCACGCTGCTCTGGTCGGGTATCGGTTCGGCGATCCTCTTCAAGCTCATCGATCTCGTCATCGGCCTGCGGGTTCCCGTCGAGCAGGAACGCGAAGGTCTCGACATCGCAAGCCATGGTGAACGCGCCTACAATTACTGAGCACCCATATGCAGGCGGCCAGCCGCCTGCAGTTTCCTCCAAAGACTGCGGGGCGATTGGCAACAATCGCCCTTTTTTGCAGAACCTTTCAAGGTTAATCCGCCATTAACCGCATTTCGGCTATTACAGGACGATGATTTATCGGCTGGCATACTGCCGCCGGTGACAGAGCGGATCAGGACCCTTGTTCAGGGCTCCCACGGGCGGGACATGCGTACGACACGAACAAGCCGGGCGAGTTTCGAAGATATTTCCGGCCCTGTGAAAGCCTTCATTGGTCGTCGTCTTGCCGAACTCGGCGGCATCTTTCTTGCCGCGCTCATCGTCTGCGCCATTATCGCGCTTTTAACCTGGTCAGTCGACGATCCAAGCTTGAACCACGCCACCGGCAAGCCGGTCAGCAATCTTCTCGGCCACCCCGGTGCCATCGTCGCCGATCTCATGATGCAATTCTTCGGGCTGGCTTCCCTCGCCGTGCTTGCACCACTCGGCTTTATGGCACTTCGCCTTCTGTCAGCGCGCCCGCTTACCCGCCCCCGTCTGCGCTTCGTATTCCTTTTTATCGGTACCCTCGCCGCTGCCGCACTTGCGAGCGCGCTCCCGACGATCGGCTCATGGCCGCTTCCCGTCGGCCTTGGCGGTATCATCGGTGACCTGATGCACGCACTCCTGAGTGCACTCCTGCCGCCAGAACCACTGGCGGTTGCGCTGATTCCGACACTCGTCTCCGCAGTGATCGCCGGTCTTGCACTCGCCGCCGCTTCCGGTATCGGCTTCAACCGTCCGACAGAAATCGATTTCGACAACGTCCCCGACACGCGGCCCGAAATTCGGACCACCCGTGAAACCGGCATGGTTGATGATGACGAAGACACCGATGAACCGGGTTTCGGCGCAATCTGGATCGGGGCCGTGTTTCACAGCGTGATCAGTCTCAAAAGCGGGCTGAACCGGCTTTTACACTCCCGATCCAGCGACAAGAACCCGCTGGCCACCCTTGACGCCCGCCATGCACGCCGCAGCGAACCACCGCTCTCGGGTAGAACTCGCCCCGCACCGTCCGAACCGGCGCTCACAGCGCAAAGAAGCAAATCTGCCGCTCCCGCCAAACGCAAACAGGCCCGCCCGCCCAATGGTGAGCTGGATCTTTACACATTGCCGCCCGCAAGCTTGCTCAACGAGGCCAAGAAGTCATTCGGCCCGATCATGTCGAGCGACGCTCTGCAGCAAAATGCCCGCCTGCTCGAGGGCGTGCTCGATGATTTCGGCGTTCGCGGTGAAATCATCCAGGTCCGCCCCGGTCCCGTCGTCACGCTTTACGAGCTTGAACCTGCCCCCGGCATCAAATCATCGCGCGTCATTGGCTTGGCCGATGACATTGCCCGCTCCATGAGTGCCGTGTCCGCGCGTGTTGCCGTCGTTCCCGGCCGCAATGCCATCGGCATCGAACTCCCGAACCACCGCCGCGATACCGTCTATCTGCGTGAATTGATCTGCGAAGCCGATTTCATGGACAGCCCGTTCAAGCTTGCGATCTGTCTCGGCAAGACCATTGGCGGCGAGCCCGTCATTACCGACCTTGCCCGCATGCCGCATCTTCTCGTCGCAGGCACCACCGGCTCCGGAAAATCGGTCGCCATCAACACCATGATCCTGTCGCTTCTCTACCGTCTCACGCCCGAGCAGTGCCGCCTGATCATGGTCGATCCGAAAATGCTCGAACTTTCCGTCTATGATGGCATCCCGCATCTGCTCACCCCCGTCGTCACCGACCCGAAAAAAGCCGTCGTCGCCCTCAAATGGGCCGTGCGCGAGATGGAAGAACGTTACAAGAAAATGTCCAAACTCGGCGTCCGCAATATAGACGGTTTCAATATGCGCGTCGGCGAAGCCAAAACCCGCGGCGAAGTCATTTCCCGCACGGTCCAGACCGGTTTTGACCGTGATTCCGGCGAGGCGATCTTCGAAAACGAGGTCATGGATTTGCAGCCCCTGCCTTACCTCGTCGTCATCGTCGACGAGATGGCCGATCTCATGATGGTCGCGGGCAAGGATATTGAAGGTGCCATCCAGCGCCTCGCGCAAATGGCCCGTGCCGCCGGTATCCACGTCATTCTCGCCACCCAGCGGCCCTCGGTCGATGTCATCACCGGCACGATCAAGGCGAATTTCCCGACTCGCATCTCCTTTCAGGTCACCTCCAAAATTGACAGCCGTACCATTCTGGGCGAACAGGGTGCCGAGCAGCTCCTTGGACAGGGTGATATGCTCTTCATGGCGGGTGGCGGGCGCATCAGCCGCGTTCACGGCCCGTTCGTTTCCGATAGCGAAGTCGAAAAAGTTGTCGCACACCTCAAATCTCAGGGTCAGCCGCACTATCTCGAAGATATCACTCGGGATGACGAACTGGATATCGCCAATGACAATGAGGGCACGGTTTTCGATCAGGGCAGCTTCGGCGCTTCCTCCGGCGATCCCTATGATCAGGCCATCGCGATCGTCCTGCGGGATCGCAAGGCCTCGACATCCTATATCCAGCGCCGCCTCCAGATCGGCTATAACCGTGCCGCAACGATCATGGAACGCATGGAAAAGGACGGTATTGTCGGTGCACCGAACCATTCCGGCAAACGCGAGATCCTGCTCGATGCGCCGGCCGCCACCGGATCCGACAACGATCATTAGCAGTCATGTTCCGTTCTCGGCCAGAATGGCAAAAGCCTCATGAACCGTCTTGGCCTGGCCCTCAGTCTATGCATCTCCACCTCGTTGATGGTTCAAAGTGCATCAGCCCTGCAAATTCCTCTGCCGCGTCCTCGGCCCGCCGAATTCGGCCCGTCAAACGTCATGCAGCCCGAACCCGGGAAAATGCCGCAAAAGCCCGCGGCGATCGACGCGCCCGCGACACCTGAACCGGCCACAGTCGCCCCCGTCAAAACACCGCCAAAGGCGATCATCGCGAATGATGCCAGCCGCGAAACCCTGATCAAGGAGATCAACCGCGCCCTGAACGCGATGAAACATTTCAGTGCTCTGTTCGTCCAGAACGGATCGGACGGCCAGCGCGCCACAGGCTCTCTCGCCGTGCTCAGACCCGGTCGGCTACGCTTCGACTATGATCCGCCCGACGCCATCGAAGTGATTGCCGACGGCAATGTCGTCGCAATCCGCGACAACCGCCTCGGCACACAGGACGTCTATTCGATCGGTCTAACCCCCCTCAAATTTCTTCTCCGCGACACGATCAATATCGAAAACGACGCCAAAATCATCGATGTCAGAGTTGCTGGCGAGCGGGTAATCATCGATCTCGAAGATTCCTCCACCTTTGGTGGCACCTCACGCATCTCGCTCGGCTTCGATCGCCGCACCATGCAGCTCAAACAATGGACCATCACCGACCCGCAGGGCTATGACGTCTCCATTCTCCTAACCGCAATCAATCTCGATGACGCGCCCGATCCGCTCCTCTTCGTTGTCCCCGAAAAGCCTGGCGCGGCAAAGACCCGTTGACAGCGGCAATCCGGCCCTTGTGTCCCCGCCCGCTTCGCTCTAGGCCGGATGAAACACTCATCTGTCCTAGGTACCGCGCATGTCCCTGACCATTGCAACATGGAATATCAATTCGGTCAGACTCAGGTCCGGCCTCGTGCAGAAACTCCTGACTGAGGAGCATCCCGATATTCTCTGCCTGCAGGAAACCAAATGCCCGAATGACAGTTTTCCGCTCGCCGATTTCCGCAAGCTCGGATACCAGCACATCGCCATGAACGGCCAGAAGGGCTATCACGGTGTCGCCATTCTCTCGCGCATGCCCTTCACCAGTTCCCGGTCGCACGATTTCGCCGACACGAGCGATTGCCGCCATATCAGCATCACGCTCGGCAGAGAGGCCCGCAAGGCCGCAGGCTTCACCATCCATAATTTCTACGTTCCTGCGGGCGGCGATATCCCGGACCCCGAGCAGAACGAGAAATTCGGCCACAAACTTCGCTATCTCGAGGATATGATCCGCTGGGGATCGGATCACCAGCCCACCGCGGGCCCCGCCATTCTCGCCGGCGATCTCAACATCGCCCCGCTCGAAAACGATGTCTGGAGCCACAAACAACTCCTCGACGTCGTCTCCCACACCCCGCTTGAATGCGAAAAGCTCGGCGCGGTCATGGCCTCGGCCGATTGGGTGGACGCCGTCCGCCATCTGAAGCCCGAACCCGAGCGCGTCTACACATGGTGGAGCTACCGCTCGGCGGATTGGTCAGAGTCGAATCGCGGACGCCGCCTCGATCACATCTGGACATCAAAGCAGCTTGCCGCCAACATCGACAGCCTGCGCATCATCCGCGACGCCCGCGGCTGGGAGCGCCCGTCCGACCACGTCCCGGTCATCGTCCGCCTCGCTCTATGAAGGCGTATCAATTTTTTCAAGCATGCCCGAGACAGCCGTCAACCCCGCGTTCAACTCCGTCAAACGCCCGCTGAGCATGCGATGCAACCGCGCCGCCGTATCCGGAAACTCACCCAGCGCACGTTTCACGATCGTCCGCGATATGGTCAGCAAGGTGCACTCCGTCCTGGCAATCGCCGTCATGGCCCGTGTCGTCGGGAAAAGAAGCGCCAATTCCCCGATCAGATCGCCCGGCCCCGCCGTCAACGTCGTGCCCGTGTCGTTGCGATCCGACAGCTGCAACAATCCCGACACGACAATGATACCGCCAGCCGCGGCATCCCCTTCCCTGAATAAGGCTTCACCCGGAGCAATATCGCGGTCTTCCGCTGCGAAAGAGATCAGCCGCAGGGCTTCCTCACTGAAGGCCGAGAAAAACTCAAGCCGCCGCAATAATTCCAGCCCCGTGGCGCTCATTGTGCCGTTCCTTCCCCGACCATCACCCTGTATCCGCCCGCCTCTGTTGCGAAGACCTGCCGGGCATCGATCTTCTGCCGAAGCCTGTAGATATGTGTCTCCACCGTATGCGTTGTAATGCCCTTCGAATAGCCCCACACCTCGGCAAGCAGCGCCTCCCGCGTGATCAGGGCCCCCATGCTGCGATGCATGAACAGCAGAATTTCGGTCTCTTTTTCCGTCAGCTTGATGGACTTGCCGCGCCCGTCCTCGAGCATTTTTAGACTGCGCCTGAGCCGGTACGGCCCGATCGTCACATAGGTCTCGCTCTGAGCGCGATATGCGGTAATCAACACCCGGATCCGCGCCAGAAACGCCGCAATCCGGAACGGCAGCGCAAACCCCGTCACTCCGTCCCCCTCCGGCACTTCGACACCTGGCACGAGAACAGGCCCGCGATAGCCGAGCCCGCGCAAAACTGCCCCCGTCTCCCCGTCAAAACACACCGCGAGATCAATGCGCTCCGCTTCATCCACCGAAATGCCCGGCGCGTGCGCCGAAAAAACCGTCACCCGCATATCACCGCCCGCCTCGATCTGCTCGCGCAAATCCGCCATCCGGTCGAAATCGGCTGAAACAAGCGCGATATGCATCATTTCCGGCATGTTCTATTCCGGCTTGCGACGCGCAGAAACGCGCCTTGCGGCCCGTTCCGGCTTGCCCGGGGACATCAGGTTGAGTAAACCAGCCCCGTGCCCGCATCAAGCGGCAAAATTCCGCTGACCTTCACGAGCAATCCCATGCCGTCCCGCCCGCTTTCCTGCCTCCGCCTTGTCCGCTCGCGTGAAAACCGGTCGCGCGCAGTGCTCATTGCAGGTGCGCTCCGCCTTCCCTGCGCCCTGGGCCGCTCGGGCCTCACACGCTCGAAGCGCGAGGGCGACGGCGCCACCCCCTGCGGCACACTCCGCATCACGGCCATCTATGTCCGCCACGACAGCTGGAAAACCCGCAGCCCCTTCCCGATCTGGCACCCGATCACGCCAAATCTCGGCTGGATCGACGATCCCGTCTCCTTCCGCTACAACCGCCCCGTCCGCCTGCCCACAAAAGCCCGCCACGAGACGCTCTGGCGGCAGGATTCCCTCTACGACATTATCCTCGAAACCGACTGGAACCGCCGCCCCGCCATACGCGGCCGCGGCAGCGCGATCTTCATCCACCTTGCCCGTCCGGGCCTTTTGCCCACGGAAGGCTGCCTCGCCTTCAGCCGCGCCGGTATGCGCCGTCTTCTGCCCCTGATTGGCCGCGACACGCGCATCCTGATCGGCTAATCTGGCGCATCACTCCGAGAGTCCCCCCGTGCCCGACCAGAACCCCAGCCTTCTCTTCGATATTGACGGCACGCTCACCGACAGCGACCGCATCCATATTCTCGCGTTGAACGAGATTTTGCGGCCCTATCAGCTGAATGTCGACCACCACACCTATATCCACACCATTGCCGGCCGCATGAATGCCGAATTCCTCTCGGAACTCGTCCCCGCCCTCGATGCCAACGCCATACGCCTCATGGGCGAGCGGAAAGAGGCGCTCTTCCGCGACATGGCCGAAACGCTCGAGCCGTTGGAGGGCCTCCTCGATCTCCTCGATTGGGCGGAGAAATCCCGCATTCCCTATGCCGCCGTCACCAATGCGCCGCGCGTCAACGCCGATTTCATGCTCGCCAAACTCGGCCTCGCCAAACGCTTCGAAACCGTCGTGATCGCCGACACCCTGCCCCGTCAAAAGCCGCACCCGCTGCCCTATCTCACAGGCCTCGAGCGTCTGGGCAGCCACGCGACAAAAAGCGTGGCCTTCGAAGATTCCCGCTCCGGCATTACCGCCGCCGCCAAAGCCGGCGTCGCCGTCATAGGCCTCACAACCTCACTCGACCCCGAAACCCTGAAAACCCACGGCGCCCACCTCACCGCCCCGGACTACACCGACCCCACCCTCTGGCACCTGATCCGCACCACAACCGGAAGATAAACCACCAACCGGACCGCGCCGGACCGCGCCGGACGCCTCCCCAAACCGGACCGCGCGCCTCGCCCGCTGTCATGGCCGCCCTTGTGGCGGCCCTCCACGACATGCCGTAACAACCGTCATCGCAATAACGCATCCCCGCCTATGGCGTCACACTTTTCCCGGGCCCGCCAAATCCGAAAATGTCGTAATCCGCACGGCACCATCGGGAAAACGCGCAATCACATCCAATTGCCCGCCCATCGCCTCAATATGGCTGCGGAGCGTCGAAATATAGATATCCGTCCGCTTTTCAAGCTTGGCAATTGCGGGCTGTTGCACGTGTAAAATATCCGCCAGCATTTTTTGCGATAAACCTCGCGCCTGCCGCAGCTCGTCAAGCGGCATATCGGCCAACAGCGCCTGAGCCTTCGCCGCCGAACGGGCACGCGCCTCGGGCGTCATCTTCGCCCGCAAATCCGCAAATTTTTTGGCCATCAGATCAATCCCTCACGCTTCAATTCTTCCAGATGCGCATCATATAACCGATCCGCAATCGGGACATTCACCTCATACCAACGCTTGTCACCTGTCTTGTCGCCCCCCAACAAAAGAATGACATGGCGGCGCGGGTCAAACGCATACAGCGTTCGGAATGGCCGCCCGTCATGCTGCGTGCGGAGCTCACGCATATGGCTATGCTTCGAACCCTTCACGCCGCTCGAATGCGGAAAGCGCAAATTCGGTCCCCGCGCTTCCAAAAGCTGAACGGAAGCATCAACAGACTCCTGCTCCTCGCCGGAAAGCCCGTCCAACCACACTCCGAATTCATCTGTATATTCAATGTCCCAAGGCATAAGAGCACCACTCATATCAAAATCAAATATATTCCGTCAATGGAATATTGGAAGAGGCCCACCCCGTCATCGCAGTGAGGCGTGTCCACCAGAGGCACACCCCTCGCAACCGTCATCGCGAGCTTGCGAAGCGATCCAGCTAATGCCCGCCAAGTCTCTCCCACGCCCGAAACCCGCTCACCCCTCGCCAATCCCCAACTGGATTGCGTCGCGTTCATCGTTCGAAAAGCGTCACTGGCGCTTTTCGTTCTTGCCGTGCAAGAACCACTCCTCACCTCGCAATGACGCAACCCAACCGTCACAGCAAGGAATGCATCAGGGCGACGCAGCAATCGAGGCTCCTGCGGAGCATCAACGATGCCGCGCGCTAGTAAATTGACCTAAGGTAAATTAATCCATTAGAGTTATATGGTTCCAGCAATTCTTAAAGCGCGCTCATCATGACAAATTTTGATTCAGAAACGTCCATATGCCCTATATGGGGCACATCCACCAGTGTTCCGAATAAAGTCGATCCTAATGGGGATACTTTAGTAGATTCACCACGGGCTGGTGGTCGCTTTCGAATTAAGGAAAATGCAAAGTCAGCAATTAAAACCGCGGGTCCTGACCTAAAGGCAAAACTTACAACCTGGCTGATCGAGCAACGCTTGAGCGGCGATACAGAGCCTATGATCAGAACAGACGTAGTAAAATCCGTAAAACAACGCGAATTTTTAACCTATGCAGAAAGGAGGGATAATTTCTTTAAATTCGTCAACAGCCTCAACCCTCGCGTCGGGGAGACGGTCGAGTCCAGCAATAAACAACTCGCTGCGTGGATCGAGCATCGTCCGAGAGTTGAAACTTGCAACGAAACGAGCCAGGTAATTGAATTCATGGAGCTAATGCAAGAAGCCGGTTACGTCAAAAAACTGGAACAGGGTAATTGGGAATCCTTTAAATTGACTGCAAAGGGTTGGGAA
Organism: Hyphomicrobiales bacterium; assembly: GCA_046092445.1. Lineage (GTDB taxonomy): Bacteria > Pseudomonadota > Alphaproteobacteria > Rhizobiales > Beijerinckiaceae > CAIUPE01. Next base: position 37,861 of record JBJTDR010000106.1, on the reverse strand, counting down.
TATCTCGGTGAATTATCGAGGAAGAAAAGGATTGGCAACGAGGCCTTCGTCGCAATGTGGTTTGATCCGTCGTTAAACGAAGTTTTCGAAAATCAGATTAAACCAGCTTTAATTGACTGCGGATATAATTCTCCGTTCAGGATTGATCAGGTAGAACAAAGCGATAAAATCGATGATGCCATCATCGCAAAAATCAACAAAGCCAGTCTGGTAATCGTCGATTTTACGTGCAATGTTTCAGAACGAGCAGAACCCGAAAAGAAAATCGTTGAAGCGCGTGGCGGCGTCTATTTCGAGGCGGGCTATGCGATGGGCCTCGGTATTCCGATCATATGGACCTGTCGCAAGGATTGCGTCGAGCATATTCACCTCGACTTACGCCAATACAACCAAATTGTTTGGCAAAAAGATATGCATCGTGTCGATGGCTTAAATGGCGAAATGTCTTTTAAAGACGCTTTGATTAACCGTATATCGGCGCTTCGATTAAACAGAAATGAGCGCTGAGCGATGCCTGATCCATTTACAATCCGCATTTACGTTCCCGATGGCGAACCTGATGGCGTCCGTATTATCGACCGGATGAATTGGACAGGAGTCGGTGTGGTTTTTCCTCGCGAAAAATGGCCTGACGTTCGCAAGCGTCATGAAATGGGACGAACAGGCATTTATATTCTGATCGGATATGCCAATCCGGAAGATGAATTGCCAACGCTTTATATTGGTCAGGGCGATGAGGTCCGAACACGTATCGAAAGCCATAATGCCCAAAAAGATTTTTGGACATGGGGCGTTGCTTTTTCGGCCAATGGCGATGGGCTTAACAGAGCACATGTCACTTGGCTTGAACACGCCTTGGTAAGAGCAGCGAAAGATGCCGCACGGTGCAATCTTGCAAACGGTAATTCGCCGCAAGAACCGAGCATGTCCGAGGCGGAAAAAGCCGACACGCGCGCCTTTCTAAAAGAGGTTTTACAGGTACTGCCGCTTGTAGGCTTGCGGGCGTTTGAAAAACCAAGGGCGATCGTTGAACTGACAATTGAGACACAACCTGTAACGGCGAGGCCAAAAGCAGTTGATGAAGTAAACACTATTATCGTCCCTGCGAAAAAGGACGGGTTTGAGGACGTCTTTCTTGGGCAAAACGCTTGGTGGGCTATTCGGATCGGCGGCGGCATGTTGCCAAAGATCAAATATATTGCCGCCTATCAATCGCTGCCCGTTTCGGCAATTACCCATGTCGCGGAAGTTGCTCGAATTGAGCCATTCGGAGAGGACGGCAAATACCGGCTAATCTTCAAGGGTCCTGCTCAAAAAATCACCGCTATTCCCTTCGGTTCGGCTCCGTCGGGCGCGATGCAAGGCCCCCGATATGTTAGCTACAGTAAGTTAAAAACGGCAAAAACTCTTGCGGAATTAGTGACATAAACATCTGATTTTATGTATTAAAATTCAATCCTCTGCCGCGTGTCATCTCCGTAAGCGTCGAGACAGCGTCGTTGAACAAATTAAAAGAGTGACGTAGTGGAAAAAGGTTGATGCCGAATTTCAGCGATCATATCATCTACGTCGATGAGAGCGGCAATCACGGGCTTGCCCACATCAATCCCGAATTTCCCGTGTTTGTCTTGGCTTTTTGTATTTTTCGAAAGACAGATTTTGCGGACATAATCGTTCCCAAGGTGCAGCGTTTCAAGTTCCGCTGGTTTGGTCATGACGCAGTTATTTTGCACGAGAAGGAAATAATAAGAAAGGAAAACGCTTTTTCCTTTCTGCAAAATTCGAGGCGTGCCACCGAATTCATGTCGGAATTATCCGACATTATCTCCGATGCACCAATGACGGTGATCGCTTGCGCGATCGACAAGCTGAGGCTTGGGAAGCGCTATCGGTATCCGGTCAACCCCTATGACATCGCGCTCTACTTATGCATCGAACGCGCTTGGGCCTTTTTGCAGGACGTCAATCAGCATGAATTGACAACGCATATAGTTGCTGAATCCAGAAGTCCTCGCCTCGCTGGCGCAGGCAAAGAGGATCGAGATTTGCAAATCTGTTTCGAGGAGATTGCGATGGGTAAGCATATCTTGCAAGGTCATGCGGAAGGGACAAAAAATTTCGACCTATTGCTAGCCTCAAAGGCCTCAAACTCAATAGGCCTTCAAATTGCGGATCTGATTGCCCGCCCTATCGGACTTTCCGTTTTACGTCCTTCACAGCCAAACAGGGCTTTTGAAATAATCAAAACAAAAATATGGAAGGCTGACGAAACAGCGGTTGGACTCAAACTCTTCCCCTAAAAAGCGAAAAGCCCCAACTTTCGTTGAGGCTGGACGCCGATCGGGACAGACCCCAATCCATTTGATGAATTATCCCAAATCAAAGGCAAAATGTCAACGGTTTTTGCTCGTCGCCTTCCCCCCTACCCCCTCGCCCCGAAAATCGCGCTGCCGAGGCGCACATGGGTTGCGCCCATCTGGATGGCGGCCTCAAAGTCGCCGCTCATGCCCATCGACAGCGTCGTGATGCCGTGCCGCGCCGCAATCATCCCCAGCAGCGCGAAATGCGGGGAGGGCGGGTCCTCCGCAGGCGGGATGCACATCAGGCCTTCAATCGGCAATCCCCATTCTGTCCGGCAGGCGTCGAGAAACGCATCCGCCTCGCGCGGGCTCACCCCGGCCTTTTGCGGCTCGTCGCCGGTATTGATCTGGACATAGAGTTTCGGCCGTGTGCTGCCGCGCGCAAATTCCGCCGCCAGCGTTTCCGCGAGCGAGCGGCGGTCCACCGTCTCGATCACGTCGAACAGCGCGACCGCCTCCCGCGCCTTGTTCGATTGCAACGGCCCGATCAGGTGCAGCTCCACACCGGGAAACGCCTCGCGGAGGGCGGGCCATTTCGCCTTCGCTTCCTGCACCCTGTTTTCCCCGAAGACGCGCTGGCCGGCCTCGAGCACGGGGCGGATGCCGTCTTCCGCGATTGTCTTAGACACCGCCACCAGCGTCACGGAGCGGGCCGCGCGCCCCGCATCCGCTTCCGCGCGGCGGATCGCCGAGAGCACGTTCTGATAGGCCGGGAGGGTATCTTGAGCGGTCGGCATGGGCATTTTGTTTCCAATTGGGTCTGTTCCGGTCCAACAAGGCAATTTTACCGGTCCAACGGGGCCGTTGAACCAGTCCAACAGCGCCGTTTTACCGCTTTCCGTACCATATAAATTGGTACTGCAAAACATTGACCATTTGGCACAATCGTGGCCTAGTCCATCCGAATCGCGCAAACAAGCCACGCGCCAAAACTGTCAACCCGAGCTGAAACCGTAGAATAATCCAATGAAATCAGAGCGTTACAACGCCCGAGCGACCGAACAGAAATGGCAGAAAATCTGGGAGGAGAAGCAACTCTTCGAAACCCCGAACGAGGACCCTCGCCCCAAGTACTACGTCCTGGAAATGTTCCCCTACCCCTCCGGCCGAATCCACATGGGCCACGTCCGGAATTACGCCATGGGAGACGTCGTCGCAAGATACAAAAGAGCCAAGGGTTTCAATGTGTTACACCCTATGGGATGGGATGCGTTCGGCATGCCGGCAGAGAACGCCGCCATGGCCAACAAGACCCACCCGGCCACCTGGACCTACGCCAATATCGCCGCCATGCGCGCCCAGCTGAAGTCCATGGGCCTCTCGCTCGACTGGAAACGCGAAATCGCCACTTGCGACCCCTCCTATTACCGCCATCAGCAGCGCATGTTCCTCGATTTCCTGAAAGTTGATCTCGTCACCCGAAAGACCGCGAAGGTCAATTGGGATCCCGTTGATCATACCGTTCTCGCAAACGAGCAGGTCATTGAAGGCCGGGGCTGGCGCTCCGGCGCCCTTGTCGAACAGCGCGAATTGACCCAGTGGTTTTTCAAAATTTCCGATATGGCTCAAGAGCTTAACGATGCGCTTGATACTTTGGATCGCTGGCCAGAAAAGGTCCGCCTCATGCAGCGCAACTGGATCGGGCGGTCGGAAGGCCTGATGATTCGCTTCGCGCTCGATGCCACGGCCGCTCCAAAAGGCATGAACGAACTCGAGATTTACACAACCCGCCCCGACACCTTGTTCGGTGCCAAATTCATGGCCATCGCCCCCGATCACCCGCTCGCCGCAGCGGCAGCCGCCAATAATCCGGCACTTCAAGACTTTATCGCGGAATGCCGTCGCACCGGCACTGCCCAAGAAGCCATTGATAAAGCTGAGAAAAAAGGGTTCGATACCGGCATCCGTGCCATTCATCCGCTGGACCCGACATGGACCTTGCCGGTCTACGTCGCAAACTTCATCCTGATGGACTATGGCACCGGGGCCATTTTCGGCTGCCCGGCCCACGACCAGCGCGATCTTGATTTCGTCAACGCCTACGGCCTCGGCGTAACCCCCGTTGTTTGCCCTAGCGACGTGGAAAAATCAACGTTTTCAATTACTTACGAAGCATATGATGGCGACGGCGTACTGATCAATTCACGCTTTCTCGACGGCATGACGATTCCGGAAGCCAAGGAAGAAGTCTCAAAACGTCTCGAATTCGCACAGTTCGATGGCCGCCCCGTCGGAAAACGAAAAATCAATTTCAAACTCCGCGATTGGGGCATCTCCCGTCAGCGCTATTGGGGTTGCCCGATTCCGATCATTCATTGTGAAAAATGCGGCACTGTGCCGGTTCCGATCGCCGATCTCCCCGTCAAATTGCCGGATGATGTCACTTTTGACCAGCCCGGCAACCCGCTCGATCGTCACCCGACATGGAAGAATGTCACCTGTCCCTCCTGCAACGCTCCCGCGCGGCGCGAAACTGACACGATGGACACTTTCGTGGACTCTTCGTGGTATTTCGCCCGCTTCACCAACCCGTGGGATGAGAACGCGCCAACCCAACCCGCCCATGTCAATCATTGGCTGCCGGTTGATCAGTATATTGGCGGCATCGAACACGCCATTTTGCACCTGCTTTACTCACGCTTCTTCACCCGTGCCATGAAAAAGGTCGGCCATTTGGACGTCCGTGAACCTTTTGCAGGCTTGTTTACACAGGGTATGGTCGTTCACGAGACCTATCGAACCACTGACGGAAACTGGGTTTCACCGACGGAAGTGGAGGTCCGGAGTGAAGGCTCTGATCGAAAAGCCTTTCTTCTCGGCACAGATACACCAGTGAGCATCGGTTCGATCGAGAAAATGTCGAAATCGAAACGGAATACCATTGATCCCGATGACATCATCAGTACCTACGGCGCCGATACAGCCCGTTGGTTCATGTTGTCCGACTCCCCTCCGGAACGCGATGTTATCTGGACGGAAGAGGGCGTTCAGGGTGCCGCGCGGTTTGTTCAGCGGATTTGGCGCCTCGTCGATGACCTCACCGATTTTAATGCTGCAGCAGGGGCCCATGATGCGGGGGCTGTAGACGCCGTCATAACGATCAGAAAAGCCGCTCACAGGGCCGTTCTGCGAACCGAGGAAGACGTCGAGCGGCTAAGGTTTAATCGCTGTGTAGCTCATGCCTATGAGCTTGCAAACGCTCTGCAGGCAGAGTTTGCGGTAAAAAAGGGCAAGCCTCTCAGCGAAGAGTGGGTCGCTGCTATGCGAGAAGCACTTGTATTCCTGCTGCAAATCATTGCGCCAATGATGCCGCATCTGGCGGAGGAATGCTGGAAAACACTCGGTTTTACGCAACTGATCGCGGAAACACCATGGCCGAAAGCTGACCCATCCCTGATCGTCGAAAGCGACATCACGATACCGGTGCAGATTAACGGAAAGCGGCGCGGAGATCTTACAATAAGCCGAACAGCGACCGTTCCACAGGTAGAAGCTGCCGTGCTGGAGCTTGATTTCGTAAAAAGCGCGGTTGGTGAAGCGTCTGTTAAAAAAATCGTCGTGGTCCCCAACAGGATCGTCAATCTCGTAGTTTAACAATAGGGCCGTGATTCCATGCTGGAAATTGATCGGTTTTCCGTCTATCTGACGGCCCTATGATAGAAGATACAATATTTGCCCTAGCAAGCGGTTATGGTCGGGCAGCGATTCAAATACTGCGGCTGAGCGGGCCGAAAACGCGTGAGATCATACAATCAGGAGCGGAGCAGTTACCTGCTCCCCGTTCGGCTAAATTAGTGACCCTCAAAAATCAGGCGGGGGACATTGTAGACCGCGGCCTATTGCTTTGGTTCCCCGGCCCTCACAGTTTCACGGGAGAAGATTGCGCCGAATTTCAACTTCATGGCGGAGCGGCAATCACCGATGCAGTTTTTCTTTGGCTTCAAGGCTTTGATGGGTGCCGTCTCGCCGCCGCGGGAGAATTTACGCGCCGTGCCATCCAAAACGGAAAAATGTCACTGGTTGAAGCCGAAGGCTTGATTGATCTGATTGATGCGGAAACCGATTTTCAAAGGCGACAGGCTCTGGATCAGACATTCGGAGGTCTGAGCAGCCATGTTAAACAGTGGCGGAGCCAGCTTTTGGATGCTCTGATGCTGACTGAAGCACTCATTGATTTTTCTGACGAAGCCGATGTGAACCCCACAATTTTCGGTCAAATACAAAGCCGTCTGAGTATTCTCCAAAAGGAATTGGAGGCAGCTATCCAGAAAGCCACGCGCGGAGAACAGATTCGAGAGGGCTTCCGTGTTCTGCTTGCAGGGGCACCGAATGCCGGAAAATCGACACTTCTCAACGCGCTGGCAGAGCGCGACGTTGCTATTGTCTCAGCCATTCCCGGAACCACGCGAGATGTCATTGAGGTCAAACTGGACCTGAAAGGCTATCCTGTCATTATTCTTGATACGGCAGGCGTCCACGAGACGCTGGATATCATTGAGCAGGAAGGGATTCGAAGGACACTCCGGGAAGCTCATCGCGCCGACCTCATTCTCTGGCTGGAACCGGTCCAGAATGGCTTGTCCGCTTTACCGGATGAATTTGAGCCGTTTCATGATAAAGTCATCCGGGTTGGCACAAAAGTCGACCAATCGGATATCTTGCCGGGGAGTCTGAGTGTTTCGGCGCTGAATGGGAGTGGAATTGACACCCTGCTGGATGAAATTTTGCGACGATTTACCGATGGTTCCGAGACGATAATGCCAAAAAATGCTATTTTAACGCGGTCCCGCCACCGCAACGAAGTTGAGACAGCGCTGGAATCAATCAGAGATGCTTACGCAGGCATGAGCAGCAAGAATGTAGAATTTATTGCAGAGCATATCCGTTTGGCGCTAAAAGCAGTTGGCCGCATTACGCACTCGATCGGCTCTGAAGAAGTGCTGGATCGGCTTTTTGCCGGATTTTGCATCGGAAAATAGCACCGGATAAAGAAAGTGTTTCACGTGAAACTGAAAAGTCAATCAACAGAACAATCGGATTCGTTCGATGTTGTCGTTGTGGGCGGCGGCCACGCCGGCACGGAAGCTGCTGCTGCCGCTGCGCGTCTTGGCGCGAGAACGGCCCTGATTACACTCGATTTTACCTCGATAGGGGCAATGTCTTGCAACCCTGCTATTGGTGGACTTGGAAAAGGTCATCTGGTTCGGGAAATTGATGCTTTTGACGGTCTCATGGCCAGGGCAGCAGATGCAGCAGGAATACAATTCCGCGTTTTGAACAGAAGCAAAGGTCCTGCCGTCCGCGGACCGCGGGCACAGGCCGACAGGAGCCTCTATAAAAAAGCCATCCAGTCTTTTCTACTTGACGAGCAAAATCTGACTATCATCGAAGGCATGGCGAACAGGATTACCTTCTCGAACGAAAAGAGCCATGTAACGGGCATCGAACTGGCGAATGGAAAAGTTATCAGGGCTGGCTCGGTGGTTCTCACGACCGGAACCTTCCTCAACGGGTTGATCCATATCGGCAAGACACGAACCCCCGCCGGCAGAATCGGCGAAGCCCCGGCGATAGCACTTTCGGAATCGCTTTCTGGTTTGGGTTTCACGCTGGGCCGCCTCAAAACCGGTACGCCACCGCGCCTCGATGGCAGAACGATCGATTGGGACGCTCTTGATCTGCAAGCAGGTGATGATCCGCCCGAACCATTTTCGATGTTGACAAAATCGATTACGACGCCGCAAATCTCGTGCGGTATCACCCATACCGTCGAAAAGGGCCACCAGCTTATCCGCGATAATTTGGAACATGCTCCAATCTATTCCGGTCAGATCGCCGGGCGCGGGCCGCGCTATTGCCCGTCAATCGAGGATAAAGTTGTTCGTTTCGCTGATCGCACAAGCCATCAGATTTTTCTGGAGCCCGAGGGACTCGACGTCGATACGGTATATCCGAATGGGATATCCACCTCGCTGCCGGAAGAATTGCAGCGCGCCTTCCTCAAAACCATTCCGGGACTGGAAAACACTACAATAGTGCAGCCCGGATATGCCATCGAATATGATTATATCGATCCGCGGGCTCTTAAGCCGACACTCGAGACAAAACGAACCAGCGGGCTGTTTCTCGCCGGACAAATCAACGGAACAACCGGCTATGAAGAGGCTGCAGCCCAGGGCCTGATAGCCGGCATCAATGCCGCTCGCGCAGCATCCGGTCTAGAGGGAGTTGTTCTCGACCGGGCGGAGGCCTATATCGGCGTCATGATCGATGATCTCGTGACCCACGGAGTCTCCGAGCCTTACAGGATGTTTACCTCGCGAGCCGAATACCGCCTCAGTCTCCGCTCCGACAATGCCGACGAGCGTCTCACACCGAAAGCAATCGCTTTGGGGAGTGTACGCTCCAACCGGACCTATTTGTTCCAAAGCCGCGCCCTATTGTTGTCTCGGACAAGACACCTTTTAAAGACCCTGACACTAACGCCAAACGCCGCAAACAGTCACGGAATCCGTCTCAATCAGGACGGCGTCCGGCGCACAGCCTTCGAAATTCTGTCTTATCCCGACCAGTCCCTCGTAGCACTCAGGCAGGTTTGGCCGGAATTGGCAGATCTTCCCGAATGGTCCATCGACCGATTGGAGAACGACGCGCGTTATTCCGTCTATCTTGAGCGCCAAAACAGAGAGATCGAGAGCTTCCGACGTGATGAAGGGGTTATTCTCCCCGCGGAAATCCGGTATGACGAAATGTCGGGCCTCTCCGGCGAATTGCGCGGTAAACTCAAGATGATCCAACCGGCAACACTTGGCCAGGCGGGCAGGATAGAAGGGATAACCCCCGCTGCCCTCACGCTCCTCGCAGCCTATGTAAGATCACACCGGCGGCCTTCTGCCGCCAAGAAGCCCTAAACGTGAAATCGCCCGCCAGCCTCAACATCACGACGTTCGAAAAGGATCGCGCCGAAGCGCTGAAACGTTTTCCTGTTTCACGTGAAACGTTAGCGCGCCTCGACACCTTCGTCGATATGCTCCTGCGCTGGCAGACGATCAAGAATCTGGTTGCGCCATCGACCCTTTCAACAATCTGGACGCGGCACATCCTCGATAGCGCCCAGATCTTCCCGCTCTTCCCCGATGCCCGTATCTGGGTCGACATGGGCTCTGGTGCCGGCTTTCCAGGGATCGTAATCGCAATCCTCTCCGTAGACCACCCGGATGCCCATATCCACCTGATCGAGAGTAACGGCCGAAAGGCTAGCTTCCTCCGCGAGGTCGCCCGTGAACTCTTCCTTCCCGTCACCGTCCACAACGAGCGGATCGAGGCTGTTCGGACGCATCTGCCCGATATCTGCCACTGCGTAACGGCCCGAGCTCTGGCACCACTCGATCAGCTCCTTACCTTCCAACATCACCATCTCGAAATTCATAGCCCATCAGTATTTCTTAAGGGACAAGATATAGAAGAAGAATTGACCTTAGCCGCTAAATATTGGAATATTGATCTTGAACTAGTCCCCAGCATCACGAATCCTGACGGACAAATTATAAGTGTCCATCATGCAGAGCTGAAGGACCGCTTCTAGCCGAGAGGGCACCTTACATGTCGGTAACCGAGAGCGATCATTCCATGAAGTTAAGCAAATCGGGCAATCGGCCCAGAATTCTCGCTTTAGCCAATCAAAAAGGCGGCGTAGGGAAGACGACAACCGCAATCAATCTCGGCACTGCTTTGGCCGCCATCGGCGAGCGGGTGCTGATTGTCGATCTTGATCCTCAGGGCAATGCTTCGACCGGCCTCGGAATCGAACAGTCCGCCCGCAAGATATCTACCTACGATATCCTTGCAAATGGCGCTCCGCTTGAAAGCGCAATCCGCGAGACAGCCGTCCCGGGTATGGCTATCGCCCCCTCGACGCTGGATCTTCTGGGTCTCGAACTCGAAATCGCCACTGACCGCGAGCGAGCCTTCCGGCTCAGAAAAGCAATCAATACCCTCTATGACACCCAGATCCGACATGGCGATGACGCCTTCACCTACATCCTGATCGATTGCCCGCCCTCTCTCAACCTGATCACCATCAATGCGATGGCCACCGCTGACGCTGTCGTCGTCCCACTCCAGTGTGAATTTTTCGCCCTGGAAGGCCTTGGTCAACTCCTGAAAACGGTCGATCAGGTTCGGCAAGCCCTCAACCCCAACTTATTGATCCATGGTGTTGTCCTGACAATGTTTGATTCCCGGAACAATCTCTGCACGCAGGTCGTCGCAGATGTACGCTCTTTCATGGGCGCCAAAGTCTACGACACAATCATCCCGCGTAACGTACGCGTCTCGGAAGCTCCGTCTTACGGGAAACCTGTGCTGCTTTATGATTTCAAATCGACAGGCGCTCAGGCCTATCTCCGCCTGGCATCCGAAGTCATCCAGCGTGAGCGCACTTTGCTGGCCGCCTGACCCGATCAACCTACCCGGAATACTGAGAGATGACTGAAGAACCTACCCGTTCACGCCTCGGCCGCGGTTTGGCTGCCCTCATCGGTGACATCGGTGAGCCTGAGGCCAAGCCAAACCGACAAAATGCCAATAAGATTGTTCCAACCGAATTTCTGCGTCCGAGTCAGAAAAATCCCCGTCGAGCCTTTGACAACATCGAGCTCGAAAATCTCGCAAATTCGATACGCGAAAAGGGGATTATTCAACCCATTCTTGTCCGAGCCATGCCCGGTATTGCCGACGTTTACGAAATCGTCGCCGGTGAGCGCCGTTGGCGAGCTGCGCAACGTGCCGGGCTCCACGAAGTGCCGATCCTGGTCATTGAAGCGACGGACCGTGAAGCACTTGAACTAGCAATCATCGAAAACGTCCAGCGCGCCGACCTCAATCCCATCGAGGAATCGGCCGGCTATGAACGCCTGATCGAAGAATTTTCCTACTCCCACACCGACCTTGGAAAAATAATCGGAAAAAGCCGAAGCCATATCGCGAATTCGTTACGCCTGCTGAAGCTGCCGTCAAGCATCAAGGAAAAACTGATCAGCGGAGAAATCACTTCCGGTCACGCCCGCGCTTTGCTCTCGGTGGCCGATCCCGAGACGGCAGCGCGTCGTATCATCGAGCAGGGACTGACAGTTCGTGATATCGAGCGCATGGCCCAGTCCGATCAGGCCGTTCTGCCAAAGACGGCAGGAAGGATGCGTAACCGACCGGAAAAGGACCCGGATACTCTAGGCCTCGAGAAAATACTTGAGGATTTGCTGGGAATGACAGTTCTGATCTCTCATGGCGACCGTGGCGGTGAAATCAAAATCAAATACCGCACCATCGAACAGCTGGAGGCCGTTTGCCGCCGCCTTCAGAGCTGATTTGACCGCTCTCGCGCACGACGGGCAGCAAGCGCAAGCGTTAAAAATGTTCTTGACAATACCGTTCCGTTGTTGACCGTCGAATTTCGCAGCAGATTTTGTCCCTCTCCGAGTAATCCGATCGCATTTTCCAGTGCCTCGATCGTCCAGCGTGCCAGTTGCTGCCGAAACATCAACTGCCGTTTATAAAAAATACGAAAATCCCGTTCAAGGTCGGAAGTCGACCGGCCCGCTTCATACTGAAACCGTGCGTTCCGCAGTATGATCGCGTGGCGGAGCGCGCTGGCCAACACATAATCCGGTGCCTGATTTTCCTGAAGCGCACGCTCCAAAGCCCGATCAGCCTCTGCCGGGTTTCCCGAAAAAACATGGTCAATGATCTGGTCAACCAATAATGCCGAAGTGTCCGCGATAATCGCATCGATATCTGACGATTCAATCTGTGGCTTCCCAAACGCATAGAGCGAGAGCTTTTCAATCTCCTGCCGGGTCAAAAGTCGATCGGATCCAAGCAAACCCATCAGTTCGGTCTTCGCTTCCGCCGAAATCTTCTGTCCACGTTCGCGTAACATCCCGTCGAGCAGCCAAGGCAGATCACGTTGTTCGTCGCCATAGCAAGGCAATGCCACGCCAAAATCGGCGCGTTCTATGGCAACCCGCAACGCGCTCTTGCTTGATAAATCGCCTGCTTCAATCAACAGTCGATTTGGTGCCCTCCGTTCGAGCAGATGATTGAAACCCGCGATCGATGTCCGGTTACCGACACGCAAACGAACAAGCTTCGCATCTCCAAAAAGACCGATCGTATTCAACTCATTGGCGACCCGGTCGGCATCCACCCCCGGATCATCTGCGTCAAGCCGCACGACATTGAACGGGTCTTCTGCATCTCCGGCCAGACGATGCGCCAGCCTCTTGCACCGCTCCGAAACAAGTCCTGAATCCGGACCATAGACAAGAAATATCGAATATTTATCGCCGGGTTGATTGACGAAACGGTCAACGTCACCGCTCTTCAGCATCGCCACCGTTATGCTCCCGCCTATCGTTTGGTCACCAGATCGGCTCCTATCCGGGTCTGAATTATGTCGGACAAAGCCCTGGCAACCCGGATCCTTGCGTCCCGATTCGCCCTCAACCCCGCAAATCGTTGACGGAGCCGGTCAATCGCAGCAGACGCGACAGCATTACCTTCCAAAACCGTGTGCCCTGTCATATCCTCAAGAGCATATTTCGCCCGCACCTGAAGCGACGCAGCCTCCGCGCGCCCTGAACTTGAATTCACCGCTGCCGCTGCGACAGTTTCCGCGAGAGTGACGCGGAGCCTGTAACGGATCGGACCAGCCGGGTTTCCTCCGGTAAAGGCAAATCGTAATTCTTCTTCGAGATAATGCCCCGTCAGATCCGGAATAGGTGCAACATCCACCGAAGCGAGCTTCGCCCGTGTCTCGCCGCCCCCAAACGTCGAGCCGTGCAGGGGTTGAAAACATCCCGCGAGGAGCAAACCAACGCCGATAATGCCTAAAATCCCTCTGATACGCCCCATTCAAATCCTCATGTATTCATTGATTCGAAAAAGTCCGCATTACTCTTGGTTTGCCGGAGCTTATCAATCAAAAATTCGATTGCGTCGACTGTACCCATCGGGTTCAAAATCCGCCTCAGGACATATGTCTTCTTCAGCATATCGGACGGTACCAGCAACTCCTCCTTTCTCGTACCTGAACGGGTTATATCGAGCGACGGGAAGACGCGTTTGTCGGACACCTTCCGATCAAGAATAATTTCCGAATTACCTGTGCCTTTGAACTCTTCGAAAATCACTTCGTCCATGCGGCTTCCCGTATCGATGAGGGCCGTCGCAATGATCGTCAGTGAACCACCTTCTTCAATATTTCGCGCAGCACCAAAAAACCGCTTCGGGCGCTGAAGCGCATTTGCATCGACACCGCCCGTCAGAACCTTCCCTGACGATGGAACGACCGTATTGTAGGCCCGTCCCAATCGCGTGATCGAGTCAAGCAGAATCACAACATCACGACCATGTTCAACAAGGCGCTTGGCCTTCTCAATCACCATTTCAGCAACTTGAACATGGCGGGTGGCTGGCTCGTCAAAAGTCGAGGACACAACTTCTCCCTTCACCGACCGTTGCATGTCAGTGACTTCCTCCGGCCGCTCATCAATCAGGAGAACAATAAGATAACATTCAGGATGATTCGTCGTAATTGATTGCGCAATATTCTGAAGAAGAACAGTTTTGCCCGTTCTCGGGGGTGCGACGATCAACCCGCGCTGACCCTTTCCAATCGGTGAAACAATATCGATGACACGCGGCGAAAAGTCCTTGCGCGTCGGGTCCTCGATTTCCAGTCTGAGACGCTTATTGGGATATAGCGGCGTCAGATTGTCAAAATTGACCTTGTGTCGCGCCTTCTCCGGATCTTCAAAATTGATCGTGTTGACCTTAAGAAGTGCAAAATAGCGTTCACCTTCTTTTGGACTTCTGATCTGCCCCTCAACCGTATCGCCTGTTCGCAGACCGAATTTTCTGATTTGCGAAGGAGAAACATAAATATCGTCAGGACCAGCGAGGTAATTCGAGTCGGACGAGCGAAGAAAACCGAAACCGTCCGGAAGAAGTTCGACAACACCCTCGCCAACAATCTCCACTTCATTTGCTGCCATTTGTTTCAGAATCGCAAACATCAATTCCTGCTTGCGCATGGTTCCGGCATTTTCGACCTGAAGTTCCTCGGCAACACTGATCAGTTCGGTAGGTGACTTGGCTTTGAGATCTTTCAGTTTCATTTCACGCATTGAGACTTCCTGGGAAATATCTCTCCCGTTGACGAGACGATCCATATTTTGGGACAATTTAAAATTGCAGAGAGGTAAAAACTTGAACCGACCCTGACAGTTATGAGGGGATCATAACAAAATTATCTTGGTATCAGCATCATTGAAAAGCATACCGAAAAAACCCCGCAATGACAAGCCATGATCGTTTCAAAACGGCTTGGTTACAGCCAGGATCACAATCCCGATCATCAACACGGTCGGTACTTCGTTCATGATCCTGAAAAATCGCTCGGAATGAATATTTTGATCATTCTGGAAATGACGTGTCCACCGGGCAAACAGAACATGGCAAAAGGTCAACAAAATCAACAATGTTAGTTTCACATGAAACCAGCCGGCGTGAAACCAGTTCGCTGAAATGCCCATCCAAAGCCCGAAAATCCACGTCACAATCATGGCGGGGTTGATGATCAAACGCAGAAGTCTTCGCTCCATTACTTTGAAAACTTCAGACGATTCGGAGCCGACAGCAACCGCTGCATGATAGACAAAAAGACGAGGCAGGTAGAGCATTCCAGCCATCCATGCGATGACCGAAATAATGTGCAAGGCTTTCAGCCAGTCATAAAACATCGTCTATCCCCGAACGCACCGAACCATCATCTCAACATGATCAATGGGAGTGTCCGGAACAATGCCATGTCCCAAATTGAAAATATAGGGACCATTCCCGAACGCGGACATGATATGATCGACGCCCATTCTGAGCGCATCCCCGCCGGCCACCAATGCGAGTGGGTCCAGATTGCCCTGAACAGGTTTGAGTGGCTGTATTTCCTGCGCCGCCCAGAGACAATCGACACTCCAGTCGAGACCGACCACGGTGGCATGTGTTTCGGTTGCAACACGTCTGTTTCCAAGTCCAGCACCACGCGCAAAAACCAGAACCGGTGCGTCGGGGATTGACGCTCGAACACCGTCAATAATTCTTTGTATCGGTTCCAATGACCATTTCTTGAACAGTGCCGGAGGTAGCGCACCGGCAAAGCTCTCGAAAATCTGCACAGCATTGACACCTGATTGAAATTGCCGGACCAGATATTCGGTCGAACTCCTGACAAGAAGATCAATCAGTTTTTCCATGAAAACCGGATCATGATATGCGGTTATCCGCAGAGGGGCCAGCTCCGCAGTGCTCTTTCCCGCCACCATATAGCTTGCAACTGTCCAGGGCGCCCCGCAAAAGCCGAGCAGAGCCGTTTGAGGTGTCAGATCTGCGCGCACCAGCTTGATGGCCTCAAAGACCGGTCGCAAATGATTAAGGTCTATTTCAGGCCTCAGATTGCCAAGTTCTTCCTGATTGGTAACCGGAGTAAGCCGCGGCCCTTCACCTTCCAGAAAATCGACTTTTTGGCCGAGCGCATCCGGCACAACAAGAATATCGGAAAACAGAATAGCTGCGTCAAACCCGAACCTTTTGATTGGCTGCAGAGTTGCTTCGGTCGCAAGTTCCGGCGTGTAACAAAACTCTAGAAAAGATCGCGCTTTAGCCCGCAAAGCACGATATTCGGGCAAATAGCGACCTGCTTGTCGCATCATCCAGATTGGTGGTCTGTTCGCCTTTTCCCCTTTGAGGGTTTTCATAAAAAGATTATCGAGTGTCAAATCGTCCTGCACTTCTAAAAAACCTATGAGAGAAGTATTTCTTATTTAGTAGATGGGAAGGGATTATGACTCATGAATCGTTTTGAACAGTTTTTCCACCGTAGATCAACGATCGGTAAAAATACATAGCGACCGGGACGATCGTCGGTGGATTGGAACAACACTTGATTTTTATCAATCCAATCATGTCTCAAGCCGTTCAACCTGCGATCATGTCATTCGGCTGGATGATTCATATCCTTACTTTCTGAGAAGACAGCTTCAAACTTATCCCGTGCCGGAAGCATGTGAAGGAAAAACCAGCCTGATTGGCATAATGATGGGTCAGGGGCCATCCGATCAAAAAAATGATTGATTTATCCCCACTCATGCACAGGTTTAAAAGAGAGGCTATCGATTTGAACAAACGCTTTTTTCATCTTTATCTCATCTCCGACTCCACAGGTGAGACCCTGATCGCAGTGAGTCGTGCTGCCGCCGCTCAGTATGCCAGTATGTCCGCCATCGAGCATATTTATCCGCTCGTCCGGTCGTTTCCCCAAATGGATAGAATAATCAATCAGCTTGAGGCCTCGCCGGGTATCGTTCTCTATACACTCGTTGACCACGAACTGGCGCGCAAACTTGAAATTGCTTGCCAGGAGACGGGCTGTCCGTGTCTGTCTATACTCGATCCGGTCCTGAACATGTTTCAGGCCTATTTGGGAACAACGACTTCCTTTCGTCCCGGTGCCCAGCATGTTCTCGATGCTGACTATTTCAAGCGGATTGATGCGCTGAACTATACGATGATGCACGATGACGGCCAGATGACAGATGATCTGGAGCTGGCGGATATTGTTCTGGTCGGGATCAGCCGTACATCAAAGACGCCAACAAGTATTTACCTTGCCAATCGCGGTTTCAAAACCGGCAATATCCCCCTCGTGCCCGGTATTTCCCTTCCCCTGCCGCTGGAAAGACTGAAGAATCCGCTTGTTGTCGGCCTCGTCGCGAGTCCCGAACGGATCGGTCAGATCCGGCAGAACCGCCTTCTTGCCTTGAATGCCGATGAAGACTCACCCTATATTGATCGAACAGCAATTGCCGAAGAACTGGCCTTCTCTCGCAAGCTCTGCCTGCGCAATAACTGGCCCATGATCGATGTAACCCGGCGTTCGATCGAGGAAACTGCTGCCGCTGTGATTGATCTCTATCGTTCGCGGCAATCCGCTGAGGGGTTTGACTGATGTCAAACAAAACGTTCTGGCGTGCAGCCGATCCATTGATCCTTGCCTCCAAAAGTCCTGTTCGCAGCGCAATGCTCCATCAGGCGGGTCTTCCCGTCCTCGCTGTTTCGGCCGAAATTGACGAGCGCGCGCTTTCCGGTCACCTTGAAAACAATCATGATGGCGGAACAGAAATCGCAAAATATCTTGCCCGCGAAAAGGCGCTCGTCGTCAGTAAACTTTATCCGGATCACTATGTCATCGGTGCCGACCAGACCCTCGCGCTCAATGATCGATTGCTGCATAAACCCGGGACACGGTATGAAGCGCGCGAGCAGCTCCAAAACCTTTCCGGCAAAACTCATATTCTCACGTCTGCCGCAACTGTGGTCCGCAATGGCGAAACGATTTGTTCGGCAAGCGATGAGGCACGTCTTGCCATGCGCGTTTTGACCGACGCTGAAATCCGGAATTATCTTGATGCGGCGGGGGATGATGCACTCATCAGCGTTGGATCCTATCAACTGGAAGGCCTAGGTATTCATCTCTTCGAGCGGATCGAAGGTGATTATTTTACGATTCTGGGGTTACCCCTGTTGTTCCTGCTTCGGGAACTGCGCGCAAAGGGATTGATAGCATCATGAGCACGGGAAAAATTCTGCGGGCCGGCGTGGTCGGCCATCCCGTCAAACATTCCCGCTCTCCACTCATTCACGGTTATTGGCTTGAACAATTCGGCATTCACGGCCGTTATGACCGTTACGATGTGAAGCCGGAAGATTTCTCGCGTTTTATCAAAACCCTCGCGGAACAGGGACTTGAGGGTGTCAATGTCACGATTCCCCACAAGGAAGCTGCCTTCAGGGTGCTTGACGATGCAACCGACCGGGCGCGGCGTCTCAGAGCAGCCAATACCCTCTGGTTCCGCAATGGCAGGCTCTGGGGTGATAATACCGATAGTATCGGCTTTCTTGCCAATCTTGATCAGGGTCATCCCGATTGGAATAAAACCACGAAGAGTGCGCTCATTCTCGGTGCCGGAGGTGCAGCCCGCGCGATCATCGCCGGCTTGCAGGAGCGGAACATCGATAGGATCACCATCGTCAATCGTACGCGGCAGCGTGCGGAAGAACTGGCTTTGACGAGCGGCGGTCAAGTCGGCGTGGCCGAGTGGTCGAGGATCGCCGTTCACCTTGAAAGTGCTGATCTTGTCGTGAACACGACCTCTCTCGGAATGTCCGGTCAGCCCGATCTCGAACTTCCTCTCGATTCGTTAGGCAGAAATGCCGTGGTCACGGATGTTGTCTATGTTCCACTCGAAACAAACTTGCTCCGGCATGCCAGATTACGTGGAAATCCCGTGGTCGACGGCCTCGGAATGCTGCTTCACCAGGCGGTACCGGGTTTTGAGCACTGGTTCGGAAAGCGCCCCGCCGTGACCGATGATCTACGGCGTCTCATCGAAGACAATATCCGGGGCATCAGCACATGACCTTCGTTCTCGGCCTGACTGGATCGATCGGCATGGGAAAGTCTACCACGGCAAGCCTGTTCCGGCGGCGTGGTATCCCGGTTTACGATGCGGATCAGGTCGTGCACGCTCTCTATCGAAATGAAGCGATTCCGCTGGTCGACCACCTCTTTCCGGGCGTCGTCAGGGAAGGCATCGTTGATCGGGTCGCGCTCGGCAAGATCGTTTTTGAAAATCCGGACGCCCTGCGCCAGCTTGAAGCAAGTATTCATCCCTTGGTTCATCGAGCCGAAACAGAATTTGTGATACAAGCTCGGGACGGCGCTGTCCCGTTGATTGTACTGGATATCCCCTTGCTGCTTGAAAAAAACCGAGAGGGATGCTGCGATGCGGTGATTGTTGTTTCAACAGATTTCTTGGAGCAAAGGCGGCGCGTCTTGATGCGACCTGATATGACAGAGGACAGGTTCAACCGGATCCGTGAACAGCAAGTTCCTGATGACATGAAGCGAAAGCGTGCACATGTCGTCATCAAAACGGGACGTGGCGTCGAGGATGCCGACCGTCAGGTCGCGGCCGTCATTCGAATGTTCAGCGGTCTTCGCGGACGAAATGCGACTGGAGGGTCATGAATGGCGCGCGAAATCGTTTTTGATACCGAAACGACAGGCCTCAATCCGCTGGGAGGTGATCGTATTGTTGAGATCGGATGTATAGAAATCGAGAATTCGATTTCAACTGGCAGAGCCTTTCATGCCTATATCAATCCCGAACGCGACATGCCGGAGGGTGCCTTTCGTGTTCACGGCCTGTCAGCTGAATTTCTCGCCGATAAGCCGCTTTTTTCAGCGATAGTCGAAGAATTATTGAGTTTTATTGGTGACTCTCGGCTCATCGCACATAATGCATCCTTTGATATGGGATTCCTGAATGCGGAATTGACGCGTTTGGGTCACGCGGCGATTGGCCAGGATCGTGTCGTCGATACGCTGGCTCTTGCCAGACGAAAGCACCCATATGCTTTGAACAGTCTTGATGCTTTGTGCCAGCGTTACAATATAGATACGAGCCGACGCGTCAAACACGGGGCCCTTCTGGATGCCGAGTTGCTGGCAGAAGTTTACAGCGAACTTCTCGGTGGACGTCAAACGACACTCAGCCTCGTCGAGAACATGTCAGACGTTGACCGCGTCATGGTCCCGAATCAGAATGACGGAAAAACACGAAAAAGAGCCGCTGAGCTGCCATCTCGTCTGACGGATGCGGAGCAGAAATCCCACGCGGTATTTGTCGCCGAACTCGGTGCAGAGAGCATCTGGCAGAAATACATCAAAAGTGGCGTCAGCACTTCCTGATTGGTCTCAGGCGTTTTCCGTTTCGTTACCTTCCGCCTGAAGCTGGGCAATTCTCTGGCGGTAAAGCCCGGCAAAATCGATCGGATCGATGAAAAGTGGCGGAAATCCGCCATTCCGAACTGCATCGGCAATGATCTGACGGGCAAAAGGGAATAACAGGCGCGGGCATTCGATCATCACGATCGCCTGTAGCGCGTCGGCCGGAACGTTCTGAACCCTGAAAATGCCTGAATATACCAGATCGAAGCTGAACATGATATCAGGCGCGACGCCGCTTTTGCCATTCAGAACGAGGTCAATTTCGAAGTCGGTATCGGAGAGTTTTCTTGCGTTGACGTTCACCGAGATACCGATATCAGGCTGTCCCGAGCGCGGCGACAAAGACGCCGGCGCATTAGGATTTTCGAAAGACAGATCCTTGATGTACTGCGCGATTGCGTTCAACGTCGGTATCTTGATCTCGGACGCGGGAATACCGTTCGCTTCATTTGTCATGGAATTGTCCATTCTTGTGCCTGATAGACAGGTAGCGGGAGAATCATGAAATCGTCTGGCAGGATTTGAAGGCGGTATCATGAACGACTTAATTTCTCAAGCTCGGCCGCACCTCTTGATTAACCTCTTCTCTTTCCTTTAAACCAGCACCATATTGCATTCGATCAGGTTGATTGCGCGGGCCGAGATGTAAGGATGGAGTCATGCAGGACGGTATGGATTTCTCGATTGTCGTTTTTATCATACTCGCGGCCTTCGTCGGCTGGCGGCTTTACAATGTTCTTGGAACCCGCCCCGATCGAGATGCTCCGCAGATCCCGACAAAAAAAATGAAAAATCCCGGGGGAAAGGTGGAACAGGAAGATAATGTCATTTCCTTGAGTGATCATTCCAGAGGCACGGAGCAGGATATTTCCGAACCGGCAGGGTCGAAAGATCGCTGGAAAGGAATCGCTGAAAAAGGAACTCCATTGGCCGCATCGCTGGACGCGCTCAACGATGCGGAACGGGGTTTTGACGCGAATGCATTTCTTGAGGGTGCGAAGATGGCCTACGAGACTATTGTCCTCGGATTTGCTGCCGGCGACCGGCAGATGCTGAAATCACTTCTTTCCCGTGACGTCTTCGAAAGCTTTGTCTCTGCAATTGCCGATCGCGAGAAAAAAGGTGAAACCATTGAAACAACTTTTGTTTCTTTGGATGCCGCCACGATTCAGGATGTTCATCTCAAAGGCAGAACAGCGACAATTTCTGTCGAATTTGTCTCCAAACTGATCACAGCCACAAAAAATCGGGATGGGGCGGTGATCGAAGGCTCGCGTGAAAAAGTCGCCGACGTCACAGATATATGGACGTTTTCCCGCGAAGTCGGGAGCAAGGATCCAAGCTGGAGATTGGTCGCGACCGAAGCGGCAGGATAATCACGGAATAAACCCATGGCGCACATGTCCGCTTCGGCTCAATTGGAGCGGATTTCGTTCCGCGGAATCGACAATTGGCAGGCGGATGATCACGTGGCGGCTTTCTCGTGTTTTCTGGAGACTGCCGAAGCAGCACTGTCGGGCTTGAAACCGCTACGGCCGGCGCAACCGCCTTTTGACGGTCTGTTGGAGGTCTTTCGCGCCGCTCGAATCGTTGATCCGTCCAGCGCCGATGCGGTAAAACTCTATTTTGAGACTTTTTTTGAACCTTTTCATGTCAAGCCATGCGAGGGGCAGGGCTTTTTGACAGGGTATTACGAACCGGAAATCCAGGGGTCGCTGTTTCCAAGCAAGGAATTTCCGACACCCGTCTTGAGACGCCCCGATGATCTCGTCTCTTTTCACCACGAGACGCCACCGCCACCTCTGGATCCCGATCTTTCAGCCGCGCGGCAGATGGCAAACGGTCTCGCTCCCTATTTTGACCGCGCCGAAATCGAGGATGGCGCTTTGGCTGGAAGGCAGCTTGAAGTTCTCTATCTGCCCGATCCTGTCGAGCTTTTCTTTGCACAGATCCAGGGCTCGGCAAGGATTCGCTTGCCCGATGGCCGTTCGATGCGTCTTACTTATGCGGGCAGGAACGGCCACCCCTATACCACAATCGGCAAGGTGGTCGTCGCCGAGGGCCATATCGAACTTGCTGATCTGACGCTGGAGCGGTTCAAGGCATGGCTGAAAAGCAATCCTGATCATGCTCGCCGGATTATGCGCCTGAACAAATCCTATATTTTCTTCGATGTGGCACCATGCGACAACGCCGGCGCGGGCCCCATTGGTGCGGCCTCGACATCGCTTTGTGCCCACCGGTCTATCGCGATTGATCGTTTGGTGTGGTGTTACGGACTGCCCTTTTTCATTCGGGCGAAATTACCGGATATTGATGGAAATATTCGCGCATTTGAGCGATTGATGATCGCGCAGGATACCGGATCCGCTATTCTGGGGCCTGCACGGGCCGATTTGTTTTTCGGTTCCGGTGACGAGGCCGGTCATAGGGCGGGATTGATCCGCCATAGAGGTGATTTCTTTGTGCTGTTACCGAGGGTATCGTGAGTAGCGGAACGGGGAGGCGGAGGCGCGTGTTGACGGCGGAAGAGGCTCGTCTGTGGTCGACGGTGGTTCGTAAAATAAAACCGATTGCAGCACGTCCGGTCGATAGCAGTGCAAGTATGGCGGCCGATCAAAAGCCGGCCGTCCGATTGGCCGAAAAAATGAATCCAGCCGAACCCGCAAAGGCGCGTTCTTTGGAAAAGTCGGCCCCTCCTTTGCTTCCATCACTCGCTATCGCAAAGAAGGGAGCTCAGCCTCCACTCGCTCCGTTGGAGCGGAAATTGCGGCGCAATCTCTCGCGAGGATCCGGTTCTGTTGACGCGACGATCGACCTTCACGGGATGCGGCAAGCCGAGGCCTACGAAACATTGCGCAGCTTTATCGTGAGGGCGCGGCGTGACGGTTTGAAAATTGTTTTGGTCGTCACTGGTAAGGGCAATATGGTTGATCATGATCAGCGCGGCGTCTTGCGAAGGAATTTGCCGCTATGGCTGCGAATGCCCGATTTGAGACCGGCGATTATCGGATTTGAGGAAGCCAGTCGCCATCACGGCGGCTCTGGCGCTTTTTATGTTCGAATCCGGAAACAGAATGGCGACCGGAGTATCGTATGACCCCCTTCGGCGAACGACTTCGTGCTTTGCGGGAAGAGCGCGGCATTTTGTTGAAGGATATGGCCGCCGACCTCGGCGTTTCGGCAACATATCTGTCAGCCCTTGAACATGGTCGACGTAGCAAGCCGAATTGGAGTTTTGTCCAGCGGGTGATCCATTATTTCAACATTATCTGGGATGAGGCGGATGAACTGCAGCGACTTGCCGATCTCTCCGACCCCCGCATCGTCGTTGAAACAGCCGGCCTCTCGCAAAAAGCTACCCTGCTCGCCAACTTGCTCTCCCGCTCGATTGCAGAACTCTCGGAGGCAGAACTGGAGGCACACGTCACGTTGCTCGAATTGGCCCGTAAACGAACGCGGTCTTGACGCTTCCTGTTGGCGCTGTCAGAGCATCATCAGATTCGTAAACCGGAAGAAACAGCATGAAAAGCGCGCGCTATGATGTTTTGGGTATCGGAAACGCCATCGTTGATGTGATCACCCGTACGGAAGAAGACTTCCTCATCTCGAACAACCTTGTCAAAGGATCAATGCGGTTGATCGACGAGCCCGAAGCCGAGCGACTTTATCAAGCGATGGGCCCGGCCACGATCATTTCCGGCGGCTCCGCCAGTAATACCGTTGCCGGTGTTGTCTCGTTGGGTGGAACAGCGGCATTCATCGGCAAAATCCGGCAAGACTCGGTCGGTGCGCTTTTTGCGCACGATATCCGGGCCATCGGCGTGGCCTTCGACACACCGCAGTCGCTGGAAGGTCCCGCGACCGCCCGTAGCTTCATTCTGGTGACACCCGATGGCGAACGGACTATGAATACGTTTCTCGGTGCCTGTCAGGGCCTCGGGCCCGATGATATTGACGCCGACACGGTCGCCTCTGCCGGTATCACCTATCTGGAGGGGTATTTGTGGGATCCCGCTGAGGCAAAGATCGCCTTTCGGAAGGCCGCTGCCTTGGCCCACCGGAATGGGCGCCGCGTCGCTATCACGCTTTCGGACAGTTTTTGCGTCGATCGTTATCGCGATGAGTTTCGCGATCTTCTCCGCACGCGGCAGGTTGATATCCTGTTCGCCAATGAGCACGAGCTGAAAAGCCTGTATGCAACGTCGGACTTTGACACAGCGGTCGCCGCCTTGAGAGAAGAGGGCGCGCTCGGAGTCGTTACCCGTTCCGAACAGGGCTCGCTCGTCGTCACTTCCGATACGATCAAGGCCGTTCCGGCAGCGGGCATCGAGAAACTCGTGGATACGACGGGCGCGGGCGACCTTTACGCTGCCGGCTTCCTGTTCGGCCTCGCTCGCGGGATCGATCATGAAACTTGCGCTCGCCTCGGCAGTCTGGCAGCAGCTGAAATCATCCAGCATATCGGCGCCCGCCCTGAAACATCCCTGTCAGAGCACGTCCGGCAAAGCGGAATCATGATTTCCGGGCTCGCCTCGCGTGCTTAAAGCTTTCTCAGCGCAACCTGTTTGATCTGGTGATTGCCGCCCTTCGTGAGAACAAGGTCGGCGCGCGCACGCGTCGGCAGGATATTCTCTTCAAGATTGGGCCGATTGATCCCGTTCCAGAGCGACAGCGCAATCTCGGTCGCCTCCCGGTCTGAAATATCAGCATATTTCCGGAAATAGGATAATGGGTCGCGGAACGCCGTTTCCCGCAACCGCATGAAACGGCTCACATACCAATCTTCCAGATCATCCTCATCGGCATCGAGGTAGATCGAAAAGTCGAAAAAATCCGACACAAACGGAAGTGGATTCGCCGTCTTGGGCTGATGACTTGGCAGAAGCACATTCAAACCTTCGACAATCAGAATATCGGGTCGGTCAATCTCGATATGCTCTCCGGGCACGACATCATACACGAGATGCGAATAAACCGGCGCTTCGACGTGCCGCTTCCCCGCCTTCACATCCGACAAAAACCGGATCAGCGCCATCGTGTCATAGCTTTCGGGGAACCCCTTGCGGCTCATCAACCCCTGCGCCTCCAGCTCCGCATTCGCGAGCAGAAACCCGTCCGTCGTGACGAGCTCAACTTTCGGCGTATTCGGCCAGCGCGAGAGCAGCGCCTTGAGAACGCGGGCAGATGTCGATTTTCCCGCGCTCACCGAGCCCGCCAGCCCGATCACATAGGGCACTTTGCCATCCGGCTCCGCGAGCAGAAACCGCTGCGTCGCCTTGAACAATCCCTGCGTTGCCGCAACATACAGCGATAACAGACGCGACAGCGGCAGATAAATCGCCACAACTTCCTCGAGCGAAATCGGGTCATTCAGCGATTGCAGCTTCACGAGATCATCGCCGGTCAGCGTCATCGGCGTATCCGCACGCAACGCTGCCCATTCCGAACGCGAAAAAATCCGGTAAGGTGAGAGATCATTTTCGAATCCGCTCGTCCGTCCGTCAAAAATCATCGAAAGTCTCGCTGTGCTCTTGGGCCGTGCGTCAGTCTTGCGGCCGCGCCGCCTTTTCCTCAAGTCCCGACTGCGCCGTCCGCCGCGCCAACTCGGCCATCACCTCGTCGAGCGGTACATTCGACGCCTTCAACACAACCAGGAGATGAAAAAGCAGATCCGCCGCCTCATTCCTGATCGCTTCCGCGTCGCCCTCGATCGCTGCGATCACCGTTTCAACCGCCTCTTCGCCCATTTTTCGCGCGGAATACGAGCGCCCGCGCGCCAGCAATTTCGCCGTATAGGAGTGTTCCACTGACGCCGATGCCCGCGCCGCAATCAGTTCTTCAAGGTCTATCAGAGAAAATGCTGTCATGTTTCGATCCTCATCGGCAGTCCGGCATCACGCATTTTCGCCTTTGCCTCGCCAATCGTGAATTCGCCAAAATGGAAGATCGACGCCGCCAGAACAGCACTTGCATGCCCCTCCTTGATCCCGGCGACCAAATGTTCAAGCGTCCCGACGCCCCCTGAAGCGATGACCGGCACAGAAACCGAATCCGCAATCGCCCGCGTCAACGCGATGTCATACCCGATTTTCGTCCCGTCACGATCCATCGATGTCAGCAAAATCTCGCCTGCTCCCAATTCCGCGACGTCCCGCGCATAGGTACACGCATCAAGCCCGGTCGCGCGCCGTCCGCCATGGGTGAATACTTCCCAGCGGTCGGGCTCCCCCGCCACGGATACTTTCTTGGCATCAACCGCTACCACAACACATTGCGTGCCGAATTTCTCCGCCGCCCGCCGCACAAAATCCCGGTCCTGCACCGCAGCCGTCATGATTGAAACCTTGTCGGCTCCAGCCAATAGCAACGCCCTGATATCTTCCACCGTGCGCACGCCACCCCCCACGGTGAGCGGCATGAAACACGCCTCTGCCGTCCGGCGCACAACATCCAGCAAGATACCGCGATCCTCATGGCTGGCCGTTATGTCGAGAAAGCACAATTCGTCCGCACCCGCCGCATCATACGCAATCGCCGCTTCCACCGGGTCGCCCGCATCAACCAGATTGACGAACTGCACCCCTTTGACAACCCGCCCGTCCTTGACATCGAGGCACGGGATCACACGCGCTTTAAGCATGAACCGCCCCCTTTGCCCGCGCCGCCTCAATCAGTGCCAAGGCTTCTGCGGGGTCGAGACGGCCATCATACAGCGCCCGGCCCGAGATCGCTCCCTCGAGAACCGCACAATCCGGCTCAAGCAACCGTTTTACGTCCTCAATCGACGCCAATCCGCCAGATGCAATCACGGGGATCGAAAGCGCTCCCGCAAGCGCCAAGGTCGATGCTATATTGAGCCCCTTCAGCAACCCGTCCCGCGCAATATCGGTGTAAATAATCGCCGAAACACCCGCATCCTGAAACCGGAGGCCGAGGTCTTCCGCCGTTGTGTCGGAGAACCGCGCCCACCCGTCAACCGCCACCAACCCGTCACGCGCATCAATGCCCACCGCGATCCGCCCCGGAAAAGTCCGCGCCGCTTCCCGCACAAAATCGGGGTCCCGCACTGCCGCTGTCCCGATAATCACGCGGGTAACACCTTTTTCAAGCCAACCCGCAACCGTTTTCATGTCGCGAATACCACCGCCGAGCTGGGTTGGATTTTTTGTCGCCGCAATAATCCCGTCGACCGCTGTCGCGTTCATCGGCTTTCCCGCAAAGGCGCCATCGAGATCGACAATATGCAACCAGGGGAACCCTATTTGCTCGAATTGCAACGCCTGATCCGCCGGATCATCATTGAAAACGGTTGCCTGCTCCATATCCCCCTGGATCAGACGGACACAGCGGCCTTCCTTCAGGTCGATTGCCGGAAAAAGGATCATGGCTTCCACCTGAGAAAGTTTGCAATGAACGCCAGCCCGAGCTTCTGGCTCTTTTCGGGATGAAACTGGCTGCCGGCAATATTGTCCTGCGCGACAATCGCCGTAATCGGTCCGCCATAACTCGTTTCCGCCACCAAAGCGTCACGGTCTTTCACCGAAAAATGATATGAGTGGACGAAATAGGCGTGCAAGCCGTTCGCGCCCGTCGGAATACCCTCCATCAAGGCATGGTCTTGCCTGATATCGAGCGTATTCCATCCCATATGCGGAATTTTCAACGCCGGATCATTCGGTTTGATGCGCTGGACGTCACCGTTGATCCAGTCCAGACCCGCTATTGTGACATGTTCGAGTCCATTGCTGGCTAATAATTGCATGCCAACACAAATTCCGAGAAATGGCGTTGCTTTGCCAATGACACGCTCGTTCAAGACCTCGATAAGGCCATCAATTGCTGCGAGTCCGGCGCGACAATCCGCAAAAGCCCCGACTCCGGGCAGAACGATCCGGTCAGCCTTCCGGATCAGATCCGGATCGGACGTCAGTGAAATAGTGGCCGTGAGCCCCGCTTCGCGCGCTGAACGTTCGAAGGCCTTCCGGGCCGAGTGGAGATTGCCCGAGCCGTAATCGATAATCGCAACCTTCACCGGAAGCCCCTGACATCCGGAAATAGACCGATCACCCCCGGCTCCCGCGTCGATTGGGACGAAGATGCGCTGAAAGGCTGCACAACGAGATTGCGTGGCCGTGCCGTGCGATAATGATCATAAAAACGCCTCTCCGCGTCCTCGGGCGTTTCACCATGTACAATACCGGAAAATTCAAATCCGCGCCGTTCGAGCGCTGCGCCCCACCATTCTCGACCGCAAATTCCGACGAAAATGGCAATAAGAACACTTATCGTGCCGGTCAGGGCTGGGTTGAGTGCAATATTTGATGCGCCTGCAATCAAAAGACCTTCAAGAAGCGCGTAAACCAGAAGCCATCGCCAAATCCGCTTGTAGCCGAGCCACAGCGGCGGAATCAAAAACGCCCCCCAGGAGAAACGATCCTTGATGAAAATCGCACGACCCATGATCTCCTGCGTCGTCATTTGTCGGCTGCTGGGGAGATAGACCGAATAAAGTGCCATGGGGGTTCCGCTCAGAGAGCGCCTTTGGTGGACGGAATACGGCCCTGCTCACGCGGGTCGATCGAGACGGCCTGACGAAGCGCGCGGGCCAGCCCCTTGAAGCAGCTTTCCGCAATATGGTGCGCATTCTCGCCGTAGAGTGTTTCGACATGAAGCGTAATGCCGGCATTGATGGCAAATGCCTGAAACCATTCCCTAACAAGTTCCGTATCAAAATCACCGATTTTTTCGCGTGGAAACACGGTCTTGAACACGAGAAAAGGTCGCCCTGAAACATCCACAGCCACCCGCGTCAGCGTCTCGTCCATCGGCAATAGGGTATCCGAATATCGGAAAATGCCCTTTTTGTCGCCGATTGCCTGTTTGAACGCCTTTCCGAGCGCAATACCGATATCTTCGACAGAGTGATGCTGGTCGACTTGCAGATCGCCGGTGCACGCCACATCGAGATCGAACAAAGAATGTCGTGAAAACAGCGTCAGCATATGGTCGAGAAACCCGATCCCGCTCGCGATTGTGCCGGTTCCCTGTCCTTCCAGAGTGAGGCTGAGTGTGACTTGTGTTTCTGCTGTTTCGCGTTTTACTGAAGCCGACCGCATAAGACCTGTTCCCGCTACGAATTTTGCACGCTATCCGTGAAGTCCGGATGCCTTCTAGCAATATCAGGCCCGTTGCGCCACAACGGATCGTCGACAAAGCAATTTTGTTGCAAAGTTTCTCTTTGCCCGCATTGACAAACATCTGTTTTAGGTCTGATCAAAAACATATCTGAAGCGAAAGAGAATTTGGACGCCGACATGAGCGATGACGAGAAGAGATGGCGCGCGACGACGATCCTGATGGTTCGGAAGGGCAATCGGGTCGTGATTGGCGGTGATGGACAGGTCAGCCTCGGCCAGACCGTAATGAAGTCGAATGCCCGGAAAGTACGCAGGCTGGGCAAGGGCGAAGTCATTTCCGGCTTTGCAGGCGCCACCGCCGATGCTTTCACACTGTTTGAGCGGCTTGAATCGAAACTTGAACAATATCCCGGTCAATTGATGCGCGCTTGCGTCGAATTGGCGAAAGACTGGCGGACCGATCGCTATCTGCGCCGTCTTGAGGCAATGATGCTGGTTGCAGATCGGTCATCCGGGTTGATTTTATCAGGCACTGGCGACGTTCTGGAGCCGGAGGGCGACGTGATGGGAATTGGTTCGGGCGGGGGTTATGCCTTGGCAGCCGCGCGCGCTCTGGTCGATATGAATTTGGATGCCGAAGCGATTGTTCGCAAAAGTTTGGGTATTGCCGCGGATATCTGTGTGTATACGAACCATTCTCTCACGATTGAATCGCTGGATGTGGACGAGCGAGGCCCTGAATGACCAATTTTTCCCCGCGTGAAATCGTTTCCGAGCTTGATCGCCATATTGTCGGTCAACATGATGCGAAGCGTGCCGTTGCCATAGCCTTGCGCAACCGGTGGAGACGGCTCCGTCTCGAAGGCGCGATGCGCGAGGAGGTTTTACCGAAAAACATTCTCATGATCGGCCCCACAGGGTGCGGCAAGACGGAAATTTCCCGCCGCTTGGCGCGGTTGGCTGGCGCACCGTTTCTCAAGGTCGAGGCCACCAAATTCACGGAAGTCGGTTATGTCGGGCGTGACGTCGAGCAGATTATCCGCGATCTCTTGGAGATCGGCATTGCGCTGGTCAAGGACTCAAAGCGTAAGGAGGTGAAAGCCCGTGCCGAACTCTCGGCTGAAGAGCGCGTACTGGATGCCCTCGTTGGCCCTTCGGCGAGTGCCGTCACCCGCGACTCCTTTCGCAAGAAACTCCGCGCCGGCGAATTGGCCGACAAGGAAATTGAAATCGAGGTCGCTGCAACTTCACCGGGAATTCCGATGTTCGAATTGCCCGGAATGTCGGGTGCCATTGGGGCCGTCAATCTCGGGGACATCTTCGGCAAGGCGATGGGTCAACGCACTAAAACGAAAAAAACTCTCGTAAAGGACGCTTATGGTCCTCTTGTGACCGAGGAAAGTGACAAGCTTTTCGATCAGGAACAGATTGTCGACGAGGCCATTCATGAAGTCGAGAATAATGGCATCGTGTTTCTTGACGAAATTGACAAGATTTGCGGTCGCGAAAATCGCGGCGGAGCGGATGTTTCGCGTGAAGGTGTCCAGCGTGACCTTCTTCCCCTGATTGAGGGAACGTCGGTCTCTACCAAGCACGGTGCGGTAAAAACCGACCATATCCTTTTCATCGCCTCGGGTGCTTTCCACGTTTCGAAACCCTCCGATTTGCTACCCGAGCTTCAGGGTCGTCTGCCGATCCGTGTCGAACTGTCTCCACTGAAGGAAGAGG
Source organism: Hyphomicrobiales bacterium (assembly GCA_046092445.1). GTDB lineage: Bacteria > Pseudomonadota > Alphaproteobacteria > Rhizobiales > Beijerinckiaceae > CAIUPE01. The sequence goes on along the minus strand of JBJTDR010000106.1, from coordinate 6,728 downwards.
ACTTCCGCCGGATTTTGACAGAAACCGAGGCCAGTCTTGTCAAGCAGTCAGTTGCCCTTATGGCAACCGAAGGCGTGACCCTTGTCTTCAAGCCGGATGCAATAGACGAGATCGCAAAAGTAGCCGTCAAGGTGAACTCGACCGTTGAAAATATCGGTGCGCGGCGCCTTCAAACCGTCATGGAGCGCATTCTCGATGACGTATCCTTCACCGCGCCCGACCGGGATGGTGAAACGCTCGAAATCGACGGTGAGTATGTTCGGAAAAGCGTCGGTGATCTGGCAAAGAATGCGGATTTGAGCCGGTTTATTCTTTGAGCCACCGGTGCAATGAACAGGCTTGCAAGCCCGATAAACGATTGTCATAACGCGCCGACTGGCGGGAGATTGGGTCGATGGCGAGTTTCAAGGAATTGGTGTTTTCCGGCGTTCAGCCGACCGGAAATCTGCATCTCGGTAATTATCTGGGCGCAATCACGAAATTCGTGGCGCTTCAGGAAAGCCACGACTGCATTTATTGTGTCGTGGATCTGCACGCCATCACGGTCCCGCAAGATCCAAAAGCGCTTACGGCAAACATTCGTGAAGTGACCGCCGCTTTCATCGCCTGCGGCATCGACCCGAAGAAGCACATCATCTTCAACCAGAGTCAGGTTCCCCAACACGCGGAATTGGCCTGGATTTTCAATTGCACGGCACGCCTCGGCTGGCTCAACCGGATGACGCAATTCAAGGAAAAAGCTGGCAAGGACCGCGAAAACGCATCCGTCGGCCTCTACGCATATCCCGCCTTGATGGCTGCCGATATTCTTGTCTACCGCGCAACCCATGTTCCCGTCGGCGAAGATCAGAAGCAGCATCTCGAACTTTCGCGGGATATTGCTCAGAAGTTCAACAATGATTTCGTCGACTCCATCGCCTATCATGGCTTTGGGGACGCCTTCTTCCCGCTACCGGAGCCTCTCATTCAAGGCCCGGCAACACGGGTCATGAGCCTGCGCGACGGCACAAAGAAGATGTCGAAGTCCGACCCATCCGATAATTCCCGGATCAACCTGACGGACGACGCCGATACCGTGGCCCAGAAGATCCGCCGGGCCAAAACAGACCCTGAACCCTTGCCCTCTGAAGAGGCGGGGCTGGAAGGTCGCCCCGAGGCGGATAATCTGGTCGGCATCTTTGCCGCCCTGTCCGACATCGACAAGGAGAGCGTGCTGCGTGATTTCGGCGGGGGACAGTTTTCAACCTTCAAAGCGGCTCTGGTCGATTTGTCCGTCTCGAAGCTCGGCCCGATCGGTTCCGAGATGAAACGGCTTCAGTCGGACCCTGCGTCGATTGATGCGATCCTCGCGGACGGCTCGGCACGCGCCGAGATGCTGGCGCGCAGGACGATGGACTCCGTCAAAGACATTCTCGGCTTCATCCGGAGTTAAGCGCTCAAGGTTGGCACTTGGCAAAGTGTTGCTGTTTCGATCCCTGTCAGCTGCCCGTGAGCGTCGACCAGATTCGTTACCAATAGCATTGGACGGAAAAACCCTCGTTGTTCCGTCCAATGCCGAAAACGTGCTGTTGAGTCAAAACAAGAATTAACTCCAACGCCGGAAAAACTTGGTCCAACGTTGGACCGTATTTCACCCCGGAAAAGGTCAAAATACGACAAATATTCACTCCACAGATCACTGTATCTGTAAGTACACCATATTATCCAGTAAATGTATATGCTGTCTTAACCGTAGTAAAAAATTCCTTAGCATAAGTACCTTGCTCGCGGGATCCATAGCTAGACCCTTTTCTACCACCAAACGGCACATGATAATCTACGCCCGCCGTCGGAAGATTGACCATAACCATTCCCGCTTCCGAGTTTCTCTTGAAATGCGAAGCATATTTGAGGCTTGTCGTGCAGATGCCAGCTGACAACCCGAATTCTGTATCATTTGCTACAGAAAGTGCTTCATCATAATCTTTAACTCGAATGATTACTCCAACTGGTCCGAAAATTTCTTCACGGGCAATCCTCATCGTGTTCGAAACCTCTGTGAATAGTGCAGGCTGTAAGTAAAAACCAGGCGTCTCACGATTCAATAGTTCACCACCCCAAACAAGTCTTGCACCTTCCTTCTGACCGATCCCGATATAGGAGAGATCCTGATCCAGCTGGTTTTGATCAACAACAGGGCCAATATGGGTTCCCGCCTTCAGTGCATTATCAACGCTCAATCCCTTCAGCCGGTCCGTGAGCGCCGCGACGAAAGCGTCATGGATTCCATCAGAAACAATCAAACGGGACGACGCCGTACAGCGCTGTCCTGTCGAAAAGAATGCACCGTTAACCGCTGATTCTACAGCGATTTTCAGGTCGGCATCGTCCAAAACAATGAGCGGGTTTTTGCCTCCCATTTCAAGCTGGATTTTCTTCATCGGCATCGAACGAATGGCAGCTTCCGCCACTTTACGGCCCGTACCAACCGAGCCCGTAAACGTGATGGCGTTGACGTCCTTATGGTCGAGAATTGTCTGGCCAACTTCCGATCCACGGCCCATAACGAGGTTTAGAACCCCTTTGGGCAGGCCTGCACGGGCCAAAATATCAACCAAAGCCCATCCGCAACCGGGAACAAGATCCGCAGGCTTGAAGACGATCGTATTGCCATAAGCTAGTGCGGGAGCAATTTTCCAAGCAGGAATAGCAATAGGAAAGTTCCAAGGCGTAATCATTCCAATAACGCCGACAGCCTCGCGAGTTATTTCAATTCCAACTCCCGGGCGAATACTTGGAACCATTTCGCCGTTCAATCGTAGAGCTTCGCCAGCGAAAAAAGCAAATATTTGCCCCGCACGCGTTGCTTCACCAATACCTTCTGGAAGCGTTTTTCCTTCTTCACGAGAAAGAAGACGACCGAGATCATCTTTACGAGCTAAAATCTCGTCTGACGCTTTCTTTAAAATTTCATAACGCTCTTGGGGAGTTGTTCTAGACCAGCTGGCAAACGCATATTTCGCCGAAGTAATGGCTTCTTCGGTTTGAGCTTTCGTTGCTCGCGTATAATTGCCAATAATATCGTTTGTATCGGATGGATTGATATTGACAGTAACCGAATTGCCCTCGACCCATTCACCATTGATATAGTTTTTGTATAGTTCGGTCATTTTATATTTTCCTGATCTATTGTTTTTAGAGTTACGGTATGAAAGACAATGCGCGAATATTAATCTAGATCAAACCCCGTTTCGCGAGATTTCGCATAAGATGTGAAGTACCAAACGTCCAAGGCGGGCAAGCATCAGTTGCTTTCATTCTGTTAATAAGACTGCCAAGCATCGGTGTTGATACTGTAACAATATCACCATCCTTGTGGGTGAAACCTTTTCCGGGAGCATCACGATCCTTGATGGGGGCATACATTGTTCCCGTATATAGTATGGCGCCATCGGGGTATTGATGGTGTTTATTCAGCATTTGGCCGGCGAGATCCGCAAGGTCGCGGCTGATCTTTGTGATGGAAGAAGATCCTTCGAGAGAAAACCCGTCCTCGCCATCAACACGAACAGTAACGACTGCCGAGCGCAAGTCATCGAGAGAAAAAGTAGCGTCAAAAAAGCGGAAAAACGGCCCGACGCAAGCTGACGCATTATTATCTTTTGCTTTTCCAAGTAAAAGCGCAGATCGTCCTTCGACATCGCGCAAATTTACATCATTTCCTAAAGTACCACCAACAATTTTTCCTGAGGATGCAACAACAAGAACGATTTCAGGTTCGGGATTATTCCAAGTCGATATCGGGTGAATCCCCGCGTCAGCACCTGTTCCAACGGCAGCCATAGACGGTGCCTTCGTGAAAATCTCTGCATCAGGGCCAATTCCGACTTCAAGATACTGGCTCCAGGCGTTTTGACTTATCAAGACGTCCTTCAATTTTAACGCTTCCGGCGAACCTGGCTTCAATTTCGACAAATCATCGCCAATTAGCGATGTAATTTCACTTCTCAGTTTTGCCGCCGCCGCAGAATCGCCACGCGCCTTTTCTTCAATGACACGCTCAAGCATTGAAACGGCAAAGGTAACTCCTGCCGCTTTGATAGCTTGCAGATCATTAGGAGCTATGAACCATGGTTTGTCCGGATTTTGTTGATCCGAAGATGTATTCGCAAGAATAGTCTCCAAGTCGCCAAGATTTTCGCCCGAAGCAGCGCGGAGAGCACATGCTGGGTCGATCTCTTCGCAAAGATCGCGCATTGTTGGGAACGATCGAGAAATATCAACAACGCCCTCTGGTCGGATCGCAACGACCGATGGTCCGCTAACGTCAGGACGCCATATCCGCCCTGCAAGAGCGCCAAGTATTACGTCAGCAGGAAGGGTAGTTCGGGTTTGAAGATCAATTTTGCGCATGGCGCTGTTTCTCAAACTATGTTGAAGTTAGGTGAAACCTTTGCCATGTTTTTCGGGTAAATCAAATTATGATGACACTATGTCGAACATTTTTTTAGTAAAATGACCGATCGGTTCTTATTGGCGAATGCCACCGATTGAGTTATCGATTCGCAATCACGCTCAGGATTGAGCATATATCTGACCAAAATGAGCGGAGATAATCATGAACGCCCCTATCGGAAATGCTCCGAGAACGCTTCGACTTAACGCCTCCGATAATGTTGTGACTGCAGTTGATCCCATTGATGCTGGTGCCGGAGCCTTTGGTGCGACAGCGACCGTTCGTATCCCGCGCGGCCATAAAATGGCTATCGCCGCGATCGCAGAAAGAGCTCCGATCGTAAAATTTGGTCAGATTATTGGTTTTGCGAGCAAAGCTATCGCTCCCGGTGATTGGGTTCATGAACAAAATGTCGTCGTTCACGAATTTGAACGAGACTATCGCTTTGCGGAAGATGCAAGAAAGGAAGAGATACTGCCGTTACACGAGCAAGCTACTTTTGAAGGTTTTCGTCGGGCAAATGGTTCTGTCGGCACACGGAACTATATCGCAATTCTAACTTCCGTGAATTGTTCGGCGACGGCAGCGCGATTTATGGCTGAGGAAATCAATCGCTCCGGTATCTTAAATGACTTCCCGAACATTGATGGCGTAATTCCTCTCGTGCAGGGCGGCGGATGTGCGCTCGATGTTAAAGGCGAGGGTTATGAAATTCTGAAACGTACCCAATGGGGATATGCGACAAACCCGAACGTCGCAGGCGTCGTTATGGTGGGTCTCGGATGTGAAGGGTTTCAGATCAGTCGCTGGAAAGAGGCTTACAATATTTCGGAAAGCGAGACTTTCCATTCTATGACCATTCAGGAAGTCGGCGGGACACGAAAGACAATTGCGGCGGGTGTGGAAGCAATTAAATCGATGTTGCCGATTGCATCTAAGGCGAAGCGAGAGACAGTTCCAGCCTCCGAGCTCATGCTTGCTCTACAATGTGGCGGGTCGGACGGCTATTCGGGCATTACTGCCAATCCTGCGCTCGGCGCAGCTGTTGACGAGTTGGTGCGCCATGGAGGAACGGCAATTTTATCCGAAACGCCCGAGATATTTGGCGCGGAGCATCTTTTGACTCGCCGTGCTGCGACCCGTGCGATTGGTGAAAAACTCGTTCAACGTATTCATTGGTGGGAAGATTATACCAAGCGCAACAAGATGGAGATGAATAATAATCCATCTCCGGGCAATAAGCTTGGCGGGCTAACGACTATTCTGGAAAAGTCGCTTGGTGCGGCCGCTAAGGGCGGTACTACGACAATGACCGGCGTCTTCGAATATGCCGAAAAGGTTGATACAAAAGGCTTCGTATTTATGGATACGCCCGGCTACGATCCAGTCTCGGCAACCGGCCAAGTTGCTGGTGGCGCCAATATGCTTTGCTTCACAACTGGCCGAGGATCCGCCTATGGATGCAAGCCGACACCGTCGATTAAGCTTGCTACAAACTCGGAAATGTATCGTCGGATGACCGAGGATATGGATATCAACTGCGGCGACGTTCTTGATGGTGTCTCGATTGAAGATAAAGGCAAGGAAATCTTCTCAAAGATTCTGGAAGTGGCATCCGGAGAACGATCAAAGTCGGAAGAACTGGGTTATGGAGACGCCGAATTTGTGCCGTGGGTTGTTGGCGCAACGATGTAATTAATCGGAGTGTGACCGAGGCGATCTTTTCAGAACGCTGCAGGTTGGTTACGCACCAATCGTGCGCTTAAGAGCCTTGAAATGCTCTGTCGCTTATAATTCGAGTACTTGCATCCATTGACGAGCAGTGTGTCGGCATTCCATGTCGGGAATGATTTTCAACGGCCGTCCTGTAGACATCGCGTAGACTTGTTGACGGCATGCGCGTTCTAGAAAATAGAGGTCGTCAAAGGATACTGCCACGGACGGACCGCCAACCATAACGCCATGATTGGCAAGAAAAACGATGTTCGCAACGATTTTTACCCTGTCCCGCAATGCGTTCGCCCTCTGACTCGTCAAGAGCAAACCCGCCAAACTCCTCCTCATAGGCAGTCCGTCCAAAAAACTGGGCTGCAGTCTGATGGGCCATTTCAAGACGGCCATTTTCAATCATATTGATGCTTGTGGCAAACCATAGACTTCTCTTTTTTTAGAACAGGTTGAAAGTAGAGTTTCCTGTTCGGTTTTAAGTGGAAACGGGATGAGGAAGTCGAAATATTCGGAGAGCCAGATTGTTGCGATCCTTGCTGAAGGTGATGCGGGTTTGGCGGTTGCC
>JBJTDR010000105.1:0-4982 GCA_046092445.1 Hyphomicrobiales bacterium | reverse complement strand
CAGAAAGGCTGGTTCTTCGATTGGCCACACGAGCACCAATAATAGGTCTCACCAGCCTTCACCTCGACGGGAAGCGGTGCCTTGCCTGCAATATGGGGAGCTGTCATGTTTCAGGTTCCTTTAGATTAATCACGAATTCTTGGCTAACGGCTTAAAAGGATATTGTCGATTCTAACTAATCAAATTCGGATAAACGCCAAATTGATGTCGCCTCCCTCGCCATGCGATCTTGTCGGTCGTTTATTTCGGATTTGCTCCAGGAATCATATTCAGTTCCGATTTTCTGTGTACTAGGCACCAGACTTTGGGCATAAATCAGCTTCTTCTCATCAAATGATCTATTACCCGCGTTTTTATTGAGAGTTTTCTCAATCAAGGTAAGGTTACCTAATCTCAGCTGCGGATCGTCAGTGACCGGAGAAGGAAATCCGGGCCAATCGTCGGCGGGATTTACCGGAAATATATGTTCTAGATCATATTTTGATGAATTTGTATCGAAAGCAATACCCTGTTTTTTTTCAAGTTCAGTGAGAATATAAATGGCTACTTTCGATGAATTGTTAGGAAATGATTTAACCGAAAAAGCAGCTTTAAATTCAGTGTCAGTTTTGTAAATAAGTCGCAACCTACTCATAACATCTTGAATTGTTAACACATTGCCAAGGGTAATGTCTTTCGCAAGATTATTGTAAATTGTTTCCTGGTCTCCGGTGGCACCGCTAAAAATAATGTTATATCGAAATGATATGATAACGCAGGCGCGGAGCACCTTCGTAAAATCTGCATCATTTAAAGTACGACGTGCGGCCAACAAAAGCGAAAGCGGCTGCTTCACCTTGAAGAGCAGTAACGTACGAATATATTGACGCTGTTCGGCCGACCAAAGCTCATTTTCCGGGTCGATGAATGCGGCAAAAACCGCTGAATCGGCATCAAGATTTCTTACTAGATCGAAGACTTTGCCGCGATCGTCGATCACCTGTCGAACCGCTTTAAAAAGCCCGGACTCTCTTACCCGTGTATTTTTGCTGTTCCAATGGACGCGGAGAAAATCGGTTAAATTAGCATCGCCGATCGTGTCGACAATCTTATGCCATTGCTCTTCGAGCCGCCGCGTCTCTAGTTCGTGCGACGACGAAGGTGACTTGTTTACAACCGAAAAAAGATAGTTTTTTAGTAAATCGATGGGAGCAAGTTTTACGCCGCGAGAATTGAGCGTCTCGAATACTGAAAAAGCATCTAGCTCATCATTAACTTCTATGACCGTGAAGAAAAGGCGGTCAACAACATTTTCGATAAATTGCGCTATCTCTTTACCGCTTTTGGCTTTACTGAACTGGTCAATTATTCTGCCATAAAACCATTCAAAGGCATTTTTTAACAATTTTTCTGAGAATTTCAAATTTTGTTTTGGTAGTGGTTGCAGCGGAACAATATAGGTCTGAAAATAAGCGTCATTTGCACGGTTAAGCGACAATTTCGATTGGGTAATGAGGGTTACGGGATCGAGATAGCCAATATAGCTTGATCGAAGTTGAGTTGACCGCTGCCTGTTTGCCTCTGGGTCAATCCCGTTCTCCGCAAGTTCGTCGAGATATTTGAGAACGGCAAGGATCAAGAGGGTTAGCGTTGTGAGACGCTGTTGCCCATCAATAACACTAAACACACGGCTATCCGTGCTCGAAAGTACCAAATAGCCCATATAATGAACGTCATTTTCTCGTGTTGCCGCAGTTAGTACGATGTCATTCCATAAATCATCCCATTGATCATCTTCCCAACTGTAATCGCGTTGGAACATCGGCACTTTATAGCTTAAGCCATTGCCGAACATTTGGCGGAAAGATTTATTTGACGTATTAAAATTTTGGCTAGCCGCCATTAAGCCCCTCCACCTTCCGTATGCAGCCACGCATCCCCGCACGCCTTGGCGAGTTCGCGTACCCGGAAAATATAGCTCTGGCGTTCCGTCACCGAGATCACGCCGCGGGCATCGAGCAGATTAAACAAATGGCTCGCCTTGATGCACTGGTCATAGGCAGGCAGCGCCATCAAATGCCGCCCCTCGCCGCGATCCCCGAACGCGAGCAACGCCTTGCACTCGGCTTCCGCATCCTTGAAATGCTGCGCCAGCACATCCGTATTCGCCGCTTCGAAATTATGCCGCGAATATTCCTGCTCGGCTTGCAGAAAAACATCGCCATAGCTGATCTTGTCATCGCCTTCGCCGCCGTTGAAATTCAGATCATAGACATTTTCGACGCCCTGCACATACATGGCCAGGCGTTCGAGCCCGTACGTCAACTCGCCTGCCACCGGCGCGCATTCAAAGCCTGCGACCTGCTGGAAATAGGTGAACTGGCTCACCTCCATTCCGTCGCACCAGCACTCCCAGCCCAGCCCCCACGCGCCCAGCGTCGGGCTCTCCCAGTCATCCTCGACAAACCTGATATCATGAACCTTCGGATCGATCCAGATCGCATAGAGCGATCGGAGATACAGATCCTGCAAATCCGGCGGCGATGGTTTCATGATCACCTGATATTGGTAATAATGCTGCAGCCGGTTCGGGTTTTCGCCATAGCGCCCGTCTTTCGGCCGCCGCGATGGCTGCACATAGGCTGCTTTCCAGTGTTTCGGCCCGAGCGCGCGCAGTGTCGTCGCCGGATGAAACGTGCCCGCGCCAACTTCCATGTCGTACGGTTGCAAAATCACGCATCCCTGCGCCGCCCAGAACTGGTGCAAGGTCAGGATCAGGTCTTGGAATGAACGGGTCGGCACGAGGCCGTTGGAACCAGTATTTTGCATCGTCTCGTCCGCTCTTCTGTCATTTGTCGCGCCGCACCGTAGAAGCGCGCCTTGAACGGGTCAAGGGATCACCCGATCACTGTCGGCTTCACCCACCACTCCGGTTGCGCCGCCCTGATCCGCCGCGCCGCATCCGCCGCCGCCACGCAATCATCGAACACGCCGAACACCGTCGCGCCCGAACCCGTCATGCGGATCAACCGGCACTCGCGATGCCCGCTCAGTGCGTCAATCGCATCCCCGATCTCGGGAACCAGCTCGATTGCCGCCTGCTGCATATCGTTGCGTCCCTCGTTCAGCAGCGCCAACACCGCCGCGCGGGACATGTCTTCCGCCGGTTGGGAATGTTGCCGCGCCTTGACACGCTCTCCCGCCTCAAGCCCGATCGCGGCAAAAACCGCCGGCGTCGACGCCGCCTTGCCCGGGTTTACCAGCACCGCGTGAAGCCTCGGAAATTTCAGCGGTACATCCAGCCTCTCGCCGATCCCGCGCATCATCCGCGCCCGCCGGTCGAGACATACCGGCACATCCGCGCCCGTCGCCAGCGCCACCTCCTGCAGAATCGGCTCGTCCATCGACAGGCCATTCAGCCGCGCCAGCAACCGGAGTGCTGCCGCCGCATCTGCCGATCCGCCGCCCAGACCCGCCGCCACCGGCAACCGCTTCACCAGATGAAACACCCCCGTTTTCAGCCCCGGCCGCGCCGCCTGCAACGCCCGCGCCACCCGCAAGACGTGATTATGCTCGACAGGCCCCGCCTCCGCCGCGCGCGGGCCGGAAACAATCAGCGACAACTCCGCACTTTCCGTCAGCGAGACTTGATCCCCGATCCCTGCAAACGCCACAAGGCTCGCGAGCTCATGATAGCCATCCATCCGGCGGCTCTCGATATGCAATGTCAGATTGATCTTTGCAGGCGCCCGCGCCGTCCCGACCCACACCATCAGCTGCTCAGCCGCCGCTCGCCGACGTCGTATCGTCGGGGAGTCCCTTTTCGATCTTGTCGAGAATTTTTTGCAAATCCTCCGGTTCCGGCTTCAGATCGCGCGCATGGTTCCACTGGAACCCCGCCTCCAGCTTCCGCCCCAACCGCCAATACACATCCCCCAGATGATCGTTGATCACCGGATCGGACGGCTTCAGCGCCACCGCCGATTCCAGATACTCCAGGGCTTCCTCATACTTCCCGAGCCGGTAATAGGCCCAGCCGACACTGTCGACAATATACCCGTCCTTCGGCCGCAACTCGACGGCCCGCTTGAGCATTCTGAGGCCATCTTCAAGGTTGATCCCCTGATCAATCCACGAATAGCCGAGATAATTCAGCACGAGGGGCTGATCCGGCCACAGCTCCAGTGCCTTCCGGAAATCGGCCTCTGCCTTCGGCCATTGCTTGATGCGTTCATAGCTGATGCCGCGCGCATAAAACAGACTCCAATGGCTCGAGTCCGCCTGTCCGATCATGGCAATTGCTTCCGAATACGCCTTGCCTGCCGCCTCAAACTCCTTCCGCGAGCGGTACACATTCCCAAGCGCAGAATACGCGTCCAAGCCGCGCGCATGACTGATAAGGCTGTTCAGTTGCCTGATCGACTCATCGGCGCGGCCAAGCTGTTCCAGATTGAGCGCGACCTGCAGTTCCGAGTTATGGCGGAATGACGAATTGATCGGCACCAGATCGTAGACCTCGTTCGCCGATATCAACTGCCCCATGCGCTCATAGACCTCTGCAAGCATCATGATTGCCATTGCATTGGTCGGTTCAAGCCAGAGCGACAGCCTCAGATAGATCAACGATGCCAGCTCGTCGCCCGCGCCGTCACCCGACGCGCCCAGACTGTAAAGCACCTCCGCCGCACCCGACGCCGCCGTGTCCACAGGCGGTTCGAGCGCTTTGCCGTCGTCAAGCGCCTTGATGCGGTCGAGAATGAGCGGATGACGCGGCATCAATTTCCTGAAATCGGCATAGACCTGTTGCGCCTGCGCGCGGTTGCCACGCTGCGCCAGATAACGTCCGTAGAGATCTGTCACCCTCAGCGTGTTGCTGCCTGCCGTGTACGCCTGCGCGAGCATCAGCTCCGACTTCTCATACTGCCCCGCAATGTTCGCAATCAGCCCGCCATGCAGATTACGGAATACGTTGAAGGTTTCCTCCCCCTTCAAACGGTCGATCG
>JBJTDR010000104.1:0-20661 GCA_046092445.1 Hyphomicrobiales bacterium | reverse complement strand
GTGTAAGGATCAGCGGGGAGGAAAAAGACGTCGAAGCTATTGATGTTGCGGAAGTGCTGGAAGTCTGTCGAATGCTCGATAAGGCTGGTTCAGTTGATTATTTCCATGTGATTGCTGGTACATCGGCCTCTTTATCAGGTGCAATTCATATCGTGCCGCCAATGTACCTTGAAACAGGCTACATCGCCCCGCTTGCGGCAACGGTGAAGGGCATTGTTTCGAAGCCGGTTTTTGTGACAGGACGGATCAACCAGCCTCAAATAGCAGAAGAGATTCTCGCAGGGGGGCAGGCCGATATGTGTGGCATGACTCGTGCAATGATTTCCGATCCCGATATGCCGAGAAAAGCACTCGAAGGACGAAGTGATGATATACGGGCATGTATCGGCTGTAATCAGGCGTGTATTGGTCATTTTCATAAAGGTTACCCAATTTCATGCATCCAATTTCCTGAAACAGGGCGTGAGCTCACACTCGCTGCGCGGAAGACGCCCACCAAATGTAAAAAAAGGGTACTTATCGCAGGGGGTGGTCCCGCAGGAATGAAGGCTGCTTCGGTATTGGCAAGTCGTGGTCACCGGGTCACTCTATACGAAGCAGTATCGCAACTCGGCGGACAGGTGCTTCTTGCTCAGTTGCTGCCAGGTAGAGCGGAATTTGGGGGAATCGTTACGAATCTTTCCCGTGAAATGGAGATATCGGGTGTTGAAGTGAAGCTGAATACACTTGTGACTCATTCATTAATTGAAGCCGAAGCACCTGACGTCGTGATTATCGCTACCGGTGGAAAGCCGCGCCGCCCTAACATTGAAGGCGGGGATGCTGCGCATATCGTTGACGCGTGGCAGGTGCTTAGGGGTGAAGTGAACGTCGGCACAAACGTCGTAATTGCAGATTGGCGGGCTGACTGGATTGGAATGGGAATCGCCGAAAAGTTGGCGCGCGATGGTTGCCGCGTCAGACTCTGCGTAGATGCGGTCGCCGCGGGCGAAACACTGCCATTTTACGTCCGGGATGTTATTGTGGGGCGTCTGTATTCATTAGGCGTTGAAATTATTCCCTACGCTCATCTTTTTGGAGCTGATGAGAACTCAGTCTACTTTCATCATTCTGCATCGGGCGAACCAATGATTTTAGAGAGTGTCGATACATTGGTCCTTACTCAGGGAAATGAACGAGTGAATGAACTTGAAGAAATTTTTTCGCCGATCACGTATCAAATTTACACAATCGGTGACGCATTCAGCCCCCGGACAGCAGAGGAAGCAGTCTTTGATGGATTAAAAATTGGCGTAGAAATCTAGATCGCGCCTGACGGAAGTTTTAATTGACGGTACAAAACTGATCAATGTGATTCTCATCTCAGCGGGTTCTCAATGAAGCGATACATTTATCTCTATTTTTATGCAGCTCTTTTACTTTTCCCACTTGATGCTGTTTGGCTGACGGGGCCGGGGTATCAATACTATATAGAGGAGATTGGTAGTCTTCTGCGGATCGACCCTGATCTTAAAGTAGCGGCTATGTTTTATCTGCTCTATCTCCTCGGAATCGTGGTTTTGGTCGTAAAGCCTTCGTACGAAAACCGTTCATTGCGCCAAGCGGCAATTAATGGTGGTTTACTGGGAATGTGTGCTTACGGAACCTACGATCTTACAAACCTCGCGACTCTTGAAGGTTTTTCAACGCGAATTGCAATAATTGATATGGTTTGGGGAACTATTTTAACGTTGATTACTGCAACTGGTGCAGTTTGGCTCGCATTGCGGACTTTCAAATGATGAATGTTGCACTTCGAATGTCGCCGAGTTGTCACAAATTAGATGCCGGACGTGGTGCAGAAATTGATTGTGCGCGCGCATTGAACCATAGAGCGATGATTACAAGTCCGGCACTCACTGCAATCCGCCAGTCTATTGGTTCGTCAAAAAAGTAATAACCGAAGATTACACTACTCACTGTTGAAATATAGATCGCTTGAACTGTTGAAACAGGTCCGAAATTTCTTATCAGGTTAAAGAAAGTAAGCCTTTCAATCACCCAAAGGCCTGATATCGCAACTAATCCAACTGTCCCGAGTGTTGACATAGTGAAGCTTTCGCTTCCCATCATTATCAACAAGAGAGGAAGCGCCAATAATCCACTGCAAACACTCTCGACCACCCCAACCTGCCGTGTCCCGGCTCCCGATGGCCAAAATTGCGAAGCAAAGATGTGGTAAAGAGCATAAAGCAATGGCATTCCAAAACTTAAAACAATAATAAAGGTGGATATTTGTGAGGGTGCGACCTCATCTGCCATAGGGAATAGTAAAATTCCGCTTCCTGAAAATCCACAAACCAAAGCAAGTACACGACGCCAATTTGCTCGCTCCAAACGAAAAATCAAAGCAAAGGCATAACCAAAAAAGGGTGTTGTTGATCCGATTATTGAGTAAGTTGCCAGCGGGATCTTAGTAATTACGTATAGGCTCAAGCCGAACGGCACATTCAGGAAGACAGCGCAACCAAGTCCATAAAGCCACAAGTGTCTATTTGAAAATTTACCACGTTTTGTGAAGTGTTGGAGAATCCAAAGACAAAAACCTACAAGCAAGCCCGAGAAGACAATAATTTGAACAGGTGTTACCCCGACAATCGTGAGCCCCCTAGTAATAACAGGTGAAAGGCCCCAAAACAGACCAAGTCCAAGCATATTACCGACAAGTCGACGCCCAGTAGGTTCCGACACGGACATTTGTCCTCTAAATTACGCGAAAATAGGCAAGTTATGACGACAACCTAAATTCAATTCGGGGTGCGTGCTTTTCGCTTCATCATATTCAAGGCCTCTACAGCTGCAGAGAACGCCATCGCCGCGTAAATATATCCCTTTGGTACATGCGCACCGAATCCTTCGGCAATCAATGTCATGCCGATCATGATCAGAAATCCCAAAGCAAGCATCACAACAGTTGGGTTGTTATGAATAAAGCGTGCAAGTGGTTCTGCTGCCAACAACATCGTTCCTACTGCAAAAACAACTGCAACGACCATAATTGGAATATGAGATGTCATGCCAACAGCTGTGATGATGCTGTCAATTGAAAATACAAGATCAAGGATTAGAATTTGGCCAATCGCTGCCGAAAATCCGAGAGTTGCTTTTCCTTCAAAGATATCCGGTCCATGGTCTTGGTCCACACTATGATGGATTTCCTTGGTAGCCTTCCAAACGAGAAAAAGGCCTCCCGCGATCAAGATCAAATCGCGCCACGAGAAATCTTGCTCCATTATGGAAAAAATTGGTGCTGTAAGTTGAACGATGAAGGCAACGGTTCCCAGCAGTCCAAGTCGCAAGATAAGCGCTAACCCGATTCCGATACGGCGGGCACGAACCCTTTGGTGGGCGGGAAGTTTGTTCGTCAGGATTGAAATAAAAATCAAATTATCAATGCCAAGGACGACTTCCATAGCTATGAGAGTTACGAGAGCAATCCAGGCGGCAGGATCAACAATCAATTCAGTGATGGAAGTGTCCACAGTAAAGCGCTCGCTTGTTTCGTCTTTTTGATAGGGCTAATTTATACGGGATAAATTGCTAGACATTAACTTCTAATTGGGAAAGCAATCATTTTTCGAGTCGTGGGCGCCTTCTAAAACTACGTTCCACAACAACAGCTTTCCCGCCACTACTCGGTTGAATTAGCTTTATATTGAGGTTCTTTTCACGAGCATTCTGGGCAATTATCTCCTGCTTAACCAAGTCAAGTGGTAACCCTATCAGCGCCGCAGCTATCTCAGCCTGAGTATCAACGGTATCGCTGAGGTCTCGCGCCGCGCTGATCGCTTCCCTTACGTCAGGACTCGCCCGTTTCACACGCCTATAGCCATATTTCGTTTTCCAAACCTCACCCATTGCAAGATCCATATCTCAACCCTGAAAGAGGCCATAACCGAAATGACGATTTATCACAACAATTGATCAAAATACAAAGAACCTATGACGTAAGGCCATCAATCCATGTTTGTTGTGCAAAGAGTTCATCGTCAAGATGAAGCAAACTTGCTTTAAATCCCCGCGCGATTCGTCCGTAGTGACGACCCACTCTCAAGAATCGAGATGGAGTATCGGTCGCCATTTGTAGGGCGTCTCCAAGATTAAGGCCCACGTTCTTTACGATGTATCGGATTGCCTGGAGAAGCGTTACGGTACTGCCTGCTATCGTTCCATTCTCGAGAGTCAACTTTGTTCCTATTCGCTCGACCCTGCGCCCCTGAAGTTCGAAATGATCCGGCCCACCAGCGGCGGAGGGCATCGCGTCTGAAACAAGGGCCAACCCCTTCGCTCCACGTGCTGCAAATGCTACTTTAATCGCTGTATCGGCAACATGATGACCATCGGCGATTAGTCCACATGTTACGCGAGGGTCCGATAGACCAATGCCTGCTACCCCCGGCAATTTGTGTGATAGCGGGCTCATAGCATTGAACAGGTGGGTTACGCCGCTTGCACCGAGTTCAACGGCTCCGAGAGCTTCTGCGTCAGTTGCATTTGAATGACCGATACTTACAATGATGTCATTCTCTGCCAAGTACTTGATGTACTCTGGTTGAACACGGTTTGGTGCAAGAGTGACCACCATGGTACCCGACCTATGGCGTAGTAACCAGTCTAGGTCACCGGCGGTCATATTGCGGATGAACTGAGTAGGATGCGCTCCAGCTTTTGTTTCATCAATGAAGGGGCCCTCAACATGAATGCCGAGAAGACCGGGTACAAAGCCGATTGCCGCCTTCGCGGCATTTAAAGCATCAGTCATGATCTTTTTCGAGTCGGTAATAACTGTGATCAAGCACTCCGTTGTTCCATCTCGCCGATGGGCTGCAAGAATGCTCCTAATTCCTGCCACAGTTGGTACCTCGTTGAAGAGAACCCCACCGCCACCATTTATTTGCCAATCTATAAGTCCGGGAGATAATATTCCTCCACCCAAATCGTGTTTTACCGCCCCTTTCGGGCGCTCGGAAAGTGGCAAAATGCCCTCGATCAGGCCAGCGTCAACAACAACGGCGCTGTCGTCATGGAAGTTTTGACCGTCAAATATGCGCGCTCCGAAAAAAACCTGCTTCACGTTACGCCCCTATCTGGGCAATCAAAATTTTCAGATTTCGCCAAAGAAATACTGCCATTTGCAAGCATTATTGCACCTTCTAAAGCGTCCCTCTCGGGTACTACAAGATGACCCGCCGACTTTCGAGCAAGATAAGGTGATAGCGGAGCCGCAATACCGCCCACTAACGCGATGTTCTTTGCGCCCATCTTACTCAAGGTCTGTATGAGCGTGTCAATTGACTTGGCCGCTTCTTTGACGATTGGCAATGCCACTGCATCGCCACGGTCAGCACTTCTGAACACGGATGGTGCGAATGCCGCGTAATCGTTCGATTTTGCGGTTAAAGACCAGCGCGTTGCCGCTACAGGATCATTGGCGAAATTGGCCATCAACCGACGAGAGAGAGGTGTGTGTTCTCGTAAACCATCTGCAGCAAGAAGTGCTTGTCTCAACGCTTCCAATCCAATTCGCGCTCCTGAACCATCATCGCCTAGCAAAAAACCCCTCCCTCCAATGCCAATATTCCGCCCATCAATACGTGCAACCGCTGAGGAGCCTGTTCCTACAATCACGAGCCCACCATCTCGACTTCCGTGAGCTCCCAGACACGCCGTAACCGCATCAGACTCAACGAAAACGCTATGGAAGTCCAAAAACTCTTGACTGATGCGATATTTGTCGCCTGACGTCATAACTCCTGCCAATCCAAGGCCCAGTGAGATTTGACTTCGATTTATGAAACGATGATTGGATTTTTCTATTAGTAAATCAATCAAACCTCGGATAGTCGACAAGGTTGATGTCCTATTGATGTGGACATTCGCGGGACCCAATGTCTCCTCCGCGATGATGTTGCCACTCCGGTCACGCATCCTTCCTCGGCAATGTGTGCCGCCGCCATCGATACCAATCGTGTAACGTCTTCTGATTGTCAAAGTACATTTTCCTATTACGTGAATTGTTAACCTATAAATGTCCTATTACAATATCGGAAAATATTGATACTAAATTTTTTCTCGAAAAAATTGGATATTGAGAAGGTTTCACTCGAACAATTGATAGGATATGGAAGCAAATATCTCAACACGATGGTTGCATATGTTAAAATTTTGAGTTTGAGACACTGCCCGATAGAACGTCCATAAAACAAGAGGCTTAGGTGTATTTATAACAAAGAGGCCGACCAATTCTCTGGTTCCTTCGAGTTGAAACGGACAGGATAAACGTTGGAGATTATATCTTTTGCAATTTTGATCTCGCATTCAACGGTCAGAAGGAGGCGATAAAAATTGATTTTGTCTTGCATTTCTGATTCGGAACAACGTTTTGGTTGGCGATCGGTAACGGGCTTCAGGAAGAGGATACGAGAATGACAGCGACCGTATTCATCGACGGGGAAGCGGGCACGACAGGCCTTGGGATTCGCGAGCGTTTGAAGGATGTTGCGGGTCTTACCGTCAAAAGTATCGCTCACGCGCATCGGAAGGATCCTGTCGCGCGAAAGGCGATGATGGCGGACGTTGACGCGGTCATTTTATGCCTTCCAGACGATGCTGCGATCGAAGCAGTGGCACTCGCCGATGAACTTGGTGCCAATGCACCCAGAATTCTGGATGCTTCGACCGCACATCGACTCGCACATGGCTGGGTTTATGGCTTTGCGGAGATGCATTTTACCCAGCGTGACATGCTGATTGGGGCACGACGCGTTGCCAATCCTGGCTGTTATCCGACGGGCGGGATCGCTTTGATCAGACCGCTCGTCGACGAAGGGTTCATATTGCCCGAGTACCACATCTCGGTGAACGCCGTGAGTGGCTATTCGGGGGGCGGAAAGGCCATGATCGAGGCTTATGAGGCTGGAACAGCGCCTGCTTTTGAGCTTTACGGGCTTTCGCTTGAGCACAAGCATGTTCCAGAGCTTCAAAAATACGGAAATTTGGACCAAAGGCCGATTTTTGTACCTTCAGTAGGCAATTTTAGGCAAGGAATGCTGGTGAGCGTGCCTTTGCATCTGGATGCACTCAACGGGAAGCCAAAGGCTGCCGATCTCGAAGCTGTGCTGGTCGAACGTTATCGAAATGCGGAGTTGGTGCGTGTCGTTTCTTCGCAAGATTCGAGCGTCAAGGCTGGAAGAATTGAACCTGAGGCGTTGAACGATACTGATCAGCTTGAATTGCGGGTTTACGGCAATGAGGCACGCAGGCAGGCAGTTTTGGTGGCGCGGCTTGATAATTTAGGCAAGGGCGCATCGGGTGCAGCGGTACAAAATCTGAAATTAATGCTCGGAGTCGGCGATTAAAACACCGATTCCGAGATAAAATTCGATATCAAACCTTTGGCCGCTTCGGTTTGCCGGATTTAGGCTTTTTAGAAAATGGCGGCTTCGGAGCGCCCGGCGGGCGGTCCTTTTGCCATGGCTTGCGCTCGAAATCGCCTTTTGGGGCGGATGGAGCAGCTCCTGACCGCGCCGATTTCTGCCACGGTTTCGGCTCGAAATCTCTCTTTGGAGCGTCCGTTTCGGCGGCTTTTGGCCTGTCCTTTTGCCATGGCTTTCGGTCACCGTCAGCCTTTTTGGACGGGTAAGGAGCGGCTTGTGCTTCGTCTTTTTGCCATGGTTTTCGCTCGAATGGCTTTTTGGCCTCTGGCGCAAAGGATTTTTCGGGTGCCGGAGCATTTTCTACCCGTGGCGCGCTCTCTTTCCATGGCTTTTTGAAGCCTTTGTCTTTTTTGTAGTCTTTGTTTTTACCAAAATCGCCTTCTTTTTTGAAGGAAGGCTTGCGATCGGGAGACGATCCATCTGCCGAAGTGATTTTGATGTCCTCGTCGTTCGGTTTTGCGATGGCGGCGGCGAATTTTGCTGCGACGGACTGCATGATTTCAAACTTTGTATCCGCATCAAAGATCCGGATTGCGCCAATTTCGCGTTTTGTAACGTGGCCGAGACGGCAGATCATCGGCAAAAGCCAGCGCGGATCAGCGTTTTTGGTGCGGCCAATATTCATGCGGAACCAGACCATCGGCCTCTCTGCACGCTGGGAATCACGTGGCGATGAGGGCTCAAAATCGGATCTACCGCGTTCACGACGACCCTCATTACGGAAATTATCCGGCACATTCGCTATTACTTCCTCCGGTTCCGGCATGCGAGAGCGATAGAGCCGGATCAGGGCGGAGGCGACTGTTTCGGGCGTGTGCTGGACCAGCAAAGCTGTTGTGAGATCGAGATCTTCGTCTGTGTTTTCTTCGGTAAAAATCGGATCGGCGAGGAAGCGCTCGCGGTCTTTGTGGCGGATTTCTTCCGCCGTTGGCGGGCCACCCCACGCGACATCGACGCCAGCGCCGCTAATCAGCATTTCAGCCTTGCGTCGGCGATTATAGGGCACGAGGATCGCGCAGACGCCCTTGCGGCCTGCACGGCCCGTTCTGCCACTCCGGTGAAGCAGAGTCTCTTTGTCGTTCGGCAAATCGGCGTGGACGACCAAATCAAGGCCAGGGAGGTCTAATCCGCGTGCGGCGACATCCGTGGCCACACAAACCCGCGCACGGCCGTCACGGAGCGCCTGAAGGGCGTGTGTGCGGTCTGACTGGCTCATCTCGCCAGAGAGCGAGACGGCGGCGAAACCCCGCTCCACGAGGCTGGCATGCAGTCTCCTGACGGCTTCGCGGGTGGAGCAGAACACAAGGGAAGTCGGCACATCGAAAAAGCGCAGGAGATTGACGACGCCATGTTCGACCTCGTTGGGGGCGAGACGGATGGCGCGATAATCGATGTCGACATGAGGTGCGGCGTGGTTGACAGTGTCGATTCTGAGGGCATTTTTTTGAAAACGGCGGGCCAAAGAGGCGATTTCTCGCGGAATCGTGGCCGAAAACAGTAAAGTGCGCTTCTCTGCAGGCATCAAGTCGAGCATGAATTCGAGGTCTTCGCGGAAGCCAAGATTGAGCATTTCGTCGGCTTCGTCGAGCACAACGGCGCGCAGAGCCGAGACATCGAGACGACCGTGCTCCATGTGATCACGCAGACGGCCGGGTGTGCCGACGACGATATGGCCGCCCTGAATGAGGGCTGCGGCTTCGCGGCGGATATCCATGCCGCCAACGCAGGAAATCACACGTGCACCGGTCTGGCCATAGAGCCATTCGAGTTCGGCGCGGACCTGCATGGCCAATTCGCGGGTCGGCGCGATCACGAGGACAAGCGGGGTTGGTGCGGGTTCTGCGCGGTCATTTTGGCCTAAAAGGCTCGTAGAAACGGCCAAACCGAAGGCAACTGTCTTACCGGAGCCGGTTTGTGCCGAGACCAGCAGATCGCGGTCATCGGCTTCGGCTTCGAGGACGGCGCTCTGTACCGAGGTCGGCTCAAGGTAGCTGCGCTCAATGAGGGCGCGGGAAAGTGGGGCAGGAAGGACGGGAAAGGGCATGTAAATCCGATCGGGCGGCAATTATGGACAGGACCGTGCCAGTGTGGCCGGTGCGGCGGTGTCCAATGCGGACTCCGCCACTGTTCGTTAAACGGTTATGCAACAAAATACCATGATTTCAGTCATTGGGCGTATTCTGAATATATTTGAGAGAAAGTGCCCGGTTTACTGGGAAATTTATGGAAATTTCCAATAATTTTGATGGAAAAACAGGGTGATTTACCAGCAATTTTGCCGCTTCTTGTTCCACAATTTTGCCATCGAAACTCCAACGTTGGAATTTCCAAATTGGACACGGCAGACAAAAGCGGTTCGTCACGGAAAATCCGAGCTGGTGATGATCGTGTTATCAGGCTGATTTGGTGTTCAGTGGCGGGGAGCGGTGCTCTTGATCTTGGGCATGGCCTTCCGGAGGAGCGGCTTCAGGGCCGGGTCGCTCTCGGAGAAGGTGTTGACGAACTCGTCCCGCATCGTTCGGTGCCAGAACTTGTTGATGTGCTCGGCGATGGCGGCGACGCCCTGCTCTTCGGGATAGGACTCGAAGAAGGCGGTGATCTGGTGCGCCATGCGCAGGAGCTTCCCCTTGTGAGTTTCGTGGTGTCCCATCTCGGCAGTCTGATTTGTGCTCATGATGCGGCTAACTCCTGATGGGGGGCCAAAGCGCCCGCGAAGACGATGGCGGCGTCGCGGCGTGCGACGGCGATGAGGGTGACGCCGAGCTCTCGCGCCCGCTTGACGGCGAGTGAGGTCGGCGCGGAAATGGCGATGATGGTGCCGGCGCCGAAGATGGCGGCCTTCTCGATCATTTCGAACGAGGCGCGGCTGGTGATGAGGATGAAGCCCTCGGCAGGGGACTGGTTGTCGCGGAGAAGGTGACCGATGAGTTTGTCGAGCGCGTTGTGGCGGCCGACATCTTCGCGCACGGCGAGAATGTCACCCGCATGGTTGCACCAGGCTGCGGCATGGACGGCGCGGGTGAGGGCGCCGAGCGGCTGCCGGGTCTCGAGTGCCAGAAGGGCCTTGTGAATCGATTCGGCAGAAACGGCGACGGGGGCTTTGCCGAGCGCCTTTGCAGCGGGCAGGGCATCCATCGAGTCGATCCCGCACAGACCGCACGAGGTGCGGCCGGAAAGATTGCGGCGGCGGGCGAGGTGCTCGCGGAAGCGATCGGGCACGAGATCAATCGAAACGGCGACGCCATCGTCGACGGGTTCAGCTGTGATCGAGCGGATCTCGCTTGCCGAGTTGATGATGCCTTCGGTGAGGCTGAAGCCGGTGGCAAAATCCTCGAGATCATCGGGCGTCGCCATCATGACAGCATAGGGGATCGTGCCGTAAATGATATTGACCGGCATTTCGACGGCAATATCCTGCGCTACGGCAAGTCCGTCGGTGCCGTCGAAACGCATGCGTTCCACCGGAACCGACAGGGAAACCGGGAGCAGGGGTGTTGCCAATTTATTCCGCCGCGGTTGGAAGCTGTTGCGCAATCTTCCTGAGTGAAATCTCTTCCTCGAGGTTTCGTTCCTGCCATTCCGAGAAATAATTGGTGCGGCGGACTTCAACCGCTGTCACCTTGTATTCCGGGCAGTTGGTGGCCCAGTCTGAGAAATCGGTGGTGATGACGTTCGCACCTGTCCGCGCATGGTGGAAGGTTGTGTAGACGACACCCGGCTGGACGCGCTCGGTGACTTCCGCGCGGAGCGAGATTTCGCCGGAGCGGCTGTTGAGGGAGACGAGATCCCCGTTATTGATGCCGCGATTTTCGGCGTCGAACGGATGAATTTCGAGCACGTCCTCGGTATGCCAGACGTTATTGTCGGTGCGGCGGGTTTGCGCGCCGACATTGTATTGCGACAAGATGCGGCCCGTGGTGAGCAGGAGCGGGAATCGCGGGCCCTGCTTTTCTTCGGTCGGGACGTATTCCGTAATCATGAACTGGCCTTTGCCGCGGACGAAGCGGTCAATATGCATGATCGGTGTGCCGAGAGGGGCTTTGTCATTGCATGGCCATTGGACGGAACCGAGCTCCTCGATTTTCGCGTAGCTGACACCCTTGAAGGTCGGGGTGAGGCGGGCGATTTCGTCCATGATCTCGGACGGGTGGTTGTAGTGCATCTCGTAGCCGAGTGCGGCGGCGAGATCGATGGTGGCCTGCCATTCGGACTTGCCCGATTTCGGCTCCATGACCTTGCGGACGCGGCTGATGCGGCGCTCGGCATTGGTGAAGGTGCCGTCCTTTTCCAAGAAGGATGAGCCCGGCAGGAAGACATGGGCGTATTTGGCGGTCTCGTTCAGGAAGAGATCCTGAATGACGACGCATTCCATGGCTTCGAGGCCGGCGGTGACGTGTTTGGTGTTCGGGTCGGACTGGGCGATGTCCTCGCCCTGAATTAAGATACCCTTGAAATTGCCGCCAACGGCTTCATCCAGCATGTTCGGGATGCGGAAGCCCTGCTCGTTGGAGAGTTCCACGCCCCAGAGGTTCTGGAACATGTCGCGGGTGGCGTCATCGCTGACGTGGCGATAGCCGGAGAGTTCGTGCGGGAAGGAGCCCATATCGCACGCGCCCTGCACATTGTTCTGGCCGCGCAGCGGGTTCACGCCGACGCCGTTGCGCCCGATATTGCCGGTTGCCATTGCTAGATTGGCCATTGCCATGACGGTGGTGGAGCCTTGGCTGTGCTCGGTGACGCCGAGGCCGTAATAGATCGCGCCATTGCCGCCAGTGGCGAACAGGCGGGCGGCCTTGCGGACTTCATCGGCGGGAACGCCGGTGAATGCTTCCATTGTTTCAGGCGAATTGCGCTCTTCCGCGACGAAGCGGGCCCACCTTTCGAATTCGACCAGTTCGCACCGCTCACGGACGAAATCTTCGTCAACGAGGCCTTCGGTGACAACGACATGGGCGATGGAATTGATGAGCGCGACATTGGTGCCCGGCTTGAGCGGCAGATGGTGCGCGGCCTTGATGTGGGGAGATTTGACGAGATCGATCCGGCGGGGATCGGCGACGATCAGCTGGGCTCCCGCGCGGAGGCGCTTTTTGAGGCGCGACGCGAAGACCGGGTGACCATCGGTCGGGTTGGCGCCGATGACAAGTACGACATCCGACTCGGCAACAGATTTGAAATCCTGAGTGCCTGCGGAGGTGCCGAAGGTTTTCGACAGGCCGTAGCCGGTCGGCGAATGGCAGACGCGGGCGCAGGTGTCGACATTGTTGTTACGGAAGGCGGCGCGGACGAGTTTCTGGACGAGGAAGACTTCCTCGTTTGTGCAGCGCGAGGAGGTGATGGCGCCAACCGAGTCGCGGCCATAGTCGGACTGGATGCGCTTGAACTCGCTGGCGGCGCGACCGATCGCTTCTTCCCATGTGACTTCACGCCATGGATCGGTGATCTTTTCGCGGATCATCGGCTTGGTGATGCGGTCCTTGTGGCCGGCATAGCCCCAGGCGAATCGGCCCTTGACGCAGGAATGGCCCTCATTGGCCTTGCCGTCCTTATAGGGAACCATGCGGACGACCTTGTCGCCCTGCATTTCGGCCTTGAAGGAGCAGCCGACGCCGCAATAGGCGCAGGTTGTGACTTTGGAATGGTCGGGCTGACCCATCTGGATGACGGTCTTTTCCATGAGGGTTGCGGTCGGGCAGGCTTGAACGCAGGCGCCGCAGGAGACGCATTCGGAGCCAAGAAAATCGGTCGGGCCGGCGGCGACGCGGGAGTCAAAGCCGCGACCGGTAATGGTGAGCGCGAAGGTGCCCTGCACGTCCTCGCAGGCGCGGACGCAGCGGTTGCAGACGATGCATTTCGAGGCGTCATAAGTAAAGTAGGGGTTTGACGTGTCCTTGGCGTCGCGCAGATGGTTCTCGCCATCATAGCCGTAGCGCACTTCGCGCAGGCCGACAGCACCTGCCATGTCCTGCAATTCGCAATCGCCATTGGCGGAGCAGGTGAGGCAATCGAGAGGATGGTCGGAGATGTAGAGCTCCATGACGCCCTTGCGCAGCGTGTGCAGGGTGTCGGACTGGGTGCGGACGATCATGCCTTCTTCTGCGGGGGTGGTGCAGGAGGCGGGGGTGCCACGACGGCCCTCGATCTCAACGAGACAGAGACGGCACGAGCCGAAGGGCTCGAGCGAATCGGTGGCGCAGAGTTTCGGGATTTTGGTGCCCATGCTCATCGCGGCGGCCATGACGGAAGTGCCCGCCGGGACGCTGACGCTGACGCCGTCAATGGTGAGTGTGACGGTCTTCTCCGAGACGCGGATCGGGGTGCCGTAATCGAGTTCTTTGATGAGCGACATGGTGCTCTCCTTACTCTGCCGCCAGCTTGTGTGCTGCGCGGTCAAAATCTTCAGGGAAATGGTTCAGCGCACTCAGGACAGGCATCGGGGTGAGGCCGCCCATGGCGCAGAGCGAGGCATCGGTCATGAGCTTGCCGAGATCGCGCAGGACAGTGATATTCTTCTCAGGCTCATGGCCTGCGATGATGCGGTCCATGGTTTCGACACCGCGTGTCGCGCCGATGCGGCACGGGGTGCATTTGCCGCACGATTCCTTGGCGCAGAAGGCGAAGGCGAAACGGGCCTGCTTGGCCATATCGACCGTGTCGTCGAACACGACGAAGCCGCCATGGCCGAGCATGGCGCGGATCGAGGCGAGCGCCTCGTAATCCATCGGGGTGTCGAGCAGATCGTTCGGGATATAGGCGCCGAGCGGGCCACCGACCTGAACGGCGCGGATCGGGCGACCGCTCAGGGTGCCGCCGCCGAGACCTTCGATGATGTCGCGGACGGAAATACCGAAATCGAGTTCGGCGAGGCCGCCGCGCTTGACGTTGCCCGCGATCTGGACGGGAAGGGTGCCGAGCGACCGGTTGAGGCCGTGGGCAGCATAGGCCGCGCCGCCATTGGCCAAAATCCATGGCACGCTTGAGAGCGAGATGACATTGTTGACGATGGTGGGTTTGCCGAAAAGCCCTTGCAGCGCCGGGATCGGCGGCTTGGCGCGGACGATGCCGCGCTTGCCCTCGAGGCTTTCGAGCAGGGAGGTTTCCTCGCCGCAAATATAGGCGCCCGCACCGAGGCGGACTTCGAGGTGGAAGGCGTGGCCGGAGCCGAGAACGGACTTGCCGAGAATGCCTGAGCGCTCGGCGAGGCGGATTACGGTTTGCAGCGTGCGGAAGGCGTGCGGATATTCGGAACGGAGATAGATGAAGCCTTGCGTTGCCCCGACAGCGACGGCGGCAATCGTCATGCCCTCGATCAGGGTGAAGGGGTCGCCTTCCATCAACATGCGGTCGGCAAAAGTGCCGCTATCGCCTTCATCGGCGTTGCAGACGATATATTTCTGGTCACCCTTGGCGTCGTGAACGGTTTTCCATTTGATGCCCGTCGGGAAGCCGGCACCGCCGCGACCACGCAGGCCGGAGACGCGAACCTCTTCAACGGTTGCGGCACCGCCAATGGCAATGGCTTTCTCAAGCCCTTTGAAGCCGCCATGGGCGCGGTAGGCATCGAGCGACAGCGGATCGATGACACCGACGCGGGCGAAGGTGAAGCGGTTTTGGCGCTTCATCCAGTCCATCTCGTCGGTGAGGCCATGGCCGAGTTTATGCGCGCCGCCAGTGAGGAAATTTGCATCGAACAGGGAGGCGACATCCGACACGGTGACGGGGCCATAGGCGACGCGGCCCGACGGGGTTTCGACCTCGACGAGCGGTTCGAGCCAGAGCATGCCGCGAGAGCCGTTACGGATGATCTCGACGGCAGCACCGCGCTTTGCTGCCTCGATGGCAATGTGGGCGGCTACAGCATCGGCGCCGACCGAGAGGGCTGCAGCGTCAATGGGAACATAGATCCGGAGTGCGGCGCTCATGACAAGGCTCCCTTGACGATCTCCTGAACGGACCTGCCATCGCAGAGTGCTGAGAGTTTTTCAGGTGTGAGGCGCGCGACAAGCTCGCCATCGACGAGGGCGGCAGGACCGAGCGCGCAATTGCCGAGGCAATAAATGGTTTCAAAGGTGACAGCGCCGTCGGCACTGGTGGAGTCAATCGCGAGATGATGCTCGCGGGCGGCGTGATCGACGAGCGCCTCGCACCCGACGGCCTGACAGGCTTCGGCACGGCAGAGCTTGATGACGCGGCGGCCGGCGGGCTCAGAGCGGAAATCATGGTAGAAGGTGATGGTGCCGAGCACTTCGGCTTTCGAGACGTTGAGCGCCTCGGCAATCAGGGGAATGGCAGCGCGGTCGATATAGCCGAAATTTTCCTGCAAAGCGTGCAGGATCGGGAGGGTTGCGCCCGCCAAATGTCTGTGCTCATTGACGATTGACGTTGCTACTGCCTCGTCCCAGCTCATCGATTCCATCCCGTGTCCCATGTCCAGATTCATGAACGCTTATAACTTTTATCGAGTTCTCGTAGTCCATTCTTGATCGGTGATCAAATAGGTTTTATCTAATAATTCATCGGAAATTCCGATTAATTAGATTTAGCGGAATCGAGATGGATAAAACGGACGCTCAGGCCTCGGCGTCGAGCGGCGTGGAGAGTGCGAACAGGCTGCGGGCAAGGGGCGCTTGAGGTTGGCGATCCGCCATGATGAGACCTACCGAGCGCGAGGCTGCGGGGTCGACGAGGCGGAGCGCTTTGAGGCCCGCGGGGATGCCGAAGAATCGCGGCAATTGCGACGGCACAATGCTGACCCAGCCGGGAACGGCGGCGTGCGAGCAGAGATTGAAGATCGAATTTGTTTCCATGACCGGATGCGGCGCCTTGCCGACCGAGCGGAAAATGCCGTCGAGAATGCGGCGGTTCTGCATGTCGGGGGTCAGAAGGCAGAGATTGAGCGTTGCGGCCTCCTGCCAGCCGATTGTCTCGCGGCTTGCCAGCGCGCTGTCGGCGCGGGTGAGAAGGACGTAGGTTTCGGCGTAAAGCGGTTTGGAGATGACACGCTCAAGCGGTTCATTGTCGAGATAGGTGATGCCGACATCGATATCGAAATTGTCGATGGCATCCTGAATGGCGGTCGAGGTCATGGACAGGACGGCGAGGGTAACGGCGGGAAAACGCTCCGAGAAGGGGCCGGTGATCTGGGCGACGAGGGGCAGGGCGGTGGGGATGGCGCCGATGCGGAGGCGGCCTTTCAAGCCTTGCCGCACATCTCCGATGGATTGCGCCATGGTGTCGACTTCGGCGAGGATGCGTTTGGCGTGGGCAAGGATCGTCTCGCCTTCGGCGGTCAGCCCCGTGAAACGGTGGCCGCGCTCGACGAGGGGGACGCCCAGCTCCTCCTCAAGCTGCCGGATTGCGCCTGACAAGGTCGGCTGCGACACGTTGCAGGCCTTCGCCGCCCGGGCGAAATGCTTTTCGCGGGCGAGTGCGACGAGATAGGCGAACTGCTTGATGACCATTGCACTGTTTTAGCCTTAGAGGAGTAGGCAGGCAATTGCCGTCGTTTTGTGACTTTATTCGACTTCCTTCGGGCCGAGGCGCTTGTCGAGATAGGTATTGACGAGGACCATGAGGTCATCGACCTTGTTTTCGAAGAAGTGGTTTGCGCCCTCGACCATCTGGTGTTCGAGCCGGATGCCCTTTTGGGTTTTGACCTTCTCGATGATCGGGATCACGTCTTTGGCAGGAGCTACGCGGTCATGCGAGCCATGTACGAAGAGGCCCGAGGACGGGCAGGGGGCCAGGAAGGTGAAATCGAACCGGTTGGCGGGTGCGGCGATCGAGATGAAACCCTCGATCTCGGGGCGGCGCATCAGAAGCTGCATGCCGATCCATGCGCCGAAGGAGATGCCGGTGATCCAGCAGGCGCGGGCGTCCGGATTGATGGCTTGCGCCCAATCGAGCGCTGTTGCGGCGTCCGACAATTCGCCCTGACCGTGATCGAACGCGCCCTGGCTTCGGCCGACGCCGCGGAAATTGAAGCGAAGGGTCGAGAATCCGCGTTCGAGAAACGCGTAATAGAGGGCATAGACGATCTGGTTGTTCATCGTGCCGCCGAATTGCGGGTGCGGGTGCAGGATGATCGCGATCGGGGCGCCTTTGGATTTTGATTGATTATAGCGGCCTTCGATCCGCCCGGCGGGTCCCGCAAAGATGACTTCAGGCATTCATGCACCCTTCATAATACTTCTTATCGATCAACAACCGGATCCTCGGCACAACAAACGGCCACCCCGCTTGACTCGGCAGTGTACCATCGTCAAATAACACTTAGAATGGTTCTAAGAACCGGCAGGCCATTTCCGGCGTACTGCTGCAAAACTGCGGTGCAACGGAAAGACATGGGCACTTAGCACAGTTGCGGGGGGCAAATGCAAGCATTTCCCTCTCATTGCGTTGTGTTTCGTCGGGTGGCTCCCAGAGTCGTGACGGTGTTGATGATGGAATTGGATGGTGGCTTCGGTCGAACGTGTCTATCTTGATCATAATGCGACCTCGCCGCTGCGCCCGGAGGCGCGCGCGGCGATGCTTGATGCGCTGGACCATGCGGCCAACCCTTCCTCGGTGCATCGCGAGGGACGGGCAGCGCATGCGCTGATCGAGACGGCGCGGGATCAGGTTGCACTGCTTGCGGGAGCGCAGTCGCGCGATGTGATTTTTACGAGCGGGGGGACGGAAGCGAGTATTCTGGCACTAACGCCTATGCTCGAAGTCGGGGGTGACCGGCGTCCGTTCACACATTGTCTCATGAGTGCGGTGGAGCATGTCTGTGTGCTGGAGGGCGCGCGTTTCGAACGCGACGTGATGGAACGCATCCCGGTCTTGCCGAATGGTCTGGTTGATCAGGCCTGGCTTTCCGAGCGGCTAGCTGTGATTTCGGCAACGGGCGGGCGGGTGCTTGTGGCGGCGCAGGCGGCGAATAACGAAACGGGCATTGTGCAACCGATTGCTGCGATTGCGGCGATTGTGCATGCGCATGGCGGCATTTTGCACTGCGACGCGGTGCAGGTTGCAGGCAAGATGCCGATTGATCAGGTGACTGCCGGGGCAGACATGCTCGCGCTCTCGGCACACAAGATCGGCGGGCCGCAGGGTGTGGGTGCGCTTGTGCTGCGTTCGGGCGGTATTGTGATCGGCGACCGGATGCTTCGCGGCGGCGGGCAGGAGCGCGGGGCGCGCTCAGGGACCGAGAATGTCGCGGGGATTGCGGGATTTGGCGCGGCGGCTTCGGTGGTTCTCCGGGACCTTGATGCCGATGCCCGACGACTTGGTGTCCTTCGCAACGCTTGCGAGACTGCCATCAGGGAATTGGCGCCTGATGCGGTGATTTTCGGTGCGGGCTCGGTGAGGTTACCGAATACAGTGGCGTTTTCGGTCCCCGGGCTGACGGCGGAGACGGCGCTGATGAAATTTGATCTGGCCGGAATTTCGCTTTCGTCAGGTTCCGCCTGCTCCTCGGGCAAGGTAAAACCCTCACATGTGCTTGAGGCCATGGGGATTACGGCGGATTTTGCGAAGGGTGCGTTGCGGTTGAGTGCGGGGTGGACGTCGAGCGAGGCGGATGTGATCCGATTCCGCGCCGTGTTCGAACGAATGCGGTCGGGGCGCGAAAAACTGATCGGGCGGAATGCAGCTTAGAAGTGTATCGCCTGATGCGGATGTCATGAAGCGAACGAGAGGTCGGCCCGCGAAGGCGGAATGTCGGGAGAGATGAATGGTAGCGGTCAAAGAGACGGTCGAGCAAGTTCGCGCACTTGATGTGGACCAGTATAAATACGGGTTTTCGACTGAGCTCGAGGTCGACAAGGCACCGAAGGGCCTGTCGGAAGATATTGTCCGCTTTATTTCGCGAAAGAAGGGTGAACCGGAATGGATGCTGGAGTGGCGGCTTGATGCCTATCGCCGTTGGCTGACCATGACTGAGCCGTTCTGGGCGCGCGTCTCGTATCCGAAGATCGATTTCAGCGACTCGTACTATTATGCTGCGCCGAAGAAAAATGCGTCGCCGAAGTCGCTGGACGAAGTCGATCCGGCGATTATCGATGCTTACAAGAAACTCGGTATCCCGCTCCGCGAACAGGAAATTCTCGCCGGCGTGCAGACATCAAAGGTTGCGGTCGATGCTGTGTTTGACTCGGTTTCGGTTGTCACGACGTTCAAGGAAGAGTTGAAAAAGGCTGGCGTGATTTTCTGCTCGATCTCGGAAGCGATCAAAGATCATCCGGAATTGGTGCGGGAATATCTCGGTTCGGTTGTGCCGGCGACGGACAATTTCTACGCAACACTGAATTGTGCCGTATTCACCGACGGATCCTTTGTCTACATTCCCGAGGGTGTGCGTTGCCCGATGGAATTATCGACCTATTTCCGGATCAATGAGAAGAATACCGGCCAGTTCGAGCGGACGCTGATCATCGCCGAAAAGGGCTCTTATGTGAGTTACCTCGAGGGCTGCACGGCCCCTCAGCGGGACGAGAACCAGTTGCACGCGGCGGTTGTTGAACTGGTCGCGATGGATGATGCCGAGATCAAATATTCAACCGTCCAGAACTGGTATCCGGGCGATTCCGAGGGCAAGGGCGGGATCTATAATTTCGTGACCAAGCGGGGCGATTGCCGGGGTGCGAATTCCAAGATCAGCTGGACACAGGTTGAGACTGGTTCGGCGATCACATGGAAATATCCGAGCTGCATTTTGCGCGGCGATGGTTCGCGGGGCGAATTCTATTCGATTGCAGTCTCGAACGGCATGCAGCAAGTGGATAGCGGCACCAAAATGATCCATCTCGGCAAGAATACGACGAGCCGGATCATTTCCAAGGGGATTTCCGCGGGACGGTCTCAGAACACCTATCGCGGGCAGGTATCGGCGCATAAAAGGGCGACGAATGCGCGGAATTTCACCAATTGCGACAGTCTTCTGATCGGCGAGACGTGCGGCGCGCATACGGTTCCCTATCTCGAAAGCAAGAATGCGAGCGCGATATTCGAGCATGAGGCGACGACGTCGAAAATCTCCGAAGACCAGTTGTTTTACTGCCGCCAGCGCGGGCTTCCCGCCGAGGAGGCAACGGCGCTGATCGTCAACGGATTTGTGAAGGACGTGTTGCAGCAATTGCCAATGGAATTCGCGGTTGAAGCGCAGAAGTTGATTTCGATCTCGCTTGAAGGAAGCGTGGGGTAA
>JBJTDR010000103.1:0-10956 GCA_046092445.1 Hyphomicrobiales bacterium | reverse complement strand
GCCCTTGTCGGCCGACGCCAAAGTTTTCATGGCAATACCAACCTTGTCGTTCACTGCCGTCAGATTGGTCTGGCGATCATTAAAGCTTTTCGCCTGATAAAACGAGAACGCATTGTCCGAAACCGAGAGAACCCTCTTCCCCTCGTACATTTTTGCGGAGAGATCATTCGTCTGGACCGCCGAGTCGATGAGCGCAAGAAGGTTCTGGCGCGCAGAAGCTGAAATGGAAACCATTGTCTTAACCTTTCTGGTTGATGGGGCAACATCGCCCCGCCCCGACTGTTCCGTCGGGTGCCGTAAGTTAACGTCAATGATGTGTTAATGTAAAGCAGAAAAATGGCCTGACGTGCCATTGTGGTAAATATCCGGCGATATTTCTACCTTTGGTATATGTATAGTATTAATTGCAATCTAAAATATACTAGTATAAATTTTAAAATGACTTTATTACAATTTTAAGTGGTATTTGAATCGAATGGGAACGACCGGATCAAGGTTTCGAGCGTGTGCGGCGGGCATCGGGCCGGCGCAATCTTTTCTAGCCTTGCTCCCTCTCCTCCGGTATAAAACCGCTTTCGCCAGAAAAGCCTTACGGTCAGCGTGGGCAGGCGTTGAGTGGAGCGATTGAGATGACCGAGCGTTGGAACCCGTCGAGCTGGAGATCAAAACCTGTTCAGCAGGTGCCTGCGTTTCCGGATGCTGCAGCTCTCTCCGCTGTCGAGGCGCAATTGGCCGGGTTTCCGCCGCTGGTTTTTGCAGGCGAGGCGCGGAAGCTGAAGCGCGCTCTGGGCAAGGTTGCCAATGGCGATGCGTTTTTGCTGCAGGGCGGCGATTGCGCCGAGAGCTTTGCCGAGCATTCCGCTGACAATATCCGCGATTTTTTCCGGCTGTTTTTGCAGATGGCGGTTGTGCTGACATTTGCGGGCTCTTCGCCTGTCGTGAAGGTGGGCCGCGTTGCGGGGCAGTTTGCCAAGCCGCGCTCCTCGCCGAACGAGAAAATCGGCGATGCGGAATTGCCGTCCTATCGCGGCGACGTGGTCAACGGGATCGAATTCACCGCCGCGGCGCGTATCCCCGATCCGGAGCGGCAGATCATGGCGTATCGGCAATCGGCGGCGACACTGAACCTGATCCGCGCTTTTGCCAATGGCGGCTATGCCAATTTGGAGAACGCGCATCGCTGGATGTTGGGGTTTGTGAAGGACAGCCCGCAATCCGAACAGTATCGCGAAATCTCCGACCGGATTACCGAAGCGCTCGACTTTATGCGGGCAATCGGGCTTGACCCCGAGGCGCATCCGGAAATGCGGACGACGGATTTCTACACGTCGCACGAGGCGTTGCTGCTGGGCTATGAGCAGGCAATGACGCGGGTGGATTCGACGACGGGCGACTGGTACGCGACGTCGGGCCATATGATCTGGATCGGCGACCGGACACGGCAGCTTGATCATGCGCATGTGGAATATTTCCGCGGGATCAAGAACCCGATCGGGCTGAAATGCGGCCCGTCTCTGGCGCCTGACGAATTGCTGAAGCTGATCGATGTGCTGAACCCCGAGAATGAGCCGGGCCGTTTGACGCTGATTGCGCGGTTTGGCGCGGAAAAGGCGCTGGAGCATTTGCCGGGCCTTGTGCGGGCGGTGAAGCGCGAAGGGCGTTCGGTTGTCTGGTCGTGTGATCCGATGCATGGCAATACGGTGAAGGCGGCGTCCGGCTACAAGACGCGGCCGTTTGATCTGATCCTGTCGGAGGTGAAGACCTTCTTCGGGGTGCATCAGGCCGAGGGCACGTATGCGGGCGGCATTCATCTGGAGATGACGGGCAAGAATGTGACCGAATGCACGGGCGGCGCGCGTGCCGTGCTCGATTCCGAATTGCAGGACCGGTATCACACGCATTGCGACCCGCGGCTCAATGCCGAGCAGGCGTTGGAGATGGCGTTCCTCGTGGCGGAACTTCTGAAGAGGGAACGTCTCGCCAAGGGGCGTCCGGCAGTCGAGGCGGCGGAGTAGGCGATGCGGATTCATACGAGCCAGCAATATTGGGTGTTGATGATGGATTGTTACCGGTTCGGGTGAGGGGGGTTGCGGAATTTTGTCAAATTCCTGCAACCGGATTGCCGTTGATCTTCGGGCGCGCTAAAGCGTGCCTATGACAGTTCCGGTTTCAAAACTCCGCCTCGCGCTCGCCCAGATCAATCCCATACTCGGCGATGTTGACGGCAATCTTGCAAAGGCGCGCGCGGCGCGGGCAGAGGCTGCGCGGCATTCTGCCGATGTGGTGATGTTTTCCGAGCTTTTTCTGGCGGGATATCCGCCGGAGGATCTGGTGTTGAAGCCGGCATTTCAGGATGCGTGCCGGATTGCGTGCGAGGCTTTGGCGCGCGAGACGGCGGATGGCGGACCTGCGGTGCTGATCGGGTTGCCATGGGCGGAATACGGCCTTGTTTATAATGCGTTCGTGCTGCTGGATGCCGGGCGGATCGAGGCTGTGCGGTTCAAGGTCGATCTGCCGAATTATTCGGTTTTCGACGAAAAGCGCGTGTTTGCTTCCGGTCCGATGCCCGGCCCGATCATGGTGCGCGGGGTGAGGGTCGGGGTGCCGATCTGCGAGGATATTTGGGGGCCGGATGTCGTCGAGTGCCTGACGGAGACGGGGGCGGAGCTTTTGTTTGTGCCGAATGGCTCGCCCTATTTGCGCAACAAGGCGGATATCAGGCTGAATATTGCGGTGTCGCGGGTGACCGAGAGCGGGTTGCCGCTGGTGTATCTGAACCAGCTCGGCGGGCAGGATGAATTGGTGTTTGACGGGGCCTCGTTCGTGCTGAATGCGAATGCGGCGCTGGCGTGCCAGCTGCCGGCCTTTGTCGAGACGGTCGCGATTGTTGACTGGACCAAAGGCCCTGCGGGGTGGGATTGCGCGCGCGGGATGATGGCGCTGATCGAGGAACATGACAAAGCGGATTATGCCGCGTGCGTGCTCGGATTGCGGGATTATATCGAGAAGAACCGTTTTCCGGGGGTTGTGCTTGGATTGTCGGGCGGGATCGACTCGGCTCTGTGCGCGGCGATGGCGGTGGATGCGATTGGCGCGGACCGGGTTCATGCGGTGATGCTGCCGTTCCGGTTCACATCGTCGGAAAGTTTTGAAGATGCGGCGGCCTGTGCGAAGGCGCTCGGGATCCGCTACGACACATTGCCGATTGCTGCGGCTGTCGAGGGGTTCGAGGCCTTGCTCAAGCCAGTGTTTGAGGGGCGCGCGCGCGATATTACGGAAGAAAATTTGCAAAGCCGGGCGCGCGGCACGATCCTGATGGCGATTTCCAACAAATTCGGGCCGATGGTTGTGACCACGGGCAACAAGTCGGAAATGTCGGTGGGGTATGCGACCCTCTATGGCGACATGAATGGCGGGTTCAATCCGATCAAGGATCTCTACAAAATGGAGGTCTACCGGCTCTCGGCGTTGCGCAATAGCTGGAAGCCGGTCTTTGCGGCGGGGCCCGGGGGCGAGGTGATTCCGGAGCGGATTATCACGAAGGCACCGACGGCCGAGCTTCGGGAAAACCAGACGGATCAGGATTCCCTGCCGCCTTACGAGGTGCTTGACGGTATTCTGGAATGTCTGGTCGAGAAGGAAATGCGGCTTTCCGAGATTGTCGCGCTTGGTTTTGACGTGGAAACGGTGCGGAAGATCGAGCGTTTGCTGTATCTCG
This sequence comes from Hyphomicrobiales bacterium, assembly GCA_046092445.1. Classification (GTDB taxonomy): domain Bacteria; phylum Pseudomonadota; class Alphaproteobacteria; order Rhizobiales; family Beijerinckiaceae; genus CAIUPE01. The sequence continues at coordinate 7,238 of JBJTDR010000103.1, read as the reverse complement.
CCGAGTATAAAAGGCGGCAATCCGCGCCGGGTGTGAAGATTACGGTCAAGAATTTCGGGCGTGACCGGCGCTATCCGATCGTCAACCGGTTCCGCGATCCGGGACTGGCGGCGCACGAACCCGATGCCCGTCTTTTCAGGGCGTCCGGGGCAACAAGCACTGATGTGGTGGATTTTTGATGACGTCTCCAATTGTACGTTTTGCACCGTCGCCGACGGGGCGGATCCATATCGGGAATGCGCGGACGGCGCTCCTGAATTATCTGTTTGCGCGGAAGGGGAACGGGCAGTTCATTCTGCGCTATGATGATACGGATCTGGAGCGGTCAACCCGCGCCTTTGCCGACGGGATTGCGGAAGATCTGACGTGGCTCGGCATTCATCCCGATCTGACAATCCGGCAATCGGAGCGGGTGAGCCTGTATGACGAGGCGGCGGAGAGATTGCGCGGCATGGGCAGGCTTTACCCGTGCTACGAGACGGAAGACGAACTCGACAGGCGGCGGAAGCGGCAGGCGGCGCGCAATCTGCCGCCGGTCTATGATCGTGCCGCGTTGAAAATGACGCCCGAGGAGCGCGAGCGTTTCGAGGCGGAAGGACGCAAGCCGCATTGGCGGTTTTTGCTCGATCATCGTTCGGTCGCGTGGCACGATCTGGTGCGCGGGCCGGCGCATGTTGATTGTGCGTCATTGTCCGATCCTGTTCTGATCCGCGCGGACGGGAGCTATCTTTATACGTTGCCATCCGTTGTGGATGATATCGCGACGGGTGTGACGCATATTATTCGTGGCGAGGATCATGTGACGAATACGGGCGTCCAGATCCAATTGTTCGAGGTTCTGGCGGGGCGGGTGCCGATATTCGGGCATCATAATTTGCTGACGACGGCGAGTGGCGAGGGGCTCTCGAAAAGGCTCGGGCATTTTTCGCTCGGCTCCTTGCGGGAGACGGGGCTTGAGCCGATGGCGGCGGCATCGCTCGCGGTGCTTGTCGGATCATCGGAAGCGATCAGGCCGATTGCGACGTTGCAAGAACTCGGATCGCTGATCCAGCTCGACCGGCTCTCGCGTGCGCCGGCGAAGTTTGATGATCACGAGCTTGAGGGGCTGAATGCACGGCTGTTGCACGGCATGGACTATGGCGTTGCCGCTCCGCGTTTGACCGCGATGGGGATTGCGGGCGGGGAAGCCTTCTGGCTGGCTGTAAGGGGCAATATTTCGCGGTTCGACGCGGTCGGGCAGTGGTGGAACATTGTTAACGGGCCGATGGAGCCTGTGGTCGAGGACGGGGCGTTTCTGGAAGCCGCGCTTGGCGCGTTGCCGGAGGAGCCATGGTCGGGCGAGACGTGGGCGGAATGGACGGGCAGTGTGAAGGCGACTACCGGCAGGAAGGGCAAGGATTTGTTCATGCCGCTGCGGCTTGCTTTGACGGGTCTGGAGCACGGGCCGGAATTAAAGGCGCTTTTACCATTGATCGGGCGGGCGCGTGCGGTGGAACGGCTCAAGGCGCGTTAAGGCGTATCCGTTGCCGGGACGACAAGCACGCGGACGCGGCGTTTGATGCCGTCGGAGCCGGTGACTTCGCGGTATTCGCCCTGGCCAAGCGGAATGATCTCCAGATTGGCCTGCGCAGTATTCTGCAGGACCGGTGCCGACTCGGCCGGGGCCGGACCTGCAATTTGTGTTTTTGATTTTGTTTTCGTCTTTTGGGCCTTGAGTTCGCGCGGGCGGGAGAGTTCCTGCGCTCGCAACTCGGAGACGGCGCCATCCGTTTCGCCGGCTGCGCCGAGGATTTGCTCGGCGGCGGCGAGCGTGTCAGCCCAGGATTTGTCGGCAGGACGGCATCCACAGGTGGGCTCGAGGCTGGTGCGATAGCGGAACGCGTTCGGCAAGGCGGTATAGTTTGTTGTGCCATCAATCGAAACGGCGGTATCGACGTCTTTTTCGAGTGGTTGAAGGAACAATTTGACCTCGGCATTCGGGCAGGAGGCCTGACAGAGATCGGAATCGATGATTGTTGTCGCAGTTGATCCATTTTGCCGGATCGGGAAGAAAAAGCCGTCACAGGTGCGCACGCAAATGGTGCGATACCCGCCTGCAAAGGCTTCGCCCGATGCGCCAGGCTCGCCCTCGGGCATTTCGGACGCATCGAGTGTCGAGGCGGGGGCGCCAAAGAGTGTTTCGAGTAGGCCTTTTGGCTGCGCTTTGGCTGTGCCGTCCGTGTTGCAGCTTTGTTCGAGGCCGGCTTTGAGATCATTGCGGCGCTGCTGCAGGCCGCCATCAATGGAGCGGGACGCTTCTTGCTGCAGTGAATTGAGGTTGGCTTCAAGCCGCCCGATCTGCGCTTCGAGCGATGCGCATTGCTCAGGCTTTGGCGCGGAGAAAAGCGGAATCCGAGCGTCCTGACATCCAACCGACCGATAATAGGTGACGGTGCGGTCGAGATCGCGCTGGGTCTTTTTGACGGTGGCGGCGCTGTCGGTATTGGCGCTGTTGGCCAGCGAATATTCGACGGCGGAGAGTTCTGTCCGGAGCCTGTCACAATAAGCGGATTGCTGCGCATCGGCGGCATCGGCGCTGAAAACGCAGAGGGCGATCAGAAACGGGGTTATCCGGCTGGCAGCAGACATTGTGACTCCGTATCATCCATTCGCTGCCGTATCGCAGACAATCGCGTCAGAAAAATGGTGAGACGGAATGTTCTTTCCACTCCGATGAAGCGAGGTCAAGATATGCGGCGGATGATCCTCAGGGTTGAGGGGCTTCGCAGGTGATGCGATAGGCGGCGGGGGCCGTTCGGGCGATCCTGGCCGTGCTGATCGAGGCGGTCATCTCGGCGGGGTCAATCGGGCCATAAGCGATTGATTTCGCGAGACCATTCGCTTTGCACCACGCATCTGCGACCATCTCACCGCAAGTGCCGCCTGCGGCAAGGCACTCATCCATCCCGTAGCCTTCATTGGTCGGCAGGATCAAGTCCTGTGTCGCGGGGCGGGCGACGCCATGTCGCGCAGCAAGGGGCACAAGGGTGAGTGTCAGCGCAATGAGGAGGCACAGATGCTGCATAGAAAATCCAGATGATGGCTTATCGGGATTTTTTCTCACGCTGTTCGTTGCGGATCGGTTAATATTTCAATCATTGTGTGTATTTTTTATCGATGAGTCCGAGACACATATTTCGAGAATCGCATAGGCCCCGTCTTGACGGTTTGAGCTTTGGGGAGCATTGTGAAACGATGAAAAACGGAAATTGTCCGATTACCCTCATCCGGATCATTATCCGCTAGCATTCTTGCTGGCCGGAGCCGTTTTTCTCTACCCCTAGAGCAAAGGTTTCCGAGAGCCAGCCAAGGCAGGGAGACCCATGTCGATCACGCTTTACAATACGCTGACCCGCACGAAAGAGCCCTTTACGCCGATCGATCCGGCGAATGTGCGAATGTATGTGTGCGGGCCGACCGTGTATGATTTTGCCCATATCGGAAATGCGCGACCGGTGATTGTGTTTGACGTGCTGTTCCGGTTGCTGCGCCATGTCTATGGTGAGGACCATGTCAGATATGTGCGGAACATTACGGATGTGGATGACAAAATTAATGACCGTGCGGCGCGGGATTATCCCGATATGCCGCTCAATGAGGCGATCCGGAAGGTGACGGAGAGCACGGCGCAGCAGTATCATGCGGATGTTGCGGCGTTGGGGTGCCTTCAGCCGACGGTGGAACCGCGGGCGACCGACAATATCAAGGAGATGGTGGAGATTATCCAGCGTCTCTTGAACACGGATCATGCCTATATTGCTGCAGGCGCGCAGGGGCGCGAGGTGTTGTTCGCGGTCGGGTCTATGCCGGCCTATGGGGCGCTGTCGAACCGCAAGCTCGACGAGCAGATCGAGGGCGCGCGGGTGGCTGTGGAAGCGCATAAGCGCAACCCGGCGGATTTCGTGTTGTGGAAGGAATCCGCTGCGACGGAGCCGGGATGGTCGGCGGCGTTCAGCGAGGCGGGTGAAATGGTTTCTATTTATGGCCGCCCGGGCTGGCATATTGAATGCTCGGCGATGAGCCATCGTTATCTGGGCGAGACATTCGATATTCATGGCGGCGGGATTGATCTGGTGTTTCCGCATCACGAGAACGAGATTGCGCAAAGCTGCTGCGCTTTCGGCACGGATGTGATGGCGAATGTCTGGATGCATAACGGGTTTCTGCAGGTCGAGGGACAGAAAATGTCCAAGAGTCTGGGGAATTTCGTGACGATTCATGAGTTGTTGGCGACGGATAGATTTGGCGGACGCGCATGGTCGGGCGAAGTGCTGCGCCTTGCGATGCTGAAAACGCATTACCGGCAGCCGATTGATTTTACGGTGAAGGCGTTGGAGGAGGCGGAGAAGACGCTCGAAAGCTGGGCTGAATTGGCGGGACGCCACAAGGTTTCGTTGACATCCGGGCCTGTTGACACTGCGTTGCGCGATGCGCTGAAGGATGATCTGAACACGGCTGCTGCATTCGCTGTGTTGTCCGATCTCGCGCGGAAGGCCCGGATCAACGCGCAGGACGCGCAGCAATTGGTCTATTGCGCGGATTTTCTCGGGTTGAATACCAAAGCATGGTTTTCGAAGGCCGGGAAAACGGAGATCAAGGGTGAAGTCGATCCGGCTTGGCTAGCGCATATTGATGAACTGATCAAAGCCCGCATCGAAGCCCGGAAGGCCAAGAATTTCGCTGAATCGGACCGTATCCGAGATGAACTCGTGGCGATAGGTGTCCAGCTGAAAGACGGCAAGGATGCGGACGGGAATCTCACGACCGAGTGGGAGATGAAGCGGTGACGGGGGTGGCTCCTGCTTTGCGGCCGATGTTGCCGGCGGATGTGGCGATGCTTGTGAAGATTTTTCGCAGCAGCATCGAGGAACTCGCAGCGGAGGATTATTCCCCGGGGCAGATCGAGGCGTGGATGTCGGTTGCCGAGGACGAGCAGGGGTTCGGGGCGCGGCTTCAGGGGATGTTGACGCTGGTGGCGACGATTGGCGGATTGCCGGCTGGGTTTATATCGCTGAAGGGCACGGAAGAGATTGACATGCTTTATGTGGCGGCGGGCGTGGCGCGGCAGGGGATTGCGACGTTGCTGGTCGGGGCGGTCGAGAAACTCGCGGGCGCGCGCGGGGCCAAAAGGCTCACGGCGGATGCGAGCGATACGGCGCGGCCGTTTTTCGAGGCGCGGGGATTTGTGGCCGAGCGGCGGAACACTGTTATTCTCGGCGATGAATGGCTCGGCAATACGACGATGACCAAAACACTTGCTGCTTCTTCTCCATCGGTTCACCAATAGGTTTGATGATGTCAAAGCCCGATCGCCTCTTTCTGTTTGATACCACGCTGCGCGACGGGGCGCAGACGACGGGTGTTGATTTTTCGCTCGAGGACAAGGTCCAGATTGCTGGTCTGCTCGACCGGTTGGGGATTGATTATGTCGAGGGCGGTTACCCGGGTGCGAACCCGCTCGATACGGCGTTTTTTGCGAAGAAGCGGACCAAGGCGGCGCGGTTTACGGCGTTCGGCATGACGAAAAAGGTGGGACGTTCGGCCTCGAATGATCCGGGCATTGCCGCGCTGCTTGATGCGACATGCGATGCGATCTGTTTTGTCGGCAAGGCGTGGGATTATCAGGTGCATGTGGCGCTGGGGTGCACGCTGGAGGAAAATCTCGACTCGGTTTCGGACAGTATCGCGACGGTGCACGGGCGGGGCAGCGAGGTGATGCTTGATTGCGAGCATTTCTTCGACGGGTACAAGGCCAATCCTGATTATGCGCTGTCGGTGGCTGTTGCGGCGTATCGAGCGGGTGCGCGGTGGGTTGTGCTGTGTGACACGAATGGCGGCACGCTGCCGCACGAGATCGAGCGGATTGTACGAGAGGTTGCGTTGCATATTCCGGGCTCGCATCTCGGCATTCATGCGCATGATGATACGGGGCAGGCGGTGGCGAATTCGCTCGCGGCGGTGCGGGCAGGGGTGCGGCAGGTGCAGGGAACGCTGAACGGACTGGGCGAGCGGTGCGGCAATGCCAATCTCGCGACGATCATTCCGACGTTGAAACTGAAGCCGGATTTCGCGGCGCTGGTTGCGATCAATGTGTCGGAGGAGGGGCTTGCGGGCCTGACGCAGGTTTCGCGTGCGCTCGATGAAATTCTCAATCGTGCGCCGAACCGGCATGCGCCCTATGTCGGTGCGTCGGCGTTTGCGACGAAGGCGGGAATTCATGCGTCGGCGGTGGCGAAAGATCCGAAGACATATGAGCATGTCGCGCCCGAGAGCGTGGGTAATCGCCGGATGGTGCTGGTGTCGGACCAAGCGGGGCGCTCCAATATTCTCGCCGAACTCGAGCGGCTCGGGATTGTGCTGCAGCGCGATGATCCGCGTATCTCTCGGGTGCTTGACGAGGTGAAGGAGCGCGAGGCGCTGGGGTATTCCTATGAGGGGGCGGATGCGTCGTTTTATCTGCTGGCGAAGCGCATTCTGGGCGAGGTGCCGGAGTTTTTCCGCGTGCAGCGTTTCAGCGTGAATGTCGAGCGGCGTTTTGCCGAAAACGGGCAGGCGGAAACGGTTGCGGAAGCGTTTGTGAAGGTCGAGGTGGATGGCGCGACCCTGATTTCAGCGGCCGAAGGCAATGGGCCGGTGAACGCGCTGGATGTGGCTTTGCGCAAGGATCTGGGAAAATATCAGCGTTATATCAAGGATATGGAGCTGGTGGATTACAAGGTGCGGATTTTTCAGGGTGGCTCTGACGCCGTCACCCGCGTGCTGATCGAGACAGCAGACGGCAAAGGCGAGCGCTGGACCACGGTGGGGGTCTCGGCCAATATTATCGATGCCTCTTTTCAGGCATTGATCGACTCGATCACGTACCGTTTGGTGAAAAGCGGGGCGGTGGCTTAAAGCCGTTTGCCAAGCTCAGGCACTCCGGGATCTAATCCACGCAAAGCGATGGATGCCTCCAACATCGGGATGATATCCATGCTGCGCTCGGCGACGAGATAATTCACCTCGAAGCCGTCGCGGATGAAGTTGAATTGGCGCATATGGGCGAAGAGGACGAGCAGGGGTTTCCAGAAGCCGTTAATGTCGGCCATGAGAATGGGCTTGGTGTGACGGCCGAGTTGGGCCCAGGTGAGTTGTTCGACGAGTTCCTCCAGCGTACCGACGCCGCCGGGCAAGGCGACGAAGGCATCGGAGTGTTCGAA
>JBJTDR010000102.1:0-2843 GCA_046092445.1 Hyphomicrobiales bacterium | reverse complement strand
AACGGCAGATCTAGCCTCAACCCAGCGTTCATCTGGGGAATGTCGGTTCAATAAGGAGCAAGCTCGTGTCGATCGGTCGTCGTAGTCTGCTGGTGTCCTCGCTCGCGGTTGCCTCGGCCGGTGTCGCAGGCGGGCTCCTCTGGGCCAGTAACGCCCGCGCCTTGTCGGCGGATCTCGATACCATGATGATGGTCGAGCACATCTCCCCCGGGACGAACGCCATGGGTTCGTTGCGCTTCACTGGGCGCGCCGGGCCGTTAGGCCGCTATCCCTCCGATAATGGTGTGGTCGAGCCGCGGTCCTTGTTTCCCAATCCCGCTGATCCGTTCGGGATTAATGATCGGCTCGCCCTCGGAGAGGAAGGCTATGCGCTTGAGGTGCAGGACCGCGGGCGCGGGCAGGTAGCTCCCGGACCGAACGACGAGCCGTGGGCCCTCAATATGATCCCTTTTGGGGTTGCTCTCGACGGCGTGATCCTGGATCCGTCGGGTCCCTGGTATGACGGCGGCGTTCCCGACCCGAACAATGCCTTTGATAACAAATGCTCCGGCTGGGAATACGAGGTCATGCATCCGACCGTTTCGCGGATCGTCGGCGTTCCGGATGCGATTGCGGGACACGTCCAGCCGAGCGGGATGTTCCACTATCACGGTTATCCGCGATTGCTCACGGCTGTGCTGCGCAAGAGGCATGGCAAGACCGGGGCGCTCCTTGTAGGCTTTTCCGCCGATGGTTACCCCGTCACTGACTACCGGGCCACCGAGACAAATGGTGACATAGAGAACTTCTTTTTCTCCGGCTACATCCTGCGGTCTGGCAAGCGGCGCGCGCTGGACCTTACCAACCCGGACTTCACGCCAAGCGGGCTCTACGACGGCCTTTTCGTCCAGGATTACGCCTTTGATCCGGAGGCAAAGAGCGACCTTATTCGGCGGACCCTCATCTCGGGCGGTGATTACCACGGCCTCACTGCCGCAAAGCTCAATGCCGGTAAGGCACGATTTTCGCTCCTGGACGAACGGAATGGGATCCAGGCCGACGCAACCTATCGCGTGTCGGATTACCCGGCTGAAGTCTGGCACTACGTTCTGACACCCGACTGGCCGTACATTCCTCGCTTCTTTGCCTTCGAGCCCGCTGGCAGTTTCGCTGACATTATCCCCAAGAGGCGGCGCAATAGCCTCTATACGAATTGCCCCGCGGATCTGGCCGGCATTCGCGTAGGGAAGGGTCGCACACCGTATTGAATTCCGATTTGGCATAACTTGGCAGCTTTGCCTCGCGTCTGCAAAAAAGCTGCCGTTCGGGAACCGACCCCATAGCTGCCTTGATCAGCCGCGCTTCATCATTGGGATCCGGTTACGCGTCGGAGGTCCTTTAGGTAAAGGTCGAGGTGCTGACCCGACGGATTGGCCAGACGACCAATTCCGCGGAGGAGAGGATTTGGAATCGTAACCTCCTCGACGAACAGGCCTTGTGTGCCGTTGCCCTTGGGCTCAAGCTCGGCGCGCCAAAGTCCCTCAAAGCCAACCGATGACTTGTAAGTGATGGCGAAGGTGGTTGCGTGACGGCTCTCGATCAACCGGAAGGTAAGCGTGCTTCCGTCGTTTGGGAACTCGGCCCATCGCTGACCGTCGCCGCTGACTTCAACCTTACCGATATCGCTCCGCCACTCCTGTTGGCCACGAACGTCGCTGATGCGAGCATGGACCTGTTCGGGCGTCGCTGCGAATTGCACAACGCGCTCGGCTTTCGTGGTGGCGGGGATTGACAGACCCCAGGCATAAAGTCCGCCGAGGGCAAGCAATGTAAGCACAACAAGCGCCAGCAAGGTCTTCCGGATCATGCGCGCTGCTCCAGTGGGTCGGTCGGCGTCCGCTCGGCAAAGTCGAAAACGGCAGGCTTTTTGCGCAGCGGCGAAACGCGCACGCCCTCGGCTTTCAGCAGCGCCTGCTGCGCTTCGGTGCCGCCGGGGCATTTAGGGTTGAGAAAGCCGCCTTTCCGTAGCACGCGCCACCAGGGCGTAAGCTCACTTTCAGGCAAACCAATTGCGCGCTGCTCCTCTACTGCACGGGCGCACATATTGAGGAATATCGCGGTCGAAACTGGACAGGCCACCGCGACCTGATGACGACGGGCGATCGCAGCGCGAAGGTCGTCGAGCGTAACGACCTCGCCCGGCCTGAGAGTGCGCACAATGGCGTTCACCTCCGATGGGGAAGAGACAACCATCGCCCCGCCATCAGCCTCACGATAGCCGGGCGCACCGGGCGGAATCATATGAACGATGTGCGGTTCGCGCCCGTTGTTCAGGTGTTCCAGCGCGGTCTTTCGTTTTGCCATAGGGTCGGTCGCTCCAATTCGAACGAAAGCTTATCGCATCACCAATCGTGGCGGAATAAGAGCAGTTTGTTCACTTTTTGATCAGATTGCGCCGCAGCTAGACCCACGCGTGGCAACAGGAACTGCCATTCCGAATTCCACCCATTTTCGGCCATGAACCGGACCCGCGAGCGATCCCGAAAGCAGCACAGCGGCTCGACGCCGGTTGCGAAAAATTCCTGCCCTTCAGCAACCGACCCCATTGTGGTCGTTCGAAAAATCGCGAGAACATCTCGAATCCGGTCACTACAGTCGCCCGCGGCATTATCGTTTCTGCATCTTTGACCGGGGTCGTGTCCCTGATGGTGGTGTAGCTCCTAGGCGGTAGCTTCGCCGCTCGCGACGCGCGCCTCTCACAAGGCGCCGTAGCGAGCGAGCGGCGAAGCGGTGGTCATCCGCGGTCTTCGGTAGGGTCGGGTTGCTGACTCAACTCTGACCAAGGAACCGAAGATGACCGACGA
>JBJTDR010000101.1:0-66777 GCA_046092445.1 Hyphomicrobiales bacterium | reverse complement strand
CGCGTAAATCAGAATGTTCGTGTCGACGAAGAATTTTGTCGTCATATACTTCATTCCTGGCAGGGGCGTTGCCATTCTCATCGGTCAGGTCAAGCTTGGGGTAAGCCAGAATCCTGTTGAGGACGTCGCTTTGAGAGCTCTTTTGCTCGATTTGAGCGGCGAGTACGTCTCCCACAAAGCGAGAGAGGCTTTTTCCAGCCTTTGCCGCTTCAATACGTGCCCAGGCCGCAACTGTCTCGTCCATACTGATCGTCACATTTTTCATGCTACAGCTCCACGAATTCACGGACCTCGTGTTCCCGTGATATCGTGCAACTCTCGCTCAAAGTCAATATTCGGGCTGCGCCTCACCCCTTCTCCCCATCCCATCCGCGCGCGGTCATTGCGAGATGCACCTTGTTGAGAAAGGAAGCGTCCTCGTGACGTGCCAGCAACGCCGCCGCATCCGCCATCGCGCCGCAGAGATCATCCACCCAGTCGCGCTCGGCCCGGCTGAAATCACTCAGCACAAACCCGTGCACCGCATCCTTGTGCCCCGGATGTCCGATCCCGAGCCGGATCCGGTGATACTCATTGCCGCAATGCGCCGTAATCGAGCGCAACCCGTTATGCCCGGCATTGCCACCGCCGAGCTTCACCCGCACTTTCGCCGCCGCCAGATCAAGCTCGTCATGAAATACGAACACGTCTTTCAGATCGATCTTGTAAAACCGCATCGCCTCGTTCACCGCCCGCCCGGATTCGTTCATGAAGGTTTCCGGCTTGAGCAGAATGATCCGCTGCTCACCGATGACCACCTCGGTGGCGTCCCCCTGAAAGCGTTTCCGCCACGGCCCGGCGCGGTGCGCGCGCGCCAGCGCATCGAGCACTATGAACCCGATATTGTGCCTGTTCCCTGCATAGCGCGCGCCGGGATTTCCCAGACCGACAAAAAGCAGCATGACGATCCCTGCTGAGGTCAAACATCACATAAAAAAGCGCGCCCCGATCAGATCGCGGCGCGCTTTGAACAAACAGTGGAGCGCCGGCTTACTTCTTGGCAGCAGGTGCCGCAGCAGCAGCCGCAGGTGCTTCAGCAGCCGGTGCTTCCTTCATACCGGCAGAAGCAACAACCGTCGCAATCGTGAAATCGCTGCGATCAACCGGCGTGCAATTTTCTGGCAATGAAATCATCGATATATGGATCGACTTGCCGATATCGATACCGTTCAGATCAACCGTGACACCGTCAGGAATCGCGTCGCCCGGCACCATCATTTCAATCGAATGGAGCACCAGATTCACCGTGCCACCGCGCTTGATGCCCGGCGAAGCAGCATGGTTGATCACATGAACCGGCACATCGAGCTTGATCTTCTGGCCTGCCATGAGGCGCAGAAAGTCGATATGCATCGGGAAATCCTTCACCGGATCCATTTGGTAATCACGGGGAATGGCGCGTGTGGTTGTTCCGTCGACATCGATTTCAAAAATCGTCGTCAGAAAATGACCGGCAAAAATCAGCTTGCTCGCGACATTGTAATCGAGCGCGATCGGAGCAGGAGCCGCGCCGCCGCCATAGATAACCGCAGGAATTTGACCGGTACGACGAAGTGCTCGGGCGGCCCCCTTGCCACCTTGCGTCCGGCTCGTCGCCTTGATCTGCTTTACAGCATTTGACATTGTTCTCATCCTTCAAAAGTAAAGCCGCCCGAGCGATGCCCGACGGCTGTGCACATGCGTCCCTGCCTCCAAGGGTGTCTTGGGGACGCAGGCGTTTCCTAACGCAAAACCAACGCGGACACAATCTCGAGCAGCAAAAAAGAAAAGCCCCGGCGGACCTATCCCGCCGGGACTTGCAATCCAGTCGTCAAGCGCCGGTCAGCCCTTGGCGCGCTGGCGGATCATGAAGCTGTCATAGGTGTATTCGCCGATCTGGAACCAGAGATATTCCTCGCTCCGGAAGGCCATATATGCGTCATGCACCTTTTTGAAAGTCGGGTTTGTTCCGGCAATCTCGGCATAAAGATCGGTCGCGGCCTTGTAGCACGCTTCCATGATCTCCGGGCTGAACGGACGGAGCTGCGCGCCGCCATCCTGCACTAGACGCTTGATCGCGCCGGGGTTACGGGCATCATATTTGGCCTGCATGTCGACATTGGCCAAGGCCGCCGCCGATGTCAGGATGGCCTGATAGCTCTTCGGCAGTTCGGCCCATTTCGCCGTATTCGTGAAGAAATGCAGCGCCGCACCGCCTTCCCACCAGCCCGGATAATAATAGAACGGAGCAACCTTGTTGAAGCCGAGCTTTTCGTCATCATACGGCCCGACCCACTCCGCGGCATCGATCGTGCCCTTTTCGAGCGCCGGATAGATGTCACCACCGGCAATCTGCTGCGGCACCGCACCAAGCTTGGCAATCACCTTGCCGGCCAACCCGCCAATGCGCATTTTGAGGCCATTGAAATCCGCAGGTGTCTTGATTTCCTTACGGAACCAGCCACCCATCTGCGTGCCCGTATTGCCGCCCGGCATCGAGTGGATATTGAACCCTTTAAGGAATTCATTCATTATTTCCATGCCGCCGCCGTGATTGAACCAGGCATTCTGCTGGCGTGAATTCAACCCGAATGGAACGGCCGTCCCGAATGCGAATGTCGGATCCTTGCCGATATAGTAGTAAGGGGCCGTGTGGCACATCTCGACCGTGCCGTTTGTCACCGCATCGGCAGCCTGCAATCCCGGCACGATTTCACCGCCTGCAAATACCTGGATCTGGAACTTGCCGTCGGTCGCCTCGGAAACCGCCTTCGAGAAAGTCTCGGCCGCGCCATAAATCGTATCAAGCGATTTCGGAAAGCTGGATGTCAGGCGCCATTTAATCTCCGGAGCCGACTGCGCAATCGCGGGCTTCGCAATTGCTGCGGCAGCAAGGCCAAGTCCCGCCGCCTGGACAAATTGACGTCTTTTCATCGATAAATTCCCCCCTTGTGAACCTCTATGAGGTAAAAATGCCAAATAATTCGCCGCTCTCAAAACGGCGCAACCCGAACACCACGAAACTCTCAACCCGTGCAGTTTTCCTGCATCTCTGCGATTTAAGCATATTTCCAGATATTGTCCATGGCTTGACTTGCCGCCATTCCGGCGCGCAAATCATTGCGTCGAAACCCCTTAAAAATGAGTGCCCGGCCATGGCCATGATCTCCTATCTGACGACAATCCGCCTCAAGGAAGGCGCCGTGTCGCATCTTGCCGACGACATGAAGGCCGCTGGCATTGCAAAGCCCCTCATCATCACCGATGCGGGTGTGAGAGCTGCAGGTTTGTTCGCGCGCGTCCTCGCCCATCTGCCGCAGGGCGATGCTCTGCCCGTCTTTGACGGCACGCCCTCGAACCCGACGGAAGAAGCGGCGGAAGCCGCCCTCGCGCTCTATCGCGCCCATCATTGCGACGGATTGATCGCGATTGGCGGCGGCTCTCCAATGGATCTCGCCAAAGCCGTCGCCGTCATGGCCACCCATGAGGGCCCGCTTGAAACCTTCGTGTTCGTCAATGGCGGCATGGGCCGGATCACCGCAGCCACTGCGCCCACCATCGCCATCCCTACAACGGCAGGCACCGGCAGCGAAGTCGGCCGCGGCGCCATTATCAGCTTCCGGGACGGCCGCAAGCTCGGCCTCCTCTCGCCGCATCTCATCCCGAAACGCGCGATCTGCGATCCCGAACTCACCTATGGTCTGCCGCCCCTGCTCACCGCCGCCACCGGAATGGATGCGATCAGCCATTGCATCGAATGCTTCACCTCGTCCATGGATAATCCCGTTGCCGCCGCCATCGCCATTGATGGTCTGGAACGCGCCATCATCGCCCTGCCCCGCGCTGTCACTGATGGTCACGATCACGCCGCGCGGCGCGCGATGATGATCGCCGCGATGGAGGGCGCCCTCGCCTTCCAGAAAGGCCTCGGCGCGGTTCACGCCCTCTCCCATCCGCTCGGCGGCTATCGCGATCTGAAGCTCCATCACGGCATGCTGAACGCGATCATGCTGCCGCCCGTTTTGCGTTTCAACGCACCGGCCTGCACCGAAACCTATCCGAAACTCCGGCGCGCCATCGGCCTTGCACCCGATGCCGACCTCGCCGCCTTCTTCGATCACTTCACCGCCTCGCTCGGCCTGCCAACCAAACTGTCAGCCCTCGGCGTCCCGCGCGACATCCTGCCCGAAGTCGCCAAAGCCGCAACATTGGACCACACCCACGGCACAAATGCCCACAAAGCAACCGAAGCCGATTATTTGGCCATGCTCGAGGAAGTCTGGTAACGGGCGGGGCTTACTGGAATTTCTGTTTCCAAAACCTCATGCCAAATCTGTCGCGGCAAAATCATTGCCCTTGTAGAGGATGGCTTGCCCCAGTTCGCGCGCGGCGGCATAGGTCAGGCAATCGGCAATATTGAGCCGCGCTCCATGTCCCATTCCCTTGCCAAAACGGGCAAACGCATCAATCGCCGCCTCGCCCATGGCTTCGGTTATGGGGACAACTTGAATACCGGCTTCGTCCAGAAACGCCGATGTCACAGCTCGAGCCGTCTCGACGTCATTGCCGAGCATCGTCGTCAGGCGCATCACCGTTTCGAGCACCACAAGCGGCGAGGTTACGGGCGCAATTTCACCTTCCAATCGTGAGGCCAACGCGGATTTTTCAGGTTCGCGCCGGATGATCGCAATGAGGGCGGAGCTGTCGACAAACATCAGTGCCCCCACATCGCATCGATCTCGTCCTTCGTCATGTCACGGCCCAATATCCGGCCGCCGAGATGCTTGTCGAGCATCCGGTCAAGCCGCGTTTCGAGCGAGTCCTTTTCAGTCTCGCGCCGCAACTCGTTCTGCAAAGCAACGATGATCGCTTGGGTCATGGTTGTTTTGCGCTTGGTCGCCAAAAGTCTGGCCAATTCCGCCGCCCGCGGATCACGGATGCTCATTGTCACGTTACACTCTCCTGATGAGTCAGAGTGTATATACAATATGGTAATACGTCAATACAAACGGGTACGCCGAAACCAGCCGCTCCGGCGCAATCCTTATCCCTCACGCACCTTCCGCCTCGAGAAACGGCTTTGCCGCGGAGAGCGCCTGCGCACAGGCGGGTGCTTCAGCCGAAAGAGCCGCCTCCGCCGAAGTCATCCCGATCACAACCTTGAACACGATCATCGTGCTCCCGATCATGTCGGCCGAGAATTTCTCGGCCAGTACACCGGGCGCACTGGCGACGCACTCGGTCACCTGCTGCACGATTTCCTGCGGCGCTTTCGCCGCCGCAAGCTGCTCGGACATCTCCGCCTGGAACGGCTCGATGATGAAGAAATTCGCGATGAAAATCAGAAAATCCCGGATCATGCCTTACCTCCTTCGGATGGATGCTGCCCCGCAACGTCCCCGCGCGTTTTGAAAATGCTGTACAGCACGCCGGTTGCGAGAATGGACGAAATCACGATGAGCGACAGCAAGGGCGGAACCTTGTCGATCCCGAGCAGATCGGCAACGAAGATCTTCGACCCGATCACGATCAGCACCACAGCCAGCGCGTATTTGAGATAGTGGAAGCGGTGAACCATCGCCGCCAATGCGAAATACAGCGCCCGCAACCCGAGAATCGCGAAGATATTCGACGTGTAAACGATGAACGGATCGGTCGTGATCGCGAAAATCGCCGGCACCGAGTCGACCGCGAAAATCACGTCCGCAATCTCGATCAGGATCAACGCCAGAAATAGCGGCGTCATGAACCGCACCATTTTGCCCGTCTTCGGATCCGGCTTGCGGACGAAAAACCGCTCGCCATGATGCTCGTCCGTGACGTTGAAGCGGCGACGGATCAGTTTGAGCAGCGGATTCGTGCTGATATCCGTTTCCTTGTCGGCAAACATCAGCATCTTGACGCCGGTTCCGATCAGGAACACCGCGAAGACATACAGAACCCACGCGAATTCAGAGACAATCGCCGCACCTAGCCCGATCATCAGCGCGCGGAGCAGGATTACTCCCAGAATTCCCCAGAAGAGCACGCGGTGCTGATACTTCTGCGGTACAGCAAAAAAACTGAAAATCATGGCGATCACGAACACATTGTCGATCGCCAGCGCCTTCTCGATGGCAAAACCGGTGAAATAGGCCAGTCCCGGTTCGGCGCCCAATTCCCACCAAACCCAAACGCCGTATAGCAGGGCCAGCGCGATATAGCCCGCCGACAGCACGAGACTTTCTCGGATACCGATCGCCCGGTGCGTGCGATGCAAGACACCAAGATCAAGCGCAAGCAGCACAATCACAATGCCGACAAAAGTCAGCCACATCCAAACGGGCTTTCCGAGCCACAATACGTCGATAAAATACGATAAGAGTTCCATCTCGGACCCTCCTCTCCAATGGTTACGGGAGAGATCCGACATCACGAGGGTCTCTCGCCAGAGGGGCCCGGATCTATGGCCGCGCTTATGCTGAACGATTATGGAAAAAATAGGGCAAAGCGGGCCCGATGATCATCGCGAAAATGGCTGGGGCGGGAGGATTCGAACCTCCGCATGGTGGAATCAAAATCCACTGCCTTACCGCTTGGCGACGCCCCATCGCTCCGCATCTCTACCGACCGTGATGTCATTAGCGTTGCGCGCGCGACGATGCAACTGCCCGTACGCCAATCCGATGATTTTCCGTGGAACCCGCAGCCTCCCGAAAATCCGAAATCTCCGCCCTGCCCATGTTTTTACCCCTGACGACTTGCAAGCCCTTTCCGCCAGCAGTATAAAACGATCTATCGGAGTGTAGCGCAGCCAGGTAGCGCACCTCGTTCGGGACGAGGGGGTCGGAGGTTCGAATCCTCTCACTCCGACCATTTTTCTGCAGGTTTCTTGTCGAATCTCCGAATCACTGACGATCACGCGGTCGGACTTCGTAAGGAGCGTGATCGAAAAACCTCGGCATCACCAAAGCAAACGAAGACGGGCCCCTACCCTTCCAGCCTGCTGATCGCCTCGACATTCGCTGCCGATGCGCCGTTCGGGTCGAATTCGGAGGCGAGCCACATATCCACAATCGCCTTGGCGAGTTCCGGCCCGATCACCCGCGCACCCATCGTGATGATCTGCGCATTGTTGGATTTCGCAGCTCTTTCGGCGGAATAAGTATCATGCGTCAGCGCCGCACGAATGCCCGGCACCTTGTTCGCCGAGATACACACGCCGATGCCCGTGCCGCAGCACAAAATCGCCCGGTCATAAGTTGCGGCCACCACCTCGCGCCCCACATGCGCGGCGAGGTCGGCATAAAACCCCGGCTTGCTCAGGTTCACCACTTCGTGCATGCCCTTGGCTTTCAGATGCGCCTCGATAATATCGACCAGCGGCACGCCCGCACTGTCTCCGGCAACTGCAATCTTCATCGTCTTGTCTCCAGAACGCCTCTCGTTATAACGCGGCCGTCACCGCTTCCGCAATCCGCTCGATCGCCGCAAGCGCCGTCCGCATGCGGGCGGGGTCGGTAAATTCCGGCCAGCTCGAAAGCTTCACCGCCACAAAATTCCGCGCAACATCAATATAGATCAACTGGCCGAAGACACCACGGCATAACGCCACCGAGCCGCGCCCCTCCTTCAGCCAGAACTGGTTGCTATAAGCCCCCTTCGGCAGCACGTCCGTATAGGGCGCACCGAACTTGGACGAATCCCCCGTCAAAGTCGCCTCCACCCACGCTTCCGGCAAAATCCGCGTGTCGTTCACCATTCCGCGATTGGCCCAGAGCAGGCCGAAACGCGCATAGTCCCGCAGACACGCATTGAACCCGCCATCGGCAAGCGCATACCCGCCCGGATCGGTCGTAAACACCCCGTCCGCTTCCGCACCGATCGGCTGCCAGATTTCCTCCGAAACCACGGTGGCGATTTTCTTCCCCGTCACCCGCTCGAGGATCATGGCAACAACATCCGTCTCGATCGAGCGATATTCAAAGGCCGCGCCATGCGGGCGAATGGCTGTTTTCAGGGACAGCACCAAATCCCACATGGTCGGCGGCCAATCGCCCTCGCTCACGGGTTGCTTCCACCCGCTCGCCACATCAATCCGCCCCGCATCGGAGAACGGGTCGGTATAGGTCTCGTCAAAGCGAACACCGCTTGTCATGTCCAGCGCATGCTGCACGGTCGCCCCGCGATAGGCCGTAGCATTGAGCTCCGGCAGATAATCGGTGATCAAACGGGCCGGGTCAATCACACCCCGCCCCGCCAGAACCCCGAATGCACTCGTCGCAATCGATTTCGAGACCGACTGCGCCAGATGCAGCGTCTTCGGCCCCATACCGTTGAAATACTCCTCGCAAACGATCCGGTTGTTGTGAACCGCGATGAACCCGTCGGTAAAGCTCGTCCCGAGCCAGTCCCCGATCATTGCGCGCCGGCCATGATCGTCAAACGCCAGCGCGGAAAAATCCTGCAAAGACGTCTCGAAGGCCCGAGCCGCCCCCGCCTTCACCGGTGTCGTCGGCAAAATCTCGCCAATATGCTGGAAGGTCCATCTGTTCCAAGGCGAACGATCCCACTCCGCCATCGGAAAATCCGGCCGCTTGGCACCCGTCACAACAGGGTGGGAAACCGAACTCATCGAACACTCCTCACGCCCCGCGCGATCACCAGCAAACCACAAACCGCATCCGCAACGGGCGATCCGGCTGACCACAATTGTTGATACTGCATTTCTCCGGTCATGAAAGCGTGATGCTGAACCGATCCGGAGAGACGAGGGCACCCCGCTTGAAGCGGCCTGAGCGACGCCTGCCACCTCGCATCTCCCGCGCCATCACCCCGCCATCGTAAACAGCGATGGCTTGCCAGCCTCGACGTCAAAGGTAAGCGTGGTTTTACATCCCGTTTTCACATTCAGTTCTCCGATCATGGCGTCGGCAAAATGCAGATTCTCCACCCGGCAGCGAGACAAAGCAGCGTTGATCGCGTCACGATCCGGAAAATGATAACTCGGGCTTCGCAACATCGCCTCAACGAGATCAACGATCCTCAACCGATCAAAAGCAAATCGCGTTTTCAGCGTCCAGGCAAGTTCAGCTAAAACAATGGCATTTACAACACCTCGATGCTCGTTGGAGAGTTTGCCCAATGCAGCCCGCGCCAAAGGCGTTAAAACAGGGTCATCCTGCGTAATCGCCCGCACCAAAATATTGGTATCAAGACCGATCATCACGCCGCGTTCCGTGCGCGGGAGCGCACATTTCGCTCGGCAACGGCCACAGCAATCGCATCATCATCCGTCGCTAGATCGGCGCAGGGCTTTGCGGTGGGCAAATCCTTCAAAAAGTCGAGCGGTCCAGAGGTCAGCGGCCGCAAACAAAACGCGCCGCGATGATCGGCATAAATCTCGATGTCATCTCCGGGCTGGACGTTCAACACCCTCCGGACCTCCACAGGCAATGTCATTTGCCCTTTCGACGTGAGCGTGGCGACATACGCAGACATGAAATCTCTCCTACAAATTCATTTCTTTCTTAATTTATCTCATTTT
This sequence comes from Hyphomicrobiales bacterium, assembly GCA_046092445.1. Classification (GTDB taxonomy): domain Bacteria; phylum Pseudomonadota; class Alphaproteobacteria; order Rhizobiales; family Beijerinckiaceae; genus CAIUPE01. The sequence continues at coordinate 57,233 of JBJTDR010000101.1, read as the reverse complement.
TCTTACTTTTGCAATTTTTTCACCTAACCGTACAACCTGAAACTAAACGCCGCTCCTTCCTACCGCTCCTCACCCCAAAACATAAGCCCGGGTTGCCTCGGGGTCATCGCGCGTGAAGGAGAGGGCATCAAGCTCGGTCCAGACTGCCGCGGGCACCGGCCATTGCGCCCATTCAATCGTCTCGTCAACACGCTGCGCCTTGGTCACGCCGCAGATCGTCGATGTGATCCTCTTGTCCTGCATCGAGAACTGCAAAGCCACAGCGCCCGGTGGCACATTGTGCCGCTGGCAAATCTCCTCCACCTTCCGCACCGGGGTCAGCATGGCGTCCGTCGCCTCCTGATACACATAGCGCGTATACGAACCCGAACCCTTCGCCAGCACACCGCCCGCATAGGGCGCCGCGTTCAGAACCGCGATCCCCTTGCCATGCGCGTAATCGATCATCTCCTCCGCATTACGGTTCACAAGCGTGAAGCGGTTATGCGTGATCAGCGCGTCAAAATCATTGGCCTTCAGCAACGGCAGCATCACATCCACCTTGCCCGCCGCCAGCCCCACCGCCTTCGCGAGCCCCTGCTCCTTCATCTTGAACAGCGCCTCGATGGCCCCGTTCGGGCCCGTAATCTCCGCAATCGACTCGGCATGTTCCGGATCATGCAGATGAAGCAGATCAATCTGGTCGACCCCGAGCGCCTTCAAACTCGTCTCGAGCGAGCGCCGCGCCACATCGGCATCAAACCGGTTGGTCTCGGAGTCGCGGTCAAGTTTGGTCGACAGCACAAACCCCTCAGGCTTGCCGCCCATCTCCCGAAGCGCCGCGCCGATCCGCTCCTCGCTCCTGCCGAAACCGTAATTGCGGGACGTGTCGATGAAATTCGCCGGGCCGGTCAGGATCGCCCGCAACGTCTGCCGCGCGCGCTCTTCGTCCACGCTGTAGCCATAGGTGTCGGGCATGTCGCCAATGCCCGACGTGCCGAAGCCGATCGGGGTTACCTCAAGTTCTGTGCGCCCAAGCTTGACGCACTCCATCCCTGTCGGCTGCATTCTCGTCTCCCTGTCGTTTGTTCCCGGGGCCTCTCATGAGCCCGGATCGGCTTCAGCCTATTCTGCGTCAAATCTGTTCGCGTTCCAAGTGACACTTACGGACATTCACCGCCAGAAAAATACTCCTATTTTTCGTATCCATGGGAATCGTCGATTTTTCCCATGGACATCGGCCTGTTTTACCGGTCATCTAGAAGCGTTGTTCCGCTTCTAGATGGCCTAGTCGGGACACGGAATTGGGTATAATCCCTGAAAAATGCAATCTATATTTCGGATGAAACCTTGAACGATACTTATACAAACGAAATGAGATCATCTCTGTCTCGGATCTATACTGTACCTTTAGGAGCAGGACACACGACAGCTAAGCCCGTCGGCAGGAGGAACCATCATGCCTGATGACAACCAGAAGAGCCAAGGTTTCGCCCGCGGCCTCACCCAATATGGCGACCGGGATTTCAGCCTTTATTTGCGAAGATCCTTCGCAAGTTCAATGGGTTATAGCCGCGAGATGCTCGACAGGCCGATTGTCGGCATTGCCCATTCCGCAAGCGGCTTCAACAATTGCCATCGGCATTTCCCCGAACTGATCGAGGCCGTCAAACGCGGCGTTCTGGCGGCAGGCGCCCTGCCCGTCGAATTCCCGACCATCTCGCTCGGCGAAGTCTTCCTCAACCCAACCAGCCTTAAATTCCGCAACCTCATGTCCATCGACGTCGAGGAGATGATCCGGGCGCAACCCATGGATTCTGTTGTACTTTTAGGCGGTTGTGACAAGACGGTTCCGGCCCAGCTCATGGGTGCGGCGTCGGCGGATATCCCTGCCGTCCAGCTTGTCGCCGGGCCAATGTCGACCAGCAAACATCGCGGCGAGCGCCTTGGCGCCTGCACCGATTGCCGCCGGTTTTGGGCCCAATATCGCGCGGGTTCCGTGAGTAACGACGAAATAACCGCGGTGGAGCAGCGTCTCGCCTCCACAGCCGGCACCTGCGCCGTCATGGGCACCGCCAGTACAATGGCCTCTCTGGCCGAGGCGCTCGGCATGATGCCATCTGGTTCTGCCGCGATCCCTGCGGTCGATTCCAACCGCCTGCGCATGGCGGAAGAGACCGGCCGTTTGGCCGTGTCGCTCATCGGATCGGAGCGCAAACCCAGCCAGATCATGACGCATAAAGCGTTTGAGAACGCGCTCCGCGTCCTCTTGGCCCTTGGCGGCTCGACCAATGCAATCATCCATCTCACCGCAATTGCAGGCCGCCTTGGCCACACCATCGACCTGCGCCACATGAATGAACTGAGCGAAACAACGCCCGTTCTTGTCGATTTGAAGCCCACAGGCGTCGGCTACATGGAGGATTTGCACGCAGCAGGCGGAATTCCGGCCGTTTTGCATGAACTGAAACATCTCCTGCATCTCGATTGCGAGACCATCACAGGTGAAACCATCGGCGAGCGAATCGAGAAGGCCCATCCCTGGGTTGATCGCGAAATCATCCGCCCCTTTGCCGATCCGGTGCGCGAAACGGGCGGACTTGTTGCGCTTTTCGGCAATTTAGCCCCGCGCGGCGCCATTATGAAGCGCGCCGCGGCTGATCCGGCCTTATTCGAGACAGAAGGACGCGCGATTGTGTTTTCGTCGCTGGCAGACCTTGCAAGCCGTATCGATAGCCCGGATCTCGACGTAACCCCGAATGATTGCCTGATTTTGCAGAATGCAGGCCCGACAAGCGAGTCGGCGATGCCCGAAGCAGGCTATATTCCGATCCCGTCCAAGCTCTCCAAAGCCGGAATCAAGGACATGGTGCGGATTTCCGATGCACGCATGAGTGGCACCGCCTATGGCACCATCATTCTGCACGTCGCCCCCGATGCCGCGTCGGGCGGAAATCTGGCATTGGTGAAGAACGGTGATCGTATAAAAGTCAGCGTTGCAAATCGCTCCATCGACGTTCTGGTCAGTGAAAACGAATTATCAAAGAGACGATTGGAATTGATCATTCGGGTCAAATCAAAATCGCGCGGTTATCAATATCTCTACGATACACATATTATGCAGGCAGATGACGGTTGCGATTTTGATTTTCTTGTATCGAATAAAAAATGGAAATAAAAATAGAAAAATTAAATTTTTTGTAAAAAAAGATATGAGAAATTTAAAAATTTTTGTATTTCAGAAATTACTATCAATACTATAGTCTCGGCTACAGGTACTCCATGAGCACGCCACTGACCCCCGAACAGATCGATGCCATGAGGGTTATAATGGGCCCCGAAAACGTGCATCTGGGTTCGGGACTCGACAAGTTCGATCCCGGTTTCGACCGTGCAAATCTTGGGTCCGGTATTGCCTTAACGCCTGAAAATACACAACAAATTCAAAAATTTATCGAATGGTGCCTTCACGAGCATGTCTCGGTCGTTACACTCGGCGGACGAACCGGCCTCGTCGGCGGCGGCGTCTCAAACCCTGGGCAAGTCTCTTTACTGACAAAGAAATTTGGAAAAATCCTCAAAATTGACCCGATCGGGCGCTTCGCCATCGTTGAAAGTGGCGTAACACTCGCCGCCCTCAGCAAAGCAGTCGAGCCCTTCGGGCTTTCAGCAGGCATTGATCTCGCGGCGCGCGACAGCTGTACGATTGGCGGCATGATTGCAACCAATGCAGGGGGCATGGAAGCATTTCGAAACGGTAGTATGCGTAGTCGCGTTCTAGGCCTTGAGGCGGTTATGGCAGATGGCTCGCTGCTGGATGATATGACGACCATTCTGAAGTCGAATATTGGTTATGATATCAAACACTTGTTAATTGGATCGGAGGGTACACTTGGGATCATCACCAAAGCAGTGATCCGCCTTGAGGCCATCCATGCCCGGGCAGGCACTTTTCTGCTCTCGTTCAACACAGCGGCAGCTTCACTAAAGGCTTTACGCCGTCTGAGAAGTGCAGGTGGCGTAAACGTGCTGCGAAGCGAGATGATGTGGCGGACACATTTTGAAACGGCCGCATCACTTCTAAACTTTAGGCACTTGGCAGTTTTTGCAAAGAACGCTAAGATTTTTGTCATATTAGAAGTAGAACTTGATTCCATCGTAGATTTCGAAGTCGCAGCAAAAAGGGTTCTCGAAAAGTGCGAGTCAACGGAAGGTTTTGTAGATGCACTCGCTCTGAAATCACAGCGTGAACGAGCGGATGTCTGGCGGATACGCGAAGATTGGGTCGTCGACCGCCAGTATCCGGGCGGATTATGGTACGATGTATCCGTGCCCCAAGAGCAACTCGATGAATATGTTAATCGTCTTGAGCATTCGCTCCATCAGATCAATAAGAACCTGATACTATTTGTTCTCGGTCATTTGTGCGATGCTAACTTGCACATCACGATAACAAGTGAACGATCGTTTGCAGAAATTCACGATCAAATATCTGATTGTGTTTACCAACCGATAAAAGGCTCTGGTGGCTCATTTTCAGCGGAGCATGGAATTGGTATTGAAAAGAAAAAAGCGCTGTTGAGATGGGGTGATCCAGCGCGGCTCAAATTCATGCGTTTAATTAAAGCAGCATTTGATCCAACCAATCTTCTAAACCCCGGAAAAATCTTGCCCTGATCAAACACCTCGCAACAAGTCAAGCGGTTCAACTGCCAAAAAGATATTCCCTGCGTTGCGCCAATATTCCTCAAGATTATTTCCGGGTCCTTTGCGATCAATGACTAGAAAGCGGCTATCATTCTCGTGGACAAGCAGCGGATGATGCCAGACGCCCCGTGCGTAATTGACCCCCTGACGACCTGTCGCGTGAAATGCAAAAAAGCTTTCGGCGTCACGAGGGTCAGTGCAAACAACGACCAACCAAGGACGATCCTGTAACGGATAAAAGAGTTGGCTCCCAAGTGGGTGACGTTCCATAACATTGATAGAGATCGGATACGGCCGAACAGCGCCAACGATTAAGCTCACATTGGTCACGCCGCCTTCGATCGTGACCTGCACCTCGGTCAAATTATTGTAACGGGCGCCGAACCCCTGATTGATGCACAGAAGCTCAGCACCCTCAGCCTCAATCACATCACCGAAGGGAGAGAACGCACATTTCGTCAACGGCAGAACATGAAGAATGTGGCTCATCGCAGCGAGAGCCTCATATGCCGGTTGACATCCTTGTAGAGCAGATAACGAAAACGCCCGGGTCCGCCAGCATAGCAAGCCTGGGGACAAAAGGCGCGCAGCCACATAAAGTCGCCTGCTTCAACTTCTACCCAATCCTCGTTAAGCTTGTAAACTGCTTTGCCTTCGAGAACATAAAGCCCGTGTTCCATTACATGGGTTTCAGCAAACGGGATAACTCCACCGGGCTCGAAGGAGACAATAGTCACGTGCATGTCGTGCCGAACATCCATAGGTTCAACAAACCGTGTCGTCGTCCAAACTTCGTTTGTATTCGGCATGGAAATTGGTAAAATATCCTGCTCGTTTACAACGAATGCAGTAGGTGGGTCGATACCAGCTACCGCGTCATAGGCCTTCCGAATCCAATGGAAACGGATTGGAACCGTGCTCGTGTTCTTCAGACTCCACTGGGCGCCAGGTGGAATAAACGCGTAGCTTCCGGGCCTCATCTCATGAGATTCACCAAGAAGAATTAGATTGAAGGTACCATCAACAACAAACAAGACGGCCTCTGCATTTGGGTCCGGTTCTGGCTTCTCACTGCCCCCGCTCGGTGCCACTTCCATGATATACTGCGAGAACGTCTCAGCGAACCCGGAGAGTGGGCGAGCGATAATCCAGGCTCGAGTATTATCCCAGAAGGGAAGATAACTTGTCACGGTATCGCGCAAGACGCCCCTCGGAATAAACGCGTAAGCTTCCTTGAAAACGGCACGATCGGTTAATAGTTCAGTCTGGTTAGGCAAGCCTCCTAGCGGGGCATAATAAACAGGGCTCTTCATCATCTTACCTTTTGCGGGGTTCAGAATAAATCGCATAGATATTAACTGCAGAATTACCCTTTACATCGGAATTGTTTTTCGTGGCCCGGGAATAGTGCACGCTCTATCTCCGGGACATATATCTAGCGGTATCCAAAATTACAGGAATTTTTTTGTTCATTACACAGAAACGATTACTTCAGCCTTTGTCTGCATAGATATTACACAAGCATCCGCAAGCTCGAGTGCCTTAAGCCCGTCAATACCCGATGGCGAAATGGGGGTTCCGTTCTGAACTGCATCCACAAAACTTTGCAATTCCGAGCGATAAGCATCGGCATAACGCTCCATGAAGAAGTTCATCAGGGGAGCCTCTCGATAACCATCAGTATTGGCAAGCGTTACAGTATTTTTATGAATATTGGCTGCACTTAAAGCGCCCTTCGATCCATGAATTTCGATGCGCTGATCATAGCCATAGGTTGCCCGGCGAGAATTGGTTATCACAACGATTTTACCTGATTTGGATCGCAACGTCGCAGTAGCCGTATCAACATCGGCAGCCGCGCCAATATCATAATCAACAAGCACAGAACCTGTGGCCGAAACGGATACAATCTCCTCACCATTGAGGAGAAAACGTGCCAAGTCTAAATCATGAATCATCATATCGCGGAAAAGACCTCCCGAGCGCTTGATGTAATCTAGCGAAGGAGGGCAAGGATCACGAGATACAATCTGGACCAACTCGACACAACCGATATCATCGGCGTCAATACTCTTCCGAACCGCAGAAAAATTGACGTCGAAACGCCGGTTGAAGCCAATCATCAGCTTGGCCTTTGTGGCGTCAATTACTTTGAGACACGCACGAACGCGCTTGGCACAAAGATCAACAGGCTTTTCGCAGAAAATTGCTTTACCCGCTTTCGCTGAGAGTTCAATTTGGTCTGCATGCAAATCAGTAGGTGTACAGATAAGAACAGCATCGATCGACTTGTCAGCGAGAATTTCTTCAACGGATGCGCGGCGCGCACCGCATATAGCAACAATGTGCTCGGCTGCGGCGGCAATAGGATCATAGACCGCCGCGAGCTTTGCACCGGGAATTCCGAGTATCGCTGTCGCATGTGTTTTGCCGATACGACCCGCACCGAGTAAGCCGAAAGCAATTGTCATCGTGATGATCCCTGTTCAGTTAGGTATGAGAAGACTTATCAAATTTAGACACGACCCGATTACAATTTGACCGAAAGAAACCACTGCTCAGCCGTTAATGGACGCGTGGTGCAACGCACTCAGGAGAAGAGAGAAGAAAACGCCTATGCCATCTTGTCCGTTGATCTCGCAACCACTGACCTAGCAACCTTGACATGGGGTGTGCGGTAACGAACACGCTGGGCGTCAATAAACATGGCAAACATGATTATTAGGCCTTGAATAACCTTTACCCAAAACACGGAAACTCTCATGAGATTTAGACCACGATCAATTGTCGATAATAAAAGTACACCACCGAGTGCGCCCAGCATTGTTCCGCGGCCACCCTGCAAACTGATGCCACCGATCACTGCTGCCGCCATAACCGTGAATATGTATCCGTCACCAAGGTTGACTTGGATTGAACCGACCCGACCAGCAAGCATCCAACCTGCGAGCGCAGCTAGTATTCCGCTCATAACATAAACTTGGCGGATGCGGCGATCCGCGTCGATACCCGAAGCAATGGCTGCATTCTTGTTGCCCCCAATTGCATAAAGTTCTCGGCCAAATCGACGGTGATTAAGGAAGATATGTCCGGCTCCAAACACTACTGCTGTTGCAACAACGGCTATTGGGATCCGAGCCGAATTGGGGATTTGGAAAAGCGCCTCGTGACCCAACCAAAAGTATACTTCAGCAGGCTCAAAATTCAGTCCGCTTATGGGCTTTCCCTGAGTGAAAGCCATCATAAGGCCTCTTAGAATAAGCAGCATTGCGAGCGTCACAATAAAGTTATTCATTTTACCAACCGTGATCAAAAATCCGACAACATAACCAATCAGCGCACCAGTTAGAAGAATCGTGATAATTGCAAGGTAAGGATTGAGCATTATCCCTCCACCCCAATAAGGGGGCGTTGCAGGGACGATCAAAAACATACCGAAGAGAGCTGTAACCCCCAGCGTCGACTCGGAAGAGAGATCAAAATTCCCCGTTATCAGAACAAACGTCTGCCCCACAACCAAGATCCCCAGAACGGCTGCGGCAGTAAGAATATTCGTGATATTTGTCGATGTCAGAAATACAGGTGACTGAAATACAAAAAAAACAAATACTAAACCTAGAATCACCCAAATCAAATGATCTAGCAAAGTCGGAATGTATTTAGACACTTGCATCCACCATCTCCATGGTCTCACCTTCGATAGCAGCCAATAATATTGCAGTGGTTATCTTATCACTATCCTTTCGGAATTCTCGAATGATAGCGCCGCGATAGAACACAACGATTCTATCACAAATATCTATCAACTCGCTAAGTTCATCAGAAACAACAGCTACAGCAACACCGCGCTTGCTCAAATCATCAACAATCCGAAGTAACTCAACCTTCGCCTGAACATCCACACCTTGAGTGGGTTCATCAAGAAAAAGCATTTTTGGTTCGGTAGCGGCTAGTTTTGCGACAACAACCTTTTGCTGGTTGCCGCCACTGAGATTTTCAACCGCTGTGCTCATTGACGGAGCCTTAATTCCCAGAACATCGATATAATCTTGAACAAGCTTTTTCTCTTTAGCACTGTTAATCAACCCAAAAAGCGGTTCCAGCCGTTCAAGCACCGATAGCGAGACATTGTCACGAACACTCCGAACTCCAATGATGCCAAGGCCGTGACGATCTCTCGGAAGATAAGCTAAGCCTTGCTGAAGAGCAACAATGGGGCTTCCATTGCGATAGGAAACGGAATTGAGTGTTACCTTGCCCTCACCGAGCGTCTCCAGTCCGAAAAGACCGCGCGCAAGTTCGCCGGGTCCACTGCCTTCAAGTCCCGTGAGACCTACGACCTCACCACCATGAAACATCAAATTGACATCGGAATAGGCCCCCGGTCGCGTTAGCCCCTTAACTTCGAGAACTGCTCCACCAATCGAACTACCTTCTCTCTTGTAGCGCTCGACATCTGCACCACTAATCAATCGTATTAGTTCTGGCTGAGTAATGTCTTTAACCGGCGAGGACCCCGCTACAGTGCCGTTGCGCATTACAGTTACGTGATCAGCAACTTCAAATATTTCCTCGAGATAGTGTGAAATATAGATGAAAGACGCACCACGCTCACGCTGTCTTCGAACAAATTCAAATAATTTTACCACATCATGTTTTGGCAGAGGAGCCGTGGGCTCATCGAGAATAATCACACTCGCATCAGCAAACAGTGCCCGCGCAATTTCTATCATCTGCCGCTCGGCAACAGTCGTCTCTTCCATTAACCGGGTGACATCAATATCAATATCGAACTGACCGAGCCTATCACTGGCATCGCGTCTCATTTTCTTCCAGTCCACAAAGCCAAATTGTCCTACCGGCAGCATCCCGCTGTATAAATTTTCAGCGATGCTTAGGCCCGGAACGAACTTTGCATGCTGCGCGACTAGTGCGATACCAGCCTCTTTCGCCCGCGCAGTATTCAAATTTTCGTATTGGATATCTCTGACGCGAATCGATCCTGAGTCAGGAGTGTATAACCCTGTCAGAACATGCATCAAGGTTGATTTTCCCGCACCATTCTTACCTAGCAACGCATGTATCTCGCCATGCCTCACAGAAAAAGAAACTGAGTCAAGGGCTCTAACGCCAGGAAAAACCTTGACGATATCAAGCATTTCAACCACAGGCGTTGGAACAGCATCTTCCATTTCTGCTCTCCGTCCTGTTTACTTCTTTGAGTTTGGAGGTGCGGTTTCGAAAATCCAAAACCGCACCTCTGCGTTTAAGTTTTTGTATTATGCTGATCAACCGCCATTTTTCTTTTCAATATTACCCCAAAGACGCTCATCGTTCATGTTCGACTTGTTGATTGGTGTGGTGGACAAGAATAACTGCATGCCAACGTCCGACTTCTCAATTCGAGCGGGTGACCAAAGTGTCCCATCTTTCTTGACCTCGCCCGGGGCGATTACTTCTCCCCTGAGTTTCTTTTCAATAAAGTCAGCAGCGAGCATTCCGAAATCCGGGATCGGTTGATTCGAAGCATGATCGAACTTGTTTGCCCGCATCAATTCTAGAGCTGAGAGACAAGCATCAACACTGGCGAGGAATATATGACCATTCTGGCCCGACTCGGCACCCTTACCAAGCTCCTTCAATGTTTGAACCGTCCCTTCAGAATAAACACAATCGGAATGCATGTAGATACCATCGAGATCGGCTTCAGATGAAGCAACGTCGCGGACAATATCGACGCCCTTCGGCGCGTCCCAATCACCTACCTTTGTGATCACCTTGATCCCCGGACTCTTCTTGATCACGTCGTTGAACCCGGCACCGCGCAATTGAGCGACATTCTGTGCGAGATTACCGGTGATCTCCAAGACTTTTCCCTTCGCGGAGCCGTAACGGTCTATCAAGAAAGCAACCATTGCCTCTCCAGCTTGCTTACCGGCAAGATAATTATCCGACAAAATAACCATATCGATTTCACAGCCAGATGGGGAACGATCAATTGTGTAAAACGGAATTTTTGCTGCTTTAGCCGATTTAACCGCCTGACAAATACCTGCACTGTCATCAGGGACCGCGACAATGGCATCGACCCTTTGCGCAATGAAATCATTTATATCGTTAATTTGCTTCTGTGCATCACCCCCTGAGGTAATGGTCAGAACCTCCCAACCCTTCGCCTTGGCGCCATTGACAAGGCCAGCCTGGATCTGACCCTGTCCACCAAGAAGAGCAGGCGCCGAGTAGCCAATCACAACCTTTCCAGCCGCAGCGGCCGGCACAACTAAAGCGACCTCAATTAGCGCGGCGACCAACAGTCCATTTCTCAATACTCTCATTCTTTTATCCTCCCCATATATGAGCCCGAATTTTTCCTAGGCGATGTGATCGTAACGTGTTCAATCACATTTGCAACGACAACCGAGCAATTAATTTTAAATGCAATGATGTTATCCTAAAAAGTTAGAACACACTCAATTGAGGATATAATTCAGAATTTCTCTAAGACGCACATTAACGATCGGATTCATAGGAAAAGACGTAGAGCATAGTAAATAATCTTATCATCAAAAATCCCTTCCCTACGGCTAGCAAGAATGGGCCAATACAAGATAGATAAAAGACGCATTGTAGGTCGATACATACTGACACCCGAACCAGCAGGAGAGAAAATGGCACAGTTCGGCGGAAAAATTGCAGTTGTCACGGGATCAACTCAAGGCCTCGGAAAGGCCGTTGCTAGAATTCTCGCTGAGCGTGGTGCGGAAGGCATTGTAATCTGTGGTCGAGATATGGTCCGTGGCGAGGCAACAACCCGAGAGATAAAGGAGACTTACGGTACAAATGCGATCTTTATACAATTTGAGCAATCAAGTATAGAAGACTGCAAAAATGTAATCTCAATTTCCGATAAAATATTTGGGCGAATTGATACATTAGTAAATTGTGCCGCGATCACAAATCGTGGCACAATTCTGAATACAACACCTGAACTATTCGACGCTATTTTCAATACGAATGTACGTGGTCCATTTTTTTTAACTCAAAAAACTCTAGAGGTGATGATTCGTGAACAAATTGAAGGAACAATTGTTAACATCGGCTCAATGTCCGCTAAAGCAGGGCAACCTTTTCTGACTGCTTACTGTGCGTCGAAAGGTGCGCTGGCCACCCTCACTGAAAACATTGCATTCTCGGTTCTGCGAAACCGTATTCGGATTAACAGTCTGAATATTGGTTGGATGGCATCGGAGGGCGAGAATCTCATTCAGCAGAGCGACGGCAATCCGCCGGATTGGCTCGAAAGAGCTGCGCCACAACAGCCTTTTGGTCGTCTTATAGATCCAAACGAGGTAGCCCGCGCGGTTGCCTTTCTCGCCTCAAGCGAGTCTGGCTTGATGACTGGCGCCAATATAAATTACGACCAGTCTATATGGGGCGCTTACGAAAGCTCGCCACATCCGTCTAAAAAAATGACGCTCAACTATGATAGCCTATTTCATCGCGATTAACAACGAAAGAAGGATCAAGTCGTCCATTAAAATAGTCGAGCACGTTTCGAACCGATGTGACTGCCATTCGAGCAGCCGCTTCAGCCGTTAGAGATACAGTGTGTGGTGATAGGATAACGTTGTCACGGCTAAAAAGTGGATGGTAGGAGGGCGGGGGTTCGCCAGCGAAAACACCAATGCCTGCGCCAGCCAAACGTCCTGAATCAAGCGCAGCAACTAGTGCCTACTCGTCGATAAGACCGCCGCGGGCAGTATTTACGATGAATGACGAGGGCTTCATAGCGGAAAACTGACAGGCCCCAATAAGCGGTATTTCGCCACATCTCGGTGCATGCAAGCTAATGATATCTGCACGACAGAGACCCTCCATTCGCGACTCAACCGATTCAACTCCAGTAAACCGAATAACGTCAGATTGTAAACCTGGATCATAAGCAAGAACCATCATGCCAAAGCCCAATGCCATTCGTGCAACATGGCGTCCGATACGACCAAAACCCACAATTAGTAATGTCTTGTCATAGAGTTCAGCAGAGTCAAAGCGATTACGGCAGTCCCATTCTCCGTCACGCGTTGCCAGATCGTAATTGAGGATTTTTTTAGCGAGTGCAAGAATTGGCATTATCGTGTGCTCAGCAACTGGTCGAGAGTTGACATCACCAATAATTGCAAGCGGTATGCCCCGTATGTTCAATGCCGAGATATCGACCGCATCATAGCCAACGCCATGACGGGAGACGATCTTGAGATCTATTGCCCTCTTGATCGTGTCAGCGGAGACACGCTGAGTGCGAACAATCAAGCCATCGGCCTTGTGGATCAGATTAGTATTAAGAATCAGTTGATAGCTCTGGGACGTAATCATAGGTCACGCGCTCAGCGTCTCTAATCAACTTCAATCCAGCATCATGAATTTTTTCGGCGACGAGTAGATGCAGCATCTTCGTATCTTCTTTGCAATGTCACAACACAGAAGTATTGGGTCGACCTGATGTCTAACGGAAACAGTAAACACAATTCCAAGAAATATTTTCTCAACTCGCTTGCGATTCGACTTTTGATCAACGAATTTAAATCTATTTGGCAACCCTATTCAGCGGTATCCTCCGTTTATGTTACTTTACCAAGACGAGTCATGTCCGATATTCCTACTTTTTGTTTATCCAACAATGTAACAGTAGATTGTCATTTCCCAACAACCGAAAACTTCGACGGTCTCTAACCAAACATGATTAGGAAACTTCCGAAACAGTCGACTCAGAGACCGAAACGTCGAACCATTACCGACAAATGAAATTTCATACCGCCAGAGGTTGGCGGTTATCACGCCACAGGTAAAGAGAATATCTCTCTTCAATTAAATCCTCTTTATCCCTGCCTTCATGCTGCATTTAGATCGGAGCGTGACAAAAACTAATAGCGTTGAAACGCGCGACGAAAAACATTGAAAAATCTATTATCTGTTTTAACAGTTGATATCGGTAATGAACTTTTGCGTCTCGTGCGCTTTTTTATAAAATGAACATGTCTTTGACGTGCGTAAGTCAGCAGAAAAATTAATGTCTCCATGCCTAGATCGGTCGTTTTGTGTCTCTCGGTAGGGTTATATGAAATCAAATCCGGTAAAGGTAGCACTCGAAGCAGGCGACGTCGCCTTTGGCACTATGGTATTCGAGTTTTTCACTCCAGGCCTTTGCCAGATCTTGCATGCCGCGGGCGCGAGTTTTGTCATTCTTGATATGGAACACAGCGGTGTCGGCATTGACACAATCAAGGCACAGATCGCATTTGCACGAGGACTAGGCATTGCGCCGATGGTTCGCGTTCCGGGGTGCCATTACCATCTGATTGCAACAGTTCTGGATGCAGGCGCACTAGGGATCATGGTCCCGATGGTCGAAACCGAAGAGCAAGCCCGTCAGATCGCGGCATGGACGCGTTATCGCCCGAAAGGTGTCAGGGGATTGGCATTTTCAATGGCGCATGATGATTATCTTGGCGGTGACGTTGCTAACAAAATGCGTGAGGCCAATGAGCGCGTGATGGCGATTGCCCTCCTCGAGACGGCAAGAGGAATTGAAAATGCTGACACAATCATGGCCGTGTCAGGCATTGATGTCGGTTGGCTCGGGCATTTTGATCTAACCGATAGCATGGGCATAGCCGGACAGTTTGATCACCCCCAGTTCGAAGCGGCCGTAAAATACCTCATATCCGCCTGCACAAAAGCAGGTAAGCCCGCCGGTTTTCTGGCTGGAAATTCAGACATAGCACGAGCTTGGCAAGCAAAAGGATTCAGAATGCTCTGTCTCGGAACGGATATATCTTTGTTGAAGGATACACTAACAACTGCAATTGCCGGCAGCAAGATCAAAAAAATGCCCGCCTAGCGTCCGCCTGAAACGTTTAGAATTGACCCCGTAACATAGGAAGCAGCCGCCGAAAGTAACCAAATCGCAGCTTCGGCAACCTCATCCGCGGTACCCGCGCGTTGCATCGGTAAATTTGGTGAAAAACGCTCGACGAACCCTGCACCATGGAAAGCATGGATTGGCGTGTCAATAACGCCCGGCCTGATCGCATTAACGCGAATTCCCTGAGTTGCCACCTCACGGGCCAGCCCGATAGTTAGCGAGTCCACACCTCCCTTCGTAGCGGCATAAGGTACCTCGTTCGGTAGGCCCCCCAGCAGTGCTGCCATGGACGAAATATTAACAATCGCGCCGCCATTTCCGCCTCGCGCCGACGACATGCGTCGAACCGCCTCTCGGCAACAGTAGATCGGACCAGCAAGATTCACGGCCAAGATGCGATCAAGAATCGATGAATCAATATCCTCAATTGCGCGGACAGCAATGACGCTACCAGCATTGTTAACGAGCGCCGAAATTGTGCCCAATTGTGAGGTGACATCTTCAAACATCCGGACAATATTTGGTTCGGAGGCCATATCCCCAGATATAGCTATCGCTCGCCCACCGGCACTGCGTATCTTGGCACAAACGGCGTCGGCCTCCTCACCATGGGTATCATAGTGTACGGCGACGGAATATCCCGCGCGTGCTCCAGCGACAGCGGTTGCAGCACCAATTCCTCGGCTGGCGCCGGTGACAAGCAATACTCTTGACATTTCAAATCAGCCCCAGTTCACTTTTGCGACTTAACAATATGACTTTCCTTCCATTGCAAATCCATTGATTGCAATTCTTTTTCAGGTTGTTGGGAAGCATCCACATCCAGAATCTCTTCGTGGCTCGATGGAGATCGGTTAATCCCTCTTGAACCAAAAAGGCGAGTAAAAAGCGAACTAAAAATCTTTTTTCTTCTGACCAAAAAGCCAAGCTAAACCAACTTGTTACCGAGTGACAATCACAATATCATCAGCGTTGACCGATAACAGAAAGCACCTCAAAGGATTCTCAATTATGGTTGAATGTGGCACGACAAAGATTGGACTGATTGGGTGCGGCTTTTACGCTCAAAATCATCTCAATGCGTGGGTCAACCTAATAACACAAAACGCCGAGTTGGTTGCCGTGTGCGATCAGGATCCCATGAAAGCTGAAGCTGCAGGCAAGCGTTTCAATGCGGCATGGTTTACTGATGCGGCGACAATGCTCGAGTCGATACCGATTGATTTGCTTGATATTACAACCCGCATGGGGAGCCATCGCGCATTGGCCGCAATGGCAGCCGAGCGCAAAATCGCAATGATCGTCCAGAAGCCATTTGCGCCAAACTGGAACGAGTGTGTCGCCATCGTTGAGCACGCCAAAGCACACGGCGCATGGATCGCTGTCCATGAGAATTTCAGATTTGCAACATCGATGCGACGCGTAAAAGCGGTTCTAGACTCAGGCGCAATCGGCGACCCCAACTGGGCAAGGCTATCGTTTCGAACAGGTTTCGATGTCTATCGCGGGCAGCCTTACTTAGCTCAGGAAGACCGTCTCGTGATCCTCGACGTTGGTATTCACGTACTTGACCTCGCGCGTTGGTTGATGGGCGAGGTTGCACATCTCTCATGCGAGACACAGCGGCGAAACCTAAACATTAAAGCAGAAGACACTGCGACAATGATGCTTAGACATGACTCGGGCGCAGTCTCAATCGTCGAAGCGACATATGAGGCACGCCGTATCCCCGATCAGTTTCCTGAGACGCTTGTCGAGATTGAAGGTCCCCAAGGCTCCATTATTGTTACGCGGGGCGAAAAGATGGTCGTAACAACGCAGGGTTTGTCGTTTGAAGAAAATATTGGCGGACCGCTTCTTTCATGGACTAGCCGTCCATGGCATGTGTCACAAGAAGCAGTGCTGCATACCAACGCTCATATGCTTGCATCTTTTCGCGCAGGACAGGACGCAGAAACCTCAGGCGTCGACAATCTGAAAACATTCGCTCTTGTTGAAGCTGCTTATGAATCGGCAGCTTCGCACGCATCCGTGCAGCCGAAGAAATGGTCGCCGAAGGCTTGAGCTTGGCAACGCTCAAGCGGATTTAAGATGCATAACAGCGTATGCATCAAGCATGATCGATCGCCCGGCCAGCTTGCTCCCTGTTTCGCTCATAAAAGATAAGTTTTGCGAAGCTAAGGCAAAAGTTGATGCATCGAGCATTGCACTCATTAAGGAACCGTCAAAGCCCGCTAATTCGATCTTTTGGTGGGTACCGGTGAGATTGGCAACTAACGCCTCGATGCTGCCGTTCCGCTCAATCGCAATCACTTGCACATCGCGCGGTGTTCCAATGGAAACTTCGCACAAATTTGCATCAGCGAAGGATGAAAGAACCCGCATTACATGATAAGCAGGATATAGACCGCGATTCTGATCAAACCAAGCCTGTTTCCAATTTTGGGGCGTTGACAATAGACCAAAAGGTCCGGTGATTCCGCCAAGAGCGATTGAACGGGCACCGCCTTGCGCAAAATGGGCAAAATACCCGACGTTCCAAGCTGCACCGAGCAGGCTCTGCTGGCGCGGATCATTCCGGTTCATTGCTTGACGAATACTTTCACGATTATCCATCGTCTTCGCGCCATATGGATTATCACGCATCCCAATCGCGCTAGGGCCTACCGCATAGGGCGTATCTCCCACGATCGCATGAATGCTGCGGGCTATATGCGGCAGTGCTTCGAGACTCTCGGTTGCGGAGCGGTCATCGCCTGCATGGACAAGCGCAGATGTTGTAAAGCTAACCAAATCCATGACGTCGACTGGCGGGCGCTTGCGGTTCAATTCGGTAAAGTAGCTGAACATGCCACCAGCAAGTTTTGCTTTTGGAAAGCACACACGCGCATGATTGAAAAGATCTTTGGCTCGAGGACAGGGAGGCCATGTCGTTCCGGGCAACGTACATTTTAGATCCGATGCGGGCGACAACATCACCACGGGAAAAGGATTGCCGAGCACACCAACAACCGAGCCAAGTGCTGATACTTCGTCCTGCCAACCCTCGACACGAGCAACGACAGCCTCCAACCATGGCTCTGCGCGAAGCTCACGCGCGATGGCAAGTTGCTGCTTCAGCGTTTCAGCGGAATGGCCTCGTTGAGGGTCATAATGGCAGATGAGGTGATGCGGCGCCAACGAGCGCGCCATATCAATATGGTTCAATAAACTTTCGCAGTCATCCGGGTCGAGACCGAAGCCAAGTGCAGGAGCCTTAAATTTTCCAGGCTTTACCACAATGGCGTTACTACCGTCGGTTCCCGCACCCCCGTGGGATGGCTGCCCTTCAACGCTAAGGGACACCGCTTGTGAAAATTTTGTACCTTTAGCGAGCATGTACGGCCACGGAAGAGCGAGGGGGCGCACGTAGGTTTTGTAAGAAGCATCCGTCCAATTCCGCTGGTCTTCCATCTCGAAGGTATCGCCCTCCATCAAACAGCGTACTTTCGCACCCTGTCCAAAATGATGCGTAATCGCGCGCAACTCCATCATTGGCTGGATAGGATCGATTAATTTAGGAAACAGGGTTTCGACGTGCCGACCATCAACATGCTCTATCATGGCATGATGACCAGCGACACCTTCAATCGGATGCAGCACCACGAAGCCGGTTCGGTTCGTAACAAAATCCGTGACGACATCGGCATTGCTCTCGAACCTTAGCGCGCCCGTCGAATCACCATTGATGACAGTTGAATAGCGCATATTTTGTGTCGCGTCGCCCGCATCGGCATCATAACTGACGTGGAAATGATCAGAGCCCGTTATAATTTTCAGATTGCTAATCTGCGGATTATAGGTGCCCCAATCACGATCACGCACAATGTAAGACACTGCCCGGATCATTTCCACACCATGAAACCGGACATAGCGTAAGTTTCCCGCTTCAAACTCCGCCGACAACGGGCCGGCTTTCAGGATTATTGGCGCTTCAACCGGCTCTTCGGTGCCAAACAGGCAAACCGAGCGGGATGGGGTTTTGATCATGATGGTTTTCCTCACATCGACTTGTAATCGATCCTTTGCAACTACTGGCCGATTGCATTTCTCAGGATCGACGAGCACAGCATTAATGCTTCGAATGGATCACTCGATAGGATCGCCCAGCTTGTCAGAATTAGCGCAACCCCGATCGTACATTTATGATCCAAACTGATGGGCGAAACCTTCCAAGCGCGCCTTGAAGCGCGAGTCTTCCAAAACCGCGAAATTAACAACTCCACGCGGGGCTGTCCCACGTTGGACATCGAGTACAGCGCGCACGTCAGCTGCGCCGTTTCCGGCGAAACACTGATCCGTCCAGCATAAAGCGTGCGGAGCAACCACCACATTATCGAGCTTCAAAATCGGCTCATCTGCCTCAGGCGGTTCAACTTCAAACACATCAAGTCCTGCACCGGCAATTCGATGCTCTTGAAGCACCTTCGTCAGCGCCTTCTGATCGACTATTGGACCGCGCGCTGTGTTGATAAAATAGGCCGTTTGCTTCATCAATCCGAGCCGCTCGGCATTTACGAGATGCTTCGTTTGGGGAGTTAGCGGACAGTTTATCGTCAGAATATCAGCCTGCCGAAATACGTCCTCAAGCCCAACAAGCTCTATACCAAGCTCTTGGGCGATGGCTGTGTCAGCAAACGGATCATGCGCGATGAACCGCATATCGAGCGGTTTAGCTAATCGGAATAGCTCTGCACCTATATTGCCGATGCCCACAGAACCTAATGTCCTCCCAACGAGGCCAACACCCATGTGTTCGCCGCGGCGGTTGAACCCAGAAGGGCCCTCTCGGGTCAGCTTGTCCTTAATCATGAGCTTGCCGGTAAGCGCAAGAATGAACGCGAGGATAGAGACTGCGACCGGACGCCGAACGCCATCTGGTGTAATCACCAACGCAATACCAGCTTTCGTGCAAGCATCAACATCAACATTGTCGTATCCGACACCGAAGCGCGCTACGACTCCTAATCTACCATTCGGATGAATGCTTTCAGCTCTGAAATTTGGTGTCAGCAATATGAGAGCATCGATATCGGCAACCTGATCGGCCCGGATCGGGTTTGCTATATCGAGATAAACAACCTCGACCCCCGGAGCATCAAAAAGCGGGCGCGTATCAAAATCAGGAAAGGTGGGCGAGCCATCCGCTTTTCTGAAATCACCCGAAAGTGCAACCCTATAAAGAGCGCTCATAACGAAACCTTATGTTTGTGAAATGCAGCCTTCCCGGAGTTTACCAACCGCATCCGTCAAAGCGCCCTGTAGGATCCAGACATCGCCCGAATAACAGATAAAGTTGAACCCGAGTCTGTTGTATTCAATGCCGGTTTCGACATTCGGCACAAGACGTCCAAGTGCCTTGCCATGTTTTTTCGTTGCAGCGGCGACCTTCGCAATTGCATCGGTAAAAATCTTGTTGCCAAAATCTCCCGGAATTCCGAGCGACGCCGAAAGATCAAAATGACCAACCCATAGACAATCCACGCCATCCATGGCTGCCATGGCTTCCGCATTTTCAACGCCGTCCACGGTCTCGATCTGGCAGAACAAGGTCGTGCGCCGATTTGCAGCGGTTAACCGCTCAGCAACTGTCCCCACATTGCGGTAATTGTCGTGAGCAACGCCGAGTGCAACGCCACGTTTGCCTTCCGGAACGTATTTGATGCTGTCAAGAATGCGACGGGCTTCCTCTGCGGTATTCACCATCGGCAACATGATGCCTTCGGCACCCATATCACAGACGCGGGCAATATGATCATAATCCTTCGACGGTACGCGCACGATCATCCGAACGTCTGCAGCTTCAAAATAGCGAATGCTTTGCTTGACCGTCTCAATGCTGAAGCCTGAGTGCTCCATGTCGAACAGAACGAAATCACATCCCGACGCCCTCAGGATATGACCAATGCCCGGAGTGGCGAATTCAACGACAAAAGAACCGAATTTTGGTGATTTCGAGCTTGCCATGGCCTTAAGACTCGGATTGGTCATTATCGAAAATTCTCCCTAAATATTCATATTTGTCATATTATTTTTCATCGATGCTCAGCAGAAGTGTTTCTCAATCAACCCTCGTTAAACCGGGAAGACTTGCAAGATGATGGCTCTAATTTTTTCTTTACATATACTCCATGAATTAGGCTAACGCTGGCGTTGCATTCAAGTCAATCGAGTAACTGGCATTACCCAATTACAGTGTAATTTTATTTACTACCCAAATTACAGGGATCTTTTATTTTTCATAGGTCTTTATAGCGCTTTCAAAGAATAAAATCCTTGTAAGCGCTAACAATATTAATATGAAACAATATTGAACGTTCAAACGGCCTTTTCCCATGCCTCGACTAAGCTGGCAAATAGCTTGGCCATTCGCTGTGTTGCCGTGGCATCATCAATCTTCCCTGCCATCCAATCGCGCGCCGAATCTGCAAAGATCGTGCGGCCAACCGCAAAGCCCTTTACACGAGTTGTACCCCGCGCAATCCGAAAAGCCTCCGCAAACTCATCCGCCGGCATATCTAGTCCCAGCATCACAATGCCCCGGCAAGAGGGATCATTGACCTCGATTTCCGTCAAAATATTGGCCCAGGCCCTGGCCGTTTTTTGCGGCTCGAGCTTCCACCAATCCGGCTTTATGCCGAGGCTGTAAAGCCGCTGCATGACTATTGCCGACGTATCCTCGTTCAGCGGGCCATGCTTGCCGCAAATGATCTCAACGAGCAATTCACGCCCGAGCGAGCGGGCGGCATCGTAAAGCCTGAGCAATTCACGCTCTTGCCGAGACTTCATCTCATGAGTGTCATCCGGATGATAGAAGCACAGACATTTGATGATATGATTGACCGGCCATTCGATCAGTTTGGCCGCGAGCGAACCCCCTCCCTCGAAGTCAAGGGGGCGCGAATCCGGCAACTCAACCGGGCGAGCTATCCAGAAATTATGGTCCGCTGCGCGAAACAACGCCTCGCGGCCATAAGTTCCATCGAGCAACATCCCGAAGCCGTCCCGACCTTTGGCAACCTGCGCGGCAGCTTCAACAGCTAACCGCTTGAAATCCTTGATCCGCTCGCGCGAAGCACCGGCTTTATCGGCTATATCTTCCAATTGCGAGCGATGATCAATTGCCAGAGCATAGACGTGATCGGACTTGGGATACGATGTCATCGAATCTCGTGTTGTCGACCAATGCAAATGGTTTAACGCCGCATCGTGGCGTACCACGCGGGAGGCTGCACCGTTCGTGATGAAATACTGCATTTCCTCAAAAGTCGGGTACTCCGCCGAGCAAAGTAGCCTTGAGACAGCAAAGGCGCCCCCGGCATTGGCATAGGCGCAGCACGTGGAGATTGGCTCGTCGCGCAGCCAACCTCTCAAAAATCCTGACATAAACGCATCGCCAGCGCCCAGCACATTATAGACTTCGACCCGAAAGCCAGGGCCTTTGATGCCCTCTTCGATATCGTCCGGAATGGTACCCGGAAAAACGATACATCCCATCGGACCGCGCTTCATCACAATTGTGCCCGCCGAGAGGCTACGGACCGCTTTCAGCGCCTCAAGCGGCGTATCCTCGCCGCCCGCGATCATAATCTCTTCTTCGGTGCCAACAATGAGGTCACAATCGGTCAGAATGGGCTGCAAATGCGCCGTTACATCGCCAGATTTGATGTAGCGCTCCTCACCTGCGCCATGGCCAGCAAGACCCCAAAGATTCGGGCGGTAGTCGATATCAATCGCAATCTTGCCACCGTGCTTTTTGGCGTATGCCATGGCGAGCTTTTGTGCTGCCGCCGTGTTGGCCTTGGCGAAATGCGTGCCTGTAACAACGACGGAGCGCGAGGAAGCAATATAGGCCTCGTCAATATCGCTCTGGTCCAAGGCATTATCGGCACAATCAGCGCGGTAGAAAATCAGCGGAAACTGTTTGTCATCGCGAATGCCCAAAACAACGAGCGCCGTCAGCCGCTCCTTATCGGTGTGAACACCTTGTATATCAACGCCTTCGCGCTCCAACTGCTCGCGGATGAAGCGGCCCATGTGCTCGTCGCCGACGCGGGTAATCAGACCGCTTTTGAGACCAAGGCGGGCGGTGCCGATGGCGATATTAGTTGGTGAGCCGCCAACGGCCTTGGAGAAAGTCGCCATGTCCTCGAGCCTGCCGCCGACCTGTTGGCCGTAGAAATCGACTGAGGAGCGGCCGATGGCGACGAGATCAAGGGTCTTGACGGGTGACATGAGGGGGCTCTCCAACGATCGGAAGATGATTAATTCAAGCACATCCTGAAAACCAGAGCGATGATGCATCTTCAGGCTGAAAAATAGCCGCGCGCTTTACATCTACCGGTGTCGACCGCTGAATCCAGTGCCGCGAACAAGGCCCGGGCAAAGGCATCGACCCTTCTGAAATGAGCCTTTTGTTGGGGAAAATATGACCAGTGCACACGGAACAGAACTGGAAATTTCCGATGCTGGAAAATGGAAATAACCGCCCGATAGAGCGGAAAATTACCAAGCTCGTACGGAACGTTGGCGTTCGGGCGTCAGTCGGAGGTACAATACCGATCAATTGTGTCGACGGAGGACTTCAGGAAGCATGGCTCTTCGGACAGCGACGATCGAAAGACGTTCGTGTGAAGAGCGGCCCAACCATGGATCAACTCCGGATGCGCCGTCTAGGTCTTCCGGCTCATGACCGGCTTCATGGCCAAGAGAATATCGTCAGACAGATGGCAGCGAATAGCGTGGCCTTCTTCGATCGTGCGCAATGGCGGCAGGGTTGTTTCGCATCGTCCCGCCTCGACCTTTGACCTGTGCTGGCAGCGTGACTGGAACGGACAGCCGGGTGGCGGGTTGGTGGCGGATGGAATTTCGCCCTCGAGAATGATCCTGCGTTTGGTATATGTCGCATCGGCAAGCGGGATCGCCGACAAGAGCGCTTCGGTATAAGGATGGTAGGGCGGCGCGAAGACCTGCTCGGTTGTGCCTTGTTCCACGATGTGGCCAAGATACATGACGACGACTCGGTCGGCGAGATATCGCACCAGCGCGAGATCGTGGCTGATGAAGAGCATTGTGGTTCGGGATTGGCGTTGAATATCCATCAGCAGTTCGGTGACGGCCGCCTGAACCGACACGTCAAGTGCCGACATGGGTTCGTCGGCAATGACAACTTTGGGACCACCTGCGAATGCGCGGGCTACGCCGATGCGCTGCTTCTGGCCACCGGAAAGTTGTCTCGGCATACGCGAAGCAAATTCGCGTGGAAGTTTGACGAGATCGAGGAGTTCGAGCATGCGGGCGCGACGCTCGTCTTCATTCTTCCCGATGCCGAATTTCTCCAGCGTGCGGATGATCTGGGTGCCGACGGATTGGCTCGGATTTAGCGTATCGAAGGGATTTTGAAACACCATCTGAATGGAGGATATTGTCTTTGATGACCGTTCGCTGGCAGGGAGTTGCTGGATTTCGACGCCGTCGAGCAACACTTTGCCCGACGTTGCGGATTCGAGCCCCAAAAGCACCTTTGCGAGGGTAGATTTGCCGCACCCTGACTCGCCAACAATGGCGACAATTTCACGTTCCTGCGCCGACAGGCTGATATCCTCATTGGCTTTCACGGTGCGCGGAACACCGCCAAAAACGCCGCCGGACTTGACGGCATAATGCTTCTGCAAATGGGAAATCTCAAGAACAGTTTCACCTTGTACGAGCACATCACGCGGCTTTGCAAGTCCGGCACTCCCAGACCAATCGATCTGCGCCAGGCGTAGGCACCGGCTTTCATGCCCGTCACCGACATCCGCCGGGCTCATCGGAACGCGGTCAACATCGCAGGTGCCTGAGGTGAAGTAATCACACCTTGGGCCGAAATTGCAGCCTCTCGGCCTTTGGTGCGGCAGGGGCAGCTGGCCCGGTATCGCTTTCAGCGGGCGGCTGTTCTTGTCGGCACTTGGCAAGGCGATGGAGCGGAACAAGCCCTGCGTGTAGGGGTGCCGCATCGCGCCGAAGACATCATCCACCCCACCTGTCTCGATCGCTTCACCCGAATACATGACCGTGATCCGGTTACATGTTTCGCGGATCAGACCGAGATTGTGGGAGATGAAAAGGATCGAGGTTCCGAAGCGCTGACCGAGATCCTTGACGAGTTCAATGATGCCCGCTTCGACCGTGACATCGAGGGCTGTGGTGGGTTCGTCCAACAAAAGCAAAGCGGGCTTGGCCAAGAGTGCCATGGCAACGACGATGCGCTGTTGTTGGCCGCCAGAGAGCTGATGCGGGTAGCAGCGCATGATGCGTTCGGGATCGGGCAATCGGACGGCTTTCAGCATCTCAATCGCGCGCTGCGCTGCTTCCTGTCGGGTTGATCCTTCGTGCAGGACCGGCACTTCCATCAGCTGATGACCGACGCGCATTGCCGGATTGAGGCTGGCCATCGGTTCCTGATAAACCATCGCGATCTGCGAGCCGCGGATGCGGCGCAGTTCCGCGTCGCTCATCGTGGCCATATCCCGGCCCTTGAAGCGGATAGTGCCTTTGGTGATCCGCCCAATACCGGGGAGATCCCGCATGATGGCCAGCGCCACTGTCGATTTGCCGCAACCGGACTCGCCCACGAGACCCATCGCCTCGCCGGGCATGACCTTCATGGAAAAATCCATGACCGCCGGGATCTCGGTCAGTCGTGTGAAGAAGGAAATATGGAGATTTTCGATCTCGAGGATGGGCGTGGTCATGGGGGTTCCCGTCAATCCTTCAGAGATTGTTCGCGCAGGGAGTCAGCGAGAAGATTAAGACCCAGAACGAAGGACATGAGGCCAAGTGCTGGCGGGATGACCGGATGAACGGCAACACGCAACAGACGGCTTGCGTCCTTGATTGCGGTTCCCCAATCGGGACTCTCGGGCGGCATGCCGAGGCCGAAATAGCCCAAAGCGCCGAGAAAGATGGTTGTGTAACCGATGCGCAGGCACGCATCGACGATCAGCGGGCCGCGTGCGTTCGGCAGGATTTCCCATAGCATGATGTACCATGCGGACTCGCCGCGCGTTTGCGCTGCCGCGACATATTCGCGCGTCTTGATATCCATGGCAAGCCCACGGACGATGCGGAAAACACTGGGACTGGAGGCAAAGGCAACTGCCACGAAAATATTGAGGGTGCTGGGGCTCACTTGCATGACCCCCAACGGATCGGCATCAAAGACAAAGGTTGCAAAGAGCCACAGGCCGGCAATCAACGTCATTGCAATGAGACCCGAACATAGCGCCGGGCGGCCGCGGAAGCCCGAATAGAACAGGGCAATGAGCAGACCGATGGGAAACAGCAACAACACGGCCGCCATGACATAAGGGATCGGTGTGTCGAGAATGCCGGGCGAGACCAGCAGATAAAACAACAGGATGAGGGGAAAGGCGAGGACGAGATTGGCGAGGAACGAGAAGACCTTGTCGATCCTGCCACCAAGATACCCTGCGGGCAGGCCGAGCGCGATCCCGACGGCGAGGGCGAGCGCCGTTGCGAGGGGAGCCACGATGAGAACAATGCGGCTGCCGTGAACCATGCGACTGAAAACATCGCGCGCGAGTTTATCCCCGCCGAACAGGAACGGAAAACCGGACGCGCTTTCAACTGCGCCGGGAGGCGCGTGCTTCAGAGCGACGAATTGTTGCAAGGGATCGAACGGTGCAATGATGCCTGCAAGCAGAGCCGTGAAAAACCAGAATGCGATCAAGGTGACGCCGGCAATGCCGACCGCCGAGTTGAACAATTGGCCATAGAGGCCGAGGTGCCACCGAAAGGCGAAGCTGGCGGCAAGCAACAGAAAGAGGCACGCCCAGACCGGCCAGAGCTGCTTCAATGTGAGGACAATGATTGCGAGGGTGGAAAGCTGTTCCATCTTGTGCCTATTGCACCCGGATCCGGGGATTGAGATAGGCGTATCCGATATCTGATACGAACTGCGTGACAAGCACCAGCAGGACCGACATGATCGAACATGCCAAGAGGAGATCAATGTCGTTGTTTCCCGCTGCCTCGACGAGCAGATAGCCGAAGCCCTGATAACGGAACATGACCTCGACGATGACCACACCGGTGAGGAGCCATGTAAATTGCAGCATGATCACCGTGAAAGGCGCGATGAGCGCGTTACGTAGCGCGTGTTTCAACACGACACCCGCGAAACTGTGGCCCTTGAGACGCGCCGTGCGGATGTATTGTGTCGTCATTACCTCGGCCATGGATGCGCGCGTCATGCGGGCGATGTAGCCCATACCGTAAATGGCAGGCGTGATAACCGGCAACGTGAAATTGTAGAAGGTGATGCCGTCCGACGTAGCGGTGGCGGCCGAGCCGTTGAGCCATCCGAGCCATGTCGCAAAGATGACTGCGAACAAGACGCCGGAGACATATTCCGGCGTTGCTGTTGTGGTGATGGAGAGGACCGACAGCCATCGATCGGTACGCGAGCCTTCGCGCATACCGGCGAGCACACCGATCAATAACGCCGCAGGCACCATGACGATGACGACCCAGAACATCAGGATACCTGTCGCGCGTAAGGCAGGCAGGAGTTTATCGATGACTTTGACCTTGAATTTTGTAGAGCACCCAAAATCACCCTGAAGCACGCCGGAATAGACCGGCACGGACTGCTCCGCGCAGTAATTGAAACGGGCCTGTGCCTTGCCGGTTTCTGGATCGATATTCGGTTGCTTGGGCACGACACCCAGCCAGGCACCATAGCGCTCGAGAAAGGGCTTGCGATATCCGTTGCGTTCCAGCCATCTCTCAATATCGGAATCGGAGGCGCGCATTTCTGTCTGGCTGATCGACAGCTTGCGCAGATTGGGTTCCAGATTGATCAGGTAGAAGACGGCGAGCGTCAGGCATAAAGCGGTTCCCAGTACGCTGATGACCCGCCGGACGAGAAAACCCGATATACCGCGCACGTGTCACCGCCCGCCGTAAATCATATCGGCCAGCCGTCGGAGGGACGGTTCCTTCTCGATTCCCCACACATAGTCAACAATTCCCTGCACTCTTTTCGAGTGGCCTGCACTTTCCATCAGGAGTTTGAACTTGGTCGTGATCTCGTCATCGGAAAAGGGATTTTCCGCGCTGCCGCGGGCGACCGCAGGCCGTGACTCAAGTATTGTTCCGTTGCGCAATGTGATGGATGCCGAGGCCCAGCGTTCCGCAGGAAACCGGCCAGAGAATTCCGGATCATCAATGACCTCGATGCTTTTTGCGACCGATAGTATTTCACGATCCGCGAGCGCGGCGTCATCAATCTCGTCCGGTCCGACCTGCCCTTTGACCAGAAGAGCGGCCACCGGAAATGGCAGACTATATTGCGCAATTTCGGTTGTCTGCGGGTTCCAGATTTTGAGCCTGCTCGCCTCGTGGAACGTGCGAATGCGGATGGACAGGATGTCGGTAGCAGTAAACTTGTGTTCCCGTTTCAACTGCATGGCGGCCTCCATGGCTGGCTGAGCCCAGCGGCACACAGGATAGGCCTTCAAATATTGCTCGGAAATCCGCCAGCGGGAGCCCAGATCGTTCCAGAGCGTCTCAACCGCTGGCTCCTCGACTGTGATTGCCGGTGCGCCGGTAAAGCCAGCCTTGGCCAGAAAGGCCGCGGATACCCCAACCATCGCGCCCCAGCCTGAGCCATCCTTGAGCATGGTCGGATGATCAATGCAGCGCATCATCTGGCTTCTTGGCCCGTTATATTCGGCGATCCCCAACCCCTCGCGCAGCATCGAGCGATCCAGATTCAGCACGCGCGCGCCGGCAGCAACAATGCCCAAGCCTACCCACGCGCCGGAAGTGTGATAGTCCGGCGCTGTCTGGTGAAGCGCAATGCCTGCCCGTATCGCCACCTCATAGCCTGCAATCAGGTTTATTAATGCCTCAGTACCACTCATATCGTCATGGACATCGGCAATCGCCATGAGACCTGACAGGACCCCACAGCCAGCATGACCTTTGGTGAGCGGATGGCCGTCATGCGCATCGAAGCTGTCGATTGTCGAGGCATTGACGAAGGCGGCGCCTGCAGGACTTGTATGCCCATCAGCAAAAAAGAGCCGGGCACCCCGAGGCGATACGCCGAAAAGCATCGGGGCCACATTCCGGGCAATTGAACTCAGCTGCAAGCGTGACCCCGCAGCGGCGACGCCAATTGTATCGAGCAGACATCTCTTGGTGTCCTGAAGCGTTTTTTCAGGGACATTACCAAGCGAAAGATCAGTCGTAAATTTTGCGACGATTTCTTTCATCGAGCCGCTCAAATGAAGAGAGTCTGCCGGGTATAACCCAACCCGGCAGACTCTGTTATGACAGGTATCAGACGTTCAGCCAGGTCTCGCCGAGATCGATCTCGAAGGTTTGGTGCATCTCGTAATTCATCACCTCGGGTGCGCGGTGATTGTTGATATTCTGCCAATAGGGCTGAATCAGCACACCACTCTCCTGCAGGATTTGCTGGACGTCCTTCATGACCGCCTTGCGCTTGGCGGGATCGGCAATGGAAAGGGCTTCGTTCAGCTTGGCGTCAAAATCCTTGTTGGAGAAGGCGGATTCGTTCCAAGCCTCGCCCGAGCGATAGGCAAGGGCGAGCACCTGAACACCGAGCGGCCGCTGGTTCCAATTGGTCATGGAGAAAGGATATTTGGTCCAATCATTCCAGAAGGTCGACCCCGGGAGTACGGTCCGCTTCACCTTGAAGCCTGCCTCGCGCAATTGGGCGGCGATGGCGTCGCCGGTGTTCTTGTGCCAATCCTGATCGACGGTGATCAGATCGTGTTCGAAATCCATCTTTCCCGCTTCGGTCATCAGCTTCTTCGCGGCCGCGATGTCGCGCTTCTGCTTCGGCAACGGGAAATATTCCGGGTGAAGCGGTGCAACGTGATGATTTTCCGCAACCGATCCGCGGCCATTATTGCCCAGTTTCAAGATCGTGTCGTTGTCAACCGCCATTTGCATGGCCTTTCGCACGCGCTGGTCGTCATAGGGTTTGTTGTTGACGTTCATGCGCGCGAGAATGGTGCTCGCCGTGTCGATTTCCGACCGGACCAGCCCCATTTTCTCGAAGACTTCGATGTAAGCTGATTCCGAGACCTGGTTGCAATGGACTTCCTTGGACTCGAAGGCACTGGTGATCGCCGCCGGGTCGCTGCCATAATCGATGAATTCGACGCCGTCGAGATAGGCTTCGCCGCCCCACCATTTGCCGTTGGTCCGGCGCTTGAGAACCGCCTTTGTGCCGGTTTCGTAGGAGACGAGCTCGAACGGGCCGGTTCCGACAGGTTTGGCGACGATGTTCTTGCCATCGGCTTCAAAATTGCGATGGACGATCAGCGCCGGATAATCGGACATGCCCGGAATGATTGTGATGTCGGGCTTTGGCAGCTTCAGCTTCACGGTGAAGTCGTCGACCTTGGTGATCGACCCCGGGATCGCTTTGCCTGTCTTGGGGTCAACGAGCGTGGACATGCGGCCGGCCATGGAATTGCCTTCCGCCGATTTGTCACACCAGCGGGTGATGTTGAAGACGACATCGTCAGCATTGAAGGCATCGCCATTGTTCCAGGTGACGCCCTTGCGCACCTTGAGGGTGTATTCGGTCGCGTTGTCATTCACCTCCCAGCTTTCCAGCAATTTGCCCTCGAAGGTAAAGTCGCGCTTATATTTTACGAGGGGCTCAAGGAACTGGCGGGTGACGTTGGCCATTTCCGACCAGTCATAGGTGCGCGGATCTTTTTGCTCCTTGACGGGCATCTCGATTTTAAGCACGCCACCTTTTTTCGGGGTGGCAGCTCGGGCGGGCGTCGGCAATGCGAGGCCGATGGCACCGTAAGCGGCGGCGGCTGTTGCGCCGAAGACGCTCGCGAGCGTCAGAAATTCGCGGCGGTCGATCCGCCCGTCTCTTGCGTCCCGCACCATTGTATCGAACACGGCCGGCAGTGGCTTACCGTTTTTCTTGAACAACATGTCAGTCTCCCCCTTTGCGTTTAGACACGTCCACCTGGAGCGTGTGTTTCGAACCCTTGCGCGAGCCGCGCTGCGGGTCGCAGCAGACTCATGCCGAAATGAAATACCAAGGCCGAGAGCAGCACCGTGCCCCCGATGATCGTGTTATGCGGGACGTTTTCCCGAAGGATGAGCCAGACCAGGAGCGGCCCGAGCACAACCTCGAGCAAGCCGATGAGGGCGACTTCTGCGGCAGGCAGATAGCGCAGGCCCAGTGTGAATAGTGCGATGGCACCCGGAAGCACGATGCATCCGCCGATCGCAAGCCAAACCCACTGTGCCGCCTCGAGCGGCGCGAGTTCGACAAAGGGAGCCGAGATCAATCCGCCGATCACGAAGCCGAGCACATTGGCGGGGATGAAATTCAGATCGCTGCGATGCCGCGCGATCACGTAGAAGAGCGCTGTAGACAGGGCGTTGGCCAACGCCATTGCGTCACCGAAGATATTGCCGCTTCCGAGGCTACCGCTTGCGACGATCACGATACCGGTCATGGCCACGAGGATTGCCACCCACGTCGCCGGGCGGACATTCTCTCCGAGCGCGGCCCATCCGATGAGGGCTGCAATCAGGGGCATCGAGGCGAAGATCAGAAGCGCATTGGCTGCGCTGGTATTGCTGATGGCGAGGCAGAACAGCACGGCGCTGAGCCCCTGCAACAGGCCTGCGAGCAACCCCCATGGGCCAAGGCGCAGAAATTCGCAGACGATCGCGAAGCCATGGAACAGGAGCATTCCTGCCAGCAGCACAAGGGCGGCAGGAACAGCCCGCGTGGCGGCGAGTGTGAAGGGATCGGTTGCAGCCAACCGGATCAACAGGGCGTCCGGCGTGAAAACGAGCGCGCCAGCCAATGTGATCAATAATCCCCTGGTTTCGTTACGCATGAAGGTCTCGGCTTCCCGTCGCCTTTTCGACCGCCCTGCCGAACAGTGTATCAAGGAATCCCATGAACCAGATATGCTGGCGCTGATCGTGACGGGCCATGAGGGTGTTCTGTTCGGCACGGGTCTGTGCGCCCGGTTTGCCGAAGGCCGCCCAATCGTTGTCCTGCCAGCGACGGAAACAGCGGGGTGTAACTTCGGCATGGAACTGGAAGGCGAAGGTGCTTGAGCCGTATTTGAAAGCCTGCTGGTGGAACAGGTCACTACCCGCGAGTTTGTCCGCTCCTCGCGGAATCTGAAATTCATGAAAATGCGCCTGAGCAACCGTGAGTGCGTCGGGGAAATAGGCGCGCCCCTCTTCGGTCGGCTTGATTTCGTAATAGCCGAACTCGTGCGGTTCGCTCGGTTTGGGGCCGACGGGCGCCCCGAGAACATGGGCAATGGACTGGCCACCCTGACAAATGCCGAGCAGAGGGACACTCTGCCTGATGCACTGCTCGATCCAACGGTTTTCGTCGTAGAGAAAGGTGTGCTTTTCCTCCTCGAAAACATTAAAGGGACCACCATAGATCACCGACCCGATGACGCTGCTATCCACGTCACCAAGCTCTTCCCCCTTGAACGGTTTGCGAATTTCCGGCTCAAGACCCTTAGAGCGAAAGTAGGTGACGACCCGGTCATCATCGGGGTCATCGCCATGACGGATCAGAACAATGCGAGACATCGGTTCCCTCTTTCGAAGCTCAATTTCAAGTCATGATATTCGATTTAGATTCGCCCTTTCGCGAAAAAATCGAAGTCCACGCCATTGTTTTCCTTTTGCCAGAGAATATCATATTGGTGTTACGCTACGGAATACGGTTGAAAAATGTTTTTCAGAGACGTGTTGATCGCTTTTCTCAACTTGGCCGGGTTCGTGGTCGTTTCCAGATGCGCCTTCTGTTCATTCATGCCCATCCTGTCCCCGAAAGTTTCAATACCCGTTTATTGAAGGTATCGGTCGAAACGGCCCGCGCCAGAGGCCATGATGTCCGCATTACCGACCTTCACGGCGAGGGCTTCAATCCCGTCATGAGTGCTGACGAACGCCGCGGTTACACCGAGGACGGCACAACGCCAGCGGATCTCGTTCCCCATATCGAAAATCTGCAATGGGCGGAGGGACTGATCCTGGTTTACCCGACATGGTGGTATTCACAGCCCGCCATGCTCAAGGGCTGGATCGATCGGGTCTGGCGGCCCGGAGTGACGTTTACATTGCGAACGCCCACGGAGCCGTTGCGCGGGGCACTCACAAATGTACGACTCATCGGGGTAATCACCACTTTTGGCTCTCCCTGGTGGTTCTGGACGTTCCTGATGGGGGCACCAGGCCGCAAGATCATCCTGCGCGGGATGCGCTATTGCACATCACCGCGCACCAAGACGTTCTGGTTAGGCCTGCATGATATGGATGATCAGACCGACCCCACCCGTCGCCGCTATATTGACCGCGTGAAGGCGCGCATCGCCAAAATCCCCCTTTAGCATGAACATTTGCCCTGTTTTCCCGAGTCTTGCCCGAAGCGGGGCAGGATGTTTACGTCATACGAGAGACACGTTAGATTACCTCGGGTCAGGTTCGATAGCAGAACCCATTTCCGACAGATTGATTGGACCAAGGCAAATACGCGGCGATGAAATACCTTCCTCCTTTGAATTGCATCAGGTCATTCGAAGCCTCGGCCCGGCACCTGAGCTTTACCCGTGCGGCGGAGGAACTTCGCCTGACCCAGGCGGCAGTCTCGGGACATGTCCGGGTTCTGGAGCAGTTCATCGGGCGTCCTCTGTTTTACCGCGCGTCCCGAAGCATGACATTGACTGAAGTCGGAGCCGCTTACCTGCCTGCGGTGCAACGGTCACTTGCGCAACTTGATCTGGCGACGGGACATGTGCAGACCGTCCGGCACCGGAAGGAAGTCGTGATTGCTTGTCCGGCAAGCCTTGCGACAAATTGGTTGCCGGAACGACTATTGCGGTATCATGAACAAAACCCGGAAGTCGCTGTGACTGTCCATGCCACGATCTGGGCCGAGACAACCGACCAGATTGTCGACCTTCGGATCACACCGCGCCATGTCCGTCAACCGCTCGTTGGCCAAAGTCTGGGCGAGGAACGTTTGGCTATGGTCTGTCCGCCGGATTTCATGACCGGACCTGACGCCATGACATCGCCGGCGGATGTCAGGCGCAAAGGCCTGATCCACATTCTTGGTCGACAGGAGCTTTGGGAAGCCTTCGCGCACCAACATGGCATTCCGGACCTGCCGCTTGTGCAGGGGTTGAAGACGGATAGCTCCAACGTGGCTCTGGAAATGGCGATCAAGGGATTGGGATGCGCGGTGACACTGGCGTCGCTTGTTGAAATCCACGTGCGGCGCGGCCTGCTTGTCGAGCCCTTCCCGGCGGATATTCCAAGCGGATGGGGTTATGATTTACGTCCCGGAGAATTGCCGCCAACGCAAGCCAGCGAGAAGTTAAAGTCATTACTTTTGGCATCATTCTGATTCGGGTCACCCGCGATACAGGTGATCTGTCTGACGATCCGCGCGAAAAAATTGATCCCCACGCCATTGTTTTCCTTTTGTCCGGCGTCTACCAAATTGAGTTAGCCTGAGATAGTCCCGGCGGAAAACCGCTCTTTCGCGGGCGAAAAGCGCCACACAAACCGAATTCCGTTCGCTATGGCAAAAATCGACGAACTCATCACTTTACTCAACGGCATACCCTGCGAGACAAATCCGAAGGTCGTTGCGCAACGCAGTCGTGATTTTTACTGGTACTCTCCCGTTCTGAAGCGACAGCTTGAGGGGGTGACGGGCGATATCGTTGTGAGTCCGCGCAGCGAGGAAGAGGTTGTTGCATTACTTTCGGCCTGTTACCGGCTCGATATTCCGGTGACGCCGCGGGGTGGCAGCACCGGCAATTATGGTCAGGCGATGCCACTCTCCGGCGGTGTGGTGCTTGACGTGCGCAATTTGGATCGTGTCATCGGGATTGCGCCGGGATGCGTATCGGTCGAAGCTGGCGCCATCATCCACGATATCGACGAAGCGACGCGCGCACATTCGGGGCAAGAGCTGCGCATGCATCCATCAACGGCGCGGAACGCCACGATTGGCGGCTTCATCGCCGGAGGGTCGGGCGGCGTGGGGTCGATCCGCTGGGGCACGCTACGCGATACCGGAAATGTCATCAGTGCGCGCGTGATCACCATGGAGGCGGAGCCCCGCGTGCTGACCTTGACAGGCTTTGAACTGCACAAGGTTATCCATGCCTATGGCACCAACGGCATCATTACCCGCCTCGACATGCCGCTCACCGCTTCCTATGACTGGATCGATATGCTGATCACGGGTCGTGACTGGGCGCAGCTTAACCGGTTCGCGGATGTGCTGGCCTGTCAGGACGGTTTGCTCCTGAAGCAATTATGTACGATCGAAGCGCCGACGCCGCACCGCTATTTCCTTCGCCACCAGAAATATCTCGCGGCTGATGATCATGTGATTGTGACGATGGTGGCACCGCATGCCGTCTCGTCGCTTGAAGCGCTCTGCCGGCAAGAGCGCATGACCATCTCCTTCCGTTCTGACACGCTGCCAGAAGACGAGCGGCGCTCCCTGCCACCCGCCTATGAGCTGGCGTGGAACCATACGACCCTGCGGGCAATCCGCATGGACCCGTCAATAACCTATCTTCAGACCCTTTACCCGAATCCTGTCCATGTCGAGAAGATCGTGGAAATGTCGATGCTGTTTGGCGATGAGGTGCCGGGGCATGCCGAGTATATGCGTTTTGAAGGCCGCATCAGTTGCGACGGCATTCCGCTCGTCCGCTTCACAACGGAGGAGCGGCTCGACGCCATCGTGCGCATTCACGAGGAGCACGGGTGTCCGGTATTCAATCCGCATCGCTTCACGCTGGAAGAAGGCGGCATGAAGCAGACGGACGAGGTGCAGCTCGCTTTCAAACGCGAGGTCGACCCGAAGGGCCTGCTCAATCCGGGCAAGATGATTGCGTGGGACAACCCCGATTATGACTTTGACAAGGCCGGTTTCTACCTGTTTCCCGGTCTCAAGAAAGAAGAGGATTTCGCCAATGAAATTCCTTCACTCGACTAATGCCGCGCCATCACTGGCGCGGTATTCCCAAGGCGTTGAAATTGCCGCCAATGAACGCCTTGTGATCTGCTCCGGCCAACTCGGCATTTCACGCAACGGGGATATCCCTGAGTCTGTCCAAGAGCAAACCCTGCTCTGCTTTGAAAATGCCGAAGCCATTCTCGCACATGCCGGCCTCGATCGCCGCCATGTGGCGAAGCTGACGGCCTATGTTACCGATCGGACGCATCTTTCGGCGTATATGGCGGTTCGCGACCAGTTCTTCAAAGACCGGCGGGAGCCGCCAGCGTCGACCTTGTTGATCGTCTCCGGGTTTTCGCGACCGGAATTCAAGGTCGAGGTTGAAGTTGTTGCCTGTGCCGGAAGTGTGGAGGCGGATGAATGACCCGCCGTGTGTTCTGGGAAGACATGACCACCACAGATTTTGATGCAACTGACGTGGCACAATGGATCGCTGTATTGCCGATCGCGGCTATTGAACAGCATGGTCCGCATTTGCCGCTCTCGACCGACGCGGCCATCGCAAGAGGGCTTGTGGACCGTGTCGCAGCGTTGCTGCCACCGAATATACCCGCTGTGTTTTTACCCGTGCAAGCAATCGGAAAATCAAACGAGCATATTGATCATCCGGGGACACTCACACTCTCGTGGGAGAACGCAACGACGTGCTGGCTTGATGTCGGGAAAAGTGTGGCCCGCACAGGCATCCGCAAACTCGTTATTGTCACATCGCATGGCGGCAATGTGCAAATCATGGACATTGTGGCGCGTGAACTTCGTATCCTCCACGCGATGTTGGTGGTCGCGACGAGTTGGGCACGTATGGGTGTGCCGGATGCCGTGCTGAGCGACACTGAAACAGCTTGCGGCATTCACGGCGGAGACGAGGAAACATCCATCATGCTGGCGCTGCGCCCTGAGCTTGTCAGAATGGAACATGCGCGTGATTTTTGTTCGGAACAGCACGCCTTCGATAAAGATTTTTCCAAGCTGCGCGGGCACGGGCCGGTGCAATTCGGCTGGAAGATCGGCGATCTCAACCCTGCGGGTGCGGTTGGTAATGCCGCGGCAGCAACACCGGACAAGGGCCGGAAAATCATTGACCATCAGGCGAAAGGTTTCATCGACGTGCTCCGCGATGTGCACGCATTCGATATGGAGAGGCTGCGAGACAGATGACAAACGATGGACGCGGCGGCGGGCGGAGAGCCCGCGCGGGAAGATCAGGCGGGGGGATTCCGCAACTCCCGTGGGGCGATGTCACGAACGACTACAACCCTTTCGAGATTTTGAATGACGAGCAGCTTGACATGCTGCATTCGACCTCGATGCGGATTCTCTCCGAACTCGGCGTCAAGGTGATGAGCGAGAAGGCGATGGATCTGTTCGAGTGCGCGGGCGCCATTGTCGATCGCACGGAACGGATCATCCGTGCCGATGAGAGCCTGATTATGGCGGCCATCAAGTCGGCGCCGCGTTCCTTCACGCTGAGCAGCCGCAACCCGCAGCGCATGCTCAGCGTTGGCGGCAACAGCCTGACCTTCGGCCTCGTTGCAGGGCCGCCCAATGTCCATGATTGCATCAACGGAAGACGGGCGGGAAACCTTGGCGACTATCAGAATTTCATCCGCCTCGCACAGCACTTCAATGCCATTCATCTGATCGGCAATCAGGTGGTGGCGCCGATGGAGCTTCCGGCGAATTCCCGTCATCTCGATACCTATCGGGCGAACCTCACGCTCAGTGATCGCTGTTTCCACTGCACCGCTATCGGCCGCGGGCGGGCGCTTGACGGCATCAAGATGATGGCGATTTCACGCGGGGCCAGTCTGGAGGAGATGCGCGCTGCGCCGGGGGTGATTACCATCATCTCCGTCAATTCGCCGCGATTACTGGATGATGCGATGACGGACGGGCTGGCGGCGATGGTGGAACACGGGCAACCGGTGACAATCACGCCGTTCACGCTGATGGGCGCCATGACGCCCGTGACGCTTGCGGCTGCATTGGCACAGCAGAATGCCGAGGCACTGTTCGGTGTGGCGATGACACAGCTGATCAATCCGGGTGCGCCCGTGATGTATGGCGGCTTTACCTCGAATGTCGATATGCGCTCCGGCGCGCCGGCCTTCGGGACGCCTGAAAACACAAAGGCGAATGTGATCGGCGGACAATTGGCGCGCCGCTATGGCCTGCCCTACCGAAGCTCGAACTCGAACGCGTCCAACGCTGTCGATCTGCAAGCCACTTATGAAACCGGCATGGCGACATGGGGTGCCGTGCTCGGCGGTGCCAATATGATTTACCATGCCGCGGGGTGGCTCGAGGGTGGACTGACCGCTTCGTACGAGAAGCTCATCCTCGATGTGGAAATTCTGCAGAACATGATGGAATTTCTCAAGCCCCTGCCCTTTTCCGAAGATGATCTGGGGTTCGACGCCATGAAATCCGTACCTGCCGGAGGACATTTCTTCGGGTCGGAGCATACGATGTCGCGGTACGAGACGGCCTTTTACCGGCCCCTGCTTTCGGACTGGCAGAACCATGGTGCATGGCAGGCTGCGGGGTCGCGCGATGCGCTGGCACGCGCCACATCGCTCTGGCAGCAAGCGCTGAGAGACTATGAAGAACCGGCACTTGAGCGTGCAATTCGCGAGGAACTCGACGCCTATGTCGCCCGCCGCCGTGAAGAAATCGGACCCGGAGAACCTTGATGAAAACCCATGCACAGGCCGTGATTATCGGTGGTGGCGTCATCGGGTGCTCCATTCTCTACCACCTCGCCAAGCATGGCTGGAGTGACATTGTTCTTCTGGAACGCGACGAGCTGACGAGTGGTTCGACCTGGCATGCGGCGGCCAATATTCATGGTCTGCATGACTCGACCAATATCAGCCGGCTGCAGCATTATACGATGAAGCTCTACAAGGAGCTTGAGGCGGAGACGGGCCAGGGCTGCGGCGTGTTCCAGCCGGGGTCGCTTTATCTTGCCCAGACGGAGGCGCGCGAGCACCAATTGCGTTTGCAGGCGGCGAAGGCAAAACGTTATGGCATGAATTTCTTCGAGGTGACGCGGGCGGAAGCGGAGAGGCTGCATCCCCTCGCCAATTTTGACGGTATCCGGTGTATCATGCACGAGCCGGATGGCGGCAATGTCGATCCTTCGGGCGTCACGGCGGCTTACGCGGCAGGCGCCCGCCAACGCGGCGCGGAGATCCATCGTTTCACGGCCGTAACCGCAACCGAACAGCGCTCGGACGGGAGCTGGCTGGTACGCACGGCTAGGGGCGATATTCATACCCAATGGGTGATCAATGCTGCGGGTCTCTGGGCGCGCGAAGTGGCTGCCATGGCCGGACTGACCCTGCCATTGATCCCCACGGAGCATCAATATCTCGTGACGGAGACGATTCCGGCGATTGCCGCGCTCGGTCGGCGTCTGCCGTCGATTGCGGACCGCGATGGCGAATATTATTTGCGGCAGGAAGGTCAGGGCCTGCTGGTTGGTGCCTATGAGCAGGATATGAAGTTCTGGGCGGAGGACGGTACACCCGCCAATTTCGGCCATGAGCTGTTTCCAGATGATCTGGAACGGATCGAGCCCAATATGATGCGGGCGATCACGAGGGTGCCTGCGATCGGCGAGACAGGCATCAAGCGCGTAATCAACGGGCCGATGATCTGGTCGCCGGACAGTGCGGCGCTGTTTGGACCGGTGCCTGAGCTCAAAAACTATTTCTGCTGCTGCGGCATTATTCCGGGCTTTTCGCAATCGGGCGGACTTGGGAAGCTTGCTGCCGAATGGATGATCGACGGCGAGCCGTCGCTGGATATGTTCGGATGGGATCTCGCCCGGTACGGTCACTGGGCCGGGCGCGACTTTACCAAGGCACGGGTGCGTGACCAATATGCCAACCGCTTCAAGATCCATTTCCCGAATGAAGAGCGTGCTGCGGGCCGTCCGGTCCGGACCCGCCCGGTCTATGAGTTGCAAAGGGGAATGGGTGCGATTTTCGGGTTGAATTATGGCTGGGAGCATCCGCTGTGGTTTTCGGTGGACGGCGAGCCGAAAGCGGAAACACTCGGGTTCACGCGGCAGAATTGGTGGGGACCTGTCGGGCGCGAGGCACTCATGCTGCGCGAGCATGCGGGCATTATCGACATTTCCAATTTCGCGAAATACGATGTGAAGGGTCCGGATGCCGAGAAATGGCTCAATATGCTTTTTGCCAACCGCATGCCGCGCGAGGTGGGTCGCTCCTGTCTCACCCCGTTGATCGGCAAGCGCGGCGGGATTGCAGGCGATTTCACGGTGACACGCCTGAGCGATGATGAATTCATGATTGTGGGCTCAGGCATGGCCGAGCGTTTTCACCAGCGCTTCTTCCGTGATGTCGAATTACCAGAAGCAACAATTTTCCGCTCGCTTACCGAGACTGTCTGCGGCTTCAATGTTGCGGGGCCGAAGTCCCGGGAATTATTGCAGCGTTTAACCAATGCCGACCTCTCAAATGGCGCCTCTCCCTTCATGCGCTCGCAACGCATTGTCGTGGCCGGGATTTCCGTTGTCGCCATTCGCGTTTCTTTCACGGGCGATCTCGGGTGGGAGCTTCACTGCGCCGAGAAAGATCAGGTGGCGCTTTATGAGGCCCTGCTCGCGGCAGGCCAGCCGCTTGGGGCCGGACCTGTCGGCTCGCGTGCCTTGATGAGTCTGCGGGTTGAAAAGGGCTATGGCAGCTGGGGCCGTGATTATAGTCCCGAATATTGGCCGCAGGAATGCGGGCTCGACAAGCTGGTTAAGTCGGACAAGGACTTTCTCAACAAGGAGGCGTGGCAGAATATCGCGACAAAGCCACCCCGTGATGTGATGGTGATGCTGGAAATTGACGCGGAGGAGGCCGATGCGACGGGGGGAGAACCTGTATTCCTGCCTGACGGAACGCCGGCAGGCCAAGTAAGTTCAGGAACCTATGGCTATTTTGTGCAAAAGTCTCTCGCCATAGCTTATGTGAAAGCGGAGCATGCGCAGCCGGGGACAATGGTTCACGTCGCCATTCTGGGTCGCCCGCATCAGGCTAAAATTCTGGTCGAGCCGCCGTTTGATCCAGCCGGTGCGAGGTTGCGGGGGTGAGCAGGCATTCAGAGGCACGAGGTGGACTTCTCCTGATCAGCCCGACGGCCGTGTTCGCATTGCTTCTGCTGGCTGCACCCATGGCAGCCCTCTTCCTGCACTCGCTCGCTTCCGGCGGACCGAGGGGGTTCGAAGCTGGTTTTACCTTCAGAAACTACGCCGATACTTTGACGGACCCGATTTATCGCGCGATCATGTTACGGACCTTGATCGTGTCAATCACGGTAACTATCGCAACCGTCATTGTGGCCTATCCTATCGCCTATTTCGTCAGTTTCTATGTGCGTGAACCGAAGAAATCCCTCTGGCTGTTCCTGATCACAATTCCGTTCTGGACGAGCTATATCATCAGGGTCTTTTTGTGGAAGGTGATCCTCGGTTATGGCGGTATCATCTCCTCGACATTGGACACGATCGGGGTGACATCAGGCCCGATGTCGTTCATGACCAATGCGACGGCGGCGATGATTGTCACCCTGGCACATGCCTATGCACCCTTCGCCATTCTGCCGATTTTTGTCGCTCTGGAAAGAATTGACCGTTCGCTGCTGGAAGCCGGGCAGGATCTCGGCGAGACCTATTGGG
The DNA here is from genome assembly GCA_046092445.1 of Hyphomicrobiales bacterium. GTDB lineage: Bacteria > Pseudomonadota > Alphaproteobacteria > Rhizobiales > Beijerinckiaceae > CAIUPE01. Next base: position 15,791 of record JBJTDR010000101.1, on the reverse strand, counting down.
GCACGTTCCGGCGTGTCACTCTGCCGCTTTCCATGCCGGGCGTCGCTGCTGCAGTTCTGATTGTGTTCATTCCGACTGTTGGCGATTATGTGACGCCCGACCTGATCGGCAGCGGCAAATCCCCGATGATCGCCAATCTGGTGGAAGTGCAATTATTAAAGCTCAACAACAGAGCCTCGGGTTCGGCAATGGCGGTGGTCGCCATGGCCGTCGTCTCGCTTGCCGGCCTCTTGTTTTTGTTTTTGAACCGGCGTTTTCTGAGGCGGGTGCCATGACCCGAGCAAACAGCCTTCGCGCCTATACGATCATCTATCTGATCTTCCTTTATGCTCCCATTGCATTACTCCCCTTGTTTGCGTTCAACGAGTCAAGCGTGATCGCGTTCCCGCTCTCGGGCTTCTCGTCCAAATGGTTTTCGGCGATGTGGAATGACACGCAACTGTTACGCGCCTTGCAGAATTCATTGATCGTCTCGGGCTCAACGGCTGTGATTTCCACCTGCTTCGGCATTCTCGCTGCGCGTGCCAGCACCCGATACGCGTTTCCGCTCAAGGGCGGGATTATGGGCATGATCATGCTGCCGATGGTTTTGCCCAATATGATCATTGCGATGTCGATTTTGGTCGTGTTGCTCGCAATCGGTATTCCGCTCTCGCTGTGGACGATCATTCTTGGCCACGTCCTGATTTGTATTCCCTTTGCGGTAGCGATCATGTCAACTGCATTCCACGCGCTGGACCGATCGCTGGAAGAAGCGGCTTACGATCTCGGCGAGACGCCGGCTTCGGCGTTCCGCCTTGTCATTCTGCCGCTGGTTACACCCGGCATCATCTCGTCGCTCCTGATGTGTTTCACGATTTCGCTTGACGAATTCGTCATCGCTTTCTTCCTCGGCGGTACGAATACGCCGCTTGCCGCCTATATTTACGGTCAGTTCCGCTTTCCGGCGCGGGTGCCGTCAATGCTGGCGCTCGGATCAATCCTGGTGCTCGTCTCGATCATCCTGCTCGGGTTGGCGGAATATTTCCGGCGCCGCGGGCTCGCGCGGGTCGGAAGCACTCTTTCTGGAGGCATCTCGTGACTTCAGAGAAATCCGCAATGATCGAGCTTCGAGATGTCCACAAGCACTATGGCACGTATCATGCGCTCCGCGGCATTACAGCCTCGATCAAAGCAGGCGAATTCTTTTCGCTGCTGGGACCGTCCGGTTGCGGAAAGACCACGCTGCTTCGCACGATTGCCGGATTTGAAGAGATATCATCGGGCTCAGTTCTGATCGATGGCGGGAACATGGTGGCAGTTCCCGCAAATTTGCGGCCGACCAATATGGTATTTCAGAATTATGCGATTTTTCCCCATTTGACAGTCGAGCAGAATGTCGGCTTCGGACTACGCCGTGACCCGAGATCACCGACCGAGAAGGCGCGTGCGATCGCTGAGGCGCTCGATATGGTGGGTTTGGCGGGGTTCGGCGCGCGTGCCTCGCATGCTTTGTCCGGTGGGCAACGGCAACGGGTTGCGCTGGCCCGGGCCCTGATCCTGAAGCCCAAGGTGTTGCTCCTGGATGAGCCCCTATCGGCTTTAGACAGGAAGCTACGCGAGCAGATGCAGTTCGAACTGATCAGGCTCCAGCGGCAGGTGGGGATCACGTTTGTTTTAGTGACACATGATCAAGAAGAGGCGCTGGTGATGTCGGACCGGATCGCCGTCATGTTCGAAGGAGAGATCACGCAACTGGCCGATCCGCAGGCGCTCTATCGCCGACCAAACTGCCGTCGTGTTGCGGACTTTATCGGCACAATGAGTTTTCTGCCCGCAACGATCACGATTGAATCGGATCATGTTGCGCAAGTAAGTGCTGAAGGCCTTGGACGGTTCACACTCAGAGCGGACCAGATTGCGGGTATTCCATCCGAAGGCGAGGCCAGTTTAGGCTTCCGGCCGGAGGCGCTGACGATCTTGTTTGACGGCCAAACAACGCCTGATCGGGAGAGCATGGCGACAATCGGCAATGTGACCTATTTGGGTGACCTCACCCATTATGAAATCAAGCTGGATGGTTCGGACCGACCCGTTCGGCTCTCCATGCGCAACGAGTTTGGCCGACCTGTTCTCGGCATCGGTGCGAAAGCGAGAGTGGCGTGGAGCGCGGACGCGATGGTCTTGTTTCGTTAGGCCTACGGTGCAAGGCGGCCGTTGGCCGCTGGGGCAAACCAGCCTGCCGGATGGCACCGTTCCGGCTTTCGCAGTGCTCGGCACGGCGCTGATCCTGCAAAAGAAAAACCATGTTGCGAGGTTCGATTTTTTTGCGTGCGACAGACGTGCAGGCCGTTAACCTGATCCGCGTTTTATCGCAATGATCGGAGGGACACGAGATGAAAAAGGCACGTCAATTTCTGTGTGGTGCATTTTTTCTGGCGTTTCTAATTCCAGCCCATGCCGACGATCCGGAGCTTGTCGTGACGGATTGGCCGGGGTTCGACGTTGAAGGTTTATACGCAGCCTACAAGGAAAAGTGGGGTGTCAGGCCGACCTATGCCTTTGTCAATTCGGACGATGATACATTTCAAAAGGCAATGACGGGCTTTGCGGCGGATGTTTCGCATCCTTGCGCACAAATGGTTCCGAAATACCGCGAAGCGAACTTGATCGAACCATGGGACGTCTCGAAAATTCCCGAATTCAAGAATATCATGCCCGAGTTTCTGAAATCCAGCGTGGTTCAGGATGATAAGGGTGTCTGGATCATCCCGGCGGATTGGGGCGTAACGGCGATTGCCTATAATACTGAAAAGGTTCCTACATCGGATGTTGCGACACTGCAGGTGTTCACCGATCCGAAATATGCCAACCGCATCACGTTACCCAATGCCGCGGATGATGTCTGGGCGCTGGCCTATCTTGCGACGGGCGTCACCGACTGGACCAAAGTGACTGACCAACAGTTCAACGCGGCCAAGGACTGGTTGCGAAAGATCCATCCCGGGGTTCGTGCCTATGTGAATTCGGGATCCGAATTGGTGCAGCTCATGAAATCCGGCGAGGTGCTGGTGGCGTGGTCATGGCCTGACGGCGTGTCTCTTCTGCGGAAAGAGAATTTCCCGGTCGGGTATCAGCGCACGCCCAAGGAAGGGGTGACCACCTGGTTTTGCGGTCTGGTCAATCTGAAAAATGGCAAAGGCAAGGAGGACAAGGCTTACGATTACGTGAATTCGTGGATTCGCCCTGATGGCGCACCGGCTTTGGTCAACGCGATCGGGTACGGGCATGCCAATTCGGAAGGCATGAAAAAGCTGGATGCGAAACTTCTCGATGATAGCGGACTGAGCCCGATCAACGGACCGACGCTTGCGCAATTGCCCTTTGATCTCGCGCTCAGGGACCGTCAGGTCGCAGAGTTCGAAAAAATCAAGGCAGGTTTCTGACCGACCGCTCCGAACCCCGGTGCGAACCGCGATGAAAAGGTGGTGGACGCAGATTGAACCGGCGCTGATGATACCGCCGGACAGCAGGCTGATGTTGTCGAACGCGAGGATACCTGCGGAACTTGTTCTCGATCCGCCTCCAGCCGCCGTTTCAGACGCTGAAGGTGCGTTGCAGCTAGATGTGCTGGTTGATCAGGGCATGATTGCGGCGCTTTTTCCAGCGGGCTCGGGGCCGGAGAACGGAGCTCCCGTATGCCTAGATGGCCGACATGTCTGGCCTGCCTTTATCGACATGCACACGCATCTGGATTGCGGACAGGCAATCCCCCGTGTGCGACCGGACGGGACGATCCATGGCGGATTCTCCCTGACCGCCATGGACTGGGACCGTTGGACAGACGAAGACATGACCCTCCGCATGGAATTCGGCCTCCAATGCGCCCATGTCCATGGCGTGTCCGCTATCCGGACGCATGTGGACAGCGAGACCCTGGCTCTTTCCCGGCGCGGATATCGCGTTTTCGATCGGTTACGCGGCAAATGGGCGGGCCGCGTCGACCTTCAAGGCGTCACGATCGCCGCGATGGAGGCCTGGACCGGCGACGAGGCCCGTGATCTTGCAGATCTGGCGGCATCGATGGGCGGCATCCTTGGCGGGGTCACCGACACGCTGGAGCGCGGCGAGAATGGCACTTATGACACGTTGGGGGAAGCACTTGATCGCCTCTTTGCTCTGGCCAAGGAGCGCAGCCTCGACGTGGACCTGCATGTCGACCAGACCGAGGATGTTTCGGTGTTCACCATTCCGGAGATCGCCCGGTCGCGCCTGCGCAGCGGCTTTCAAGGGCGGGTTGTGCTCGGCCATTGCGTCAATCTCGCGCTTCAGCCGCCAGAGGTGATCGAGAATACACTCAGCCTTGCCAAGGAGGCGGACCTCGCCTTTGTGTCCATGCCGACACCGATGATGTATCTGATGGATCGCAAAGCGGGCCGAACGCCGCGCTGGCGGGGGGTGACTGCGGCGAACGAGATCCGTGCGGCGGGCCTGCCGCTTGCGATCGGCGGTGACAACTGCCGCGATGCCTGGTACGCCTATGGCGACCATGACATGCTGGATACGTTGAAGCAGGCGATCCGCATCTTTCAGGCTGACGAGCCGTTGACCGGAAGCCTCGCAATGGCCTCCCGCGTGCCGGCTGATCTGATCGGGCGGCCGGATCTCGGGCGCATCGGCGTCGGGCTTCCGGCGAATCTGGTGATCTTTTCCGCCCGCAGCGTGAATACGCTCCTGTGTCGGGATCAAGCCGACCGGATCGTACTCTGCCGCGGCAGAAAGGTGACCGACCCGCTGCCGTTGCATCACGCGTTAGAGCGGGTACTGAACGGGTCGGACGCATTGCTGCCAACGACACGTCGGGACTGACTTTCCGGGCCGGAAAAGATCGTCCGACCTGATTCGGCAGGAATGCTTCCCGGCGATGCAAAATGCCCGACGGCGGCGAGCATGATCCGCCCTGTCGCGCCCCGCAAGTCGTGCGACAGGGCGGAAAGCCGCATCTGAAAGGGAGGCGGCACGAGGGTCCGAAGAACCGGAACGGGGCGACGTGTACCCGATAATTGCGCAGGAACGGGCGTTTGCATTCCGAACGTGCCGGAACCTGCCCTGTCGGGAGGCCCTTATTCAAGTTATTGAGATCACTATTTTTTCATGAGGCGGGTGGGTTTGAGACATCCTCCTGACACCGCTGTCTCTCCTGACACCGCTGTCGCCGATTGCTTCGCAAAGCTCGGACGCGGGCATGCGTCCTCCATCGTGATAATCGCTGATACGGGAAGCAATAATGCCCGGACGCGATCGGCGCCGTCGCCGGATTTTTGATCCGTGTTGTTGATTACTTTTAATTTAATGCTAAACTGACGATTGCTTCGAACGATAATTAACACACTATGGAACAGGAGACGCTCAGAATGATCACACTCAATAATCCTTTGACCCGCCTCGGGGTCGCAAGTTCTGCCATGTTGTTGGCATTTGGGAGCGAGGCCTTCGCTTCATCTGAACTGAAGCCAGATGATTTCGTCGGTATCTCCTTCTGGCTGATCTCGATGGCCCTCATCGCGTCGACGGCTTTCTTCTTTCTGGAAACGCAGCGCGTTGCAGGAAAGTGGAAAACCTCGCTGACCGTTTCGGGTCTGGTGACGTTGATTGCCGCCGTGCACTATTTCTACATGCGCGATGTTTGGGTCGCGACAGGCTCGACGCCGACCGTGTATCGCTACATTGACTGGCTGATCACTGTGCCATTGTTGATGGTCGAGTTCTACTTGATCCTCTCGGCAATCACGAAAGTGCCAGTGGGCGTGTTCTGGCGTCTGATGATCGGTACGCTTGTCATGCTGGTTGCCGGTTATGTCGGCGAAGCAGGCTATGTCGGCGTATGGCCAGCCTTCATCGTTGGTATGATTGGCTGGGCGTACATTCTCTACGAAATCTTCCTCGGCGAAGCCGGCAAGATCAATGCCAGCCAGGCACCAGCATCGGTGCAGTCCGCTTTCAGCCTGATGCGTCTGATTGTGACCTTCGGCTGGGCGATCTATCCGATCGGCTATTTCTTCGGTTACCTGACAGGCAGCGATCCGGCAAGCAGCATGAAGGCGCTGAATGTCATCTACAATCTCGCCGACGTTCTCAACAAGATCGCCTTCGGTGTGATCATCTGGTCGGTTGCCGTGAGTGAAACGGACAAGGCCACGAAGTAATTGATCTGAACGGGGCGGCCTTCAATGCAGTGTCTTGCGTCGAAGGCCGTCTTTTTCGTTTTTTGCGGATTTTTTGACCCAATTGGCGCGTGATAGACCGAGGTGGAGTCGCTTTCGTTAGAAGCCTTGACTGGATAATGTTATCAATGATCTTGAGCCGACGAGTGACATGAGAAACATATCGCGTTCGCCAGATGACAGCCGACAGGAGTCGCCCGACACCCTGTTGTCGATGGTCGAACAGCAGATGTCGGAGCTGGTAGCCCCCGAAAGGGCATCGACGCGGCGTTCCTCCCTTGAAACCGGACCATCGAAGGTCGCAGAGGCTGCGGCATATCACCTGCAAACAGGCGGACAACGGATGCGGGTCAAGCTGTGCATTCACGCGGGGCTCGCTCTCGGCCTGTCAACCGCGACGATCGTCTGCCTTGGTGCCGCGTGCGAACTGATCCATAACGCGTCGCTCATTCATGACGATATCCAGGATCGCGACATGTATCGCCGCGGCAAGAAAACCGTCTGGGCTTTATACGGGGAAAGCGTTGCAATTTGTGCCGGTGATCTTTACCTGTCAGCAGCCTATGTGTCGCTCGCGAACGTCGATCGACCGGAATTGATTGGCAAGCTGATCCGGAAAATTCACGAGCGTGTCGCCCATGTGATTCAGGGGCAGAGCGCAGACCTCGCTCTGAAGGACATATTGTTCAATGATATCGGACTTTACGAGCAGATTGTCGTCGCGAAATCCGGGGCACTGATCGGGTTGCCGCTGGAACTATGTCTGATCTCGGCCCAAATGTCGGAGTGGCTGCCCAAAACGGCATCTGTCGTCGAACCGTTCTCGATCGGATATCAAATTCTGGATGACCTCAACGATTTGAAAGAAGACGCCGCGAGCGACCTCAAACAGCGATCGCTCAATGCGATCCTCGTGCTGGAACAGAAGCATCGGAGTGGCGATCCGGTCATGGCGGCCCGGTACCTCGCGCGCCAGAAATTTCAAGAGGCCGCGACGAGCGCCGGCATGTTGCCCAGGAATCTGGGGCGCCAATTCGCGGAACTCGCTCGGCATCTGGCAGATCAAGTCTGACAACCGGAGAATGGTGTGCACGTTGTTGTCATCGGCGCAGGATTTGGCGGATTGGCATCAGCCCTGCGTATGCGTGCGAAGGGATGTTCGGTCACACTCATTGACCGGTGTGACCGTCCCGGCGGCCGGGCGCAGGTTTTCGAGAAAGACGGATTTCGCCACGACGCCGGACCGACCGTCATAACGGCGCCTTTTCTGATTGAAGAATTGTTCGAATTGTTCGGCGAGAAGATGAGCGACCATATCAAGCTCATTGCGTTAAAGCCATGGTATCGTTTTGTTTTTTCGGATGGTGAGCATTTTGATTATGGCGGGAATCCGGAGGATACGGTGTCTGAAATCCGGCGGATCGCACCGGATGATGTCGCGGGGTATAAGCGGCTCTTAGCGCATTCGAAGCGACTGTTTGACATCGGGTTTACCAGGCTCTCCGCGCGGCCGTTTGACAGTTTTCTTCTGATGCTGAAACAGGTGCCGACTTTGCTCAGGCTCAAAGCCTATCGGACTGTCTGGCAATTTGTTTCCGCCCATCTCAAGCATGACAAGTTGAGACGGGCCTTTTCCATCCAGCCTCTTCTGGTTGGCGGGAATCCGTTCGATACGACAAGTATTTACAGTCTGATCCATTTTCTCGAATACTCGTTCGGCGTGTTCTTTGCCAAAGGCGGGACGGGTGCCATTGTTGACGCTCTGGTTGGCTTGATGGAGCGGCACGGGGTTCGCTTGATGACGGGGCAGACTGTCTCGTCTCTGCATATCGAGAACGGCGCGGCGGTCGGTGTCCATCTTGAAGATGGAAATTATATCAAAGCGGATATGATTGTCTCCAATGCCGATGCGCCCTATCTCTTCACAGCGATGTTGCCGGACGTGAAACTTCCCGTCATGACACGGGCCAAATTGGCTCAAGCCCATTATTCGATGGGTTTGTTTGTTTTATATTTCGGCACGAAGCGAACCTATGACGAGGTCGCGCACCATACGATCATTATGGGGGATAGTTATCAGGAGTTGCTGACGGATATTTTCCATCGAAAAGTATTGAACGAGGATGTTTCGCTCTATCTCCATCGCCCGACCGCGACGGACGCGAGTTTTGCGCCACCAGGCTGTGATTCCTTTTATGTGCTGTGCCCCGTGCCGAATTTGAAGGCTGACATTGACTGGCAGCAAGAGGGCGAGAAGCTGCAAAACCAGATTATCGCGACGCTCGGCAGAACCGTTTTGCCGGGGCTCGAACAGACCATTGTGTCCAACTTTTTCATGACACCTGCGGACTTCAAAGATGATTATCGCAGCATGTTCGGGGCGGGTTTTTCGATTGCGCCCTTGTTCCGCCAGTCGGCCTGGTTCCGCTTCCATAACAAAGCGGAGGGTGTGAAAAATCTTTATCTGGTAGGTGCAGGAACGCATCCGGGGGCGGGGCTGCCGGGCGTTCTCTCATCTGCGAAAGTCGTGGACGCTCTGGTGGAGCGATGTAATTAACAGGGGATGAGGCGGTTGGATCGCAGATGGTGTTCGAGGCGGCTTCGATGTGCTCTTAACGCTCCTTCGCCCTTTGTCCGGCACTTTGACAGGAACTTGTTTCCGGAACTTGAAAACGCTTTAGCGCTTGGACAATCATGACGGGTTCTCGTGAAGATGAGTATGAGCGATCCGACCAATTGCTTCAGGCGAAGGGCAAGAGTTTTTATTGGGCGCGGTTTTTCCTGATCAGAAAATATGCGGTGCGTGCTACACGGCTCTATGGCTTTTGCCGATATATTGACGATGTCGCCGACGATTCGCCGACTATTGCCGGGGCGCGCGCTGAATTGGCGAGGATTTTCCGGGATTTGAAGGCCAACACATCAGATGATCCGCGTGTTCTTGATGCGCTGGCGCTCTTTCATGAATGCCGGATCGACCTCGTGATCCCGTTGGAACTCATCGCGGGTGTTTTGAGCGATCTGGACCGGGTTCGTATTGATAGCCAGGCGCATTTGCTGCGCTATTGTTACAGGGTTGCTGGCACGGTCGGGTTGATGATGAGCGCGGCTTTGGATGTGAAGAGCCCGACCGCACTGTTTCATGCGATTGATCTCGGCATTGCGATGCAACTGACCAATATTGCGCGTGATGTCAGGGAAGATGCCACGATGGATCGCCGGTATGTTCCGGCGGACTCGATCGGGGCCGTTGAGCCGGCATTGCTGATGGACCCAACCGATGAGGTCAAGGGCAAGCTTGCTCGATCGGTTGAACACTTGCTTCTTCTTGCAGACAGGTATTATCGGAGTGGCAATGCGGGTCTACCATTTCTGCCGCTCGGCGCACGAACGGCGATCTTCATTGCAGGCCGGGTTTATCGCGAGATTGGATTGAAAATCGCCAGAAACCGTTTCGATGTGTGGTCACAGCGCACGATGGTTCCGTTGCGGACGAAGGCGATTGTGTCCCTCCTTATTCTGCTTTCCTTGCCGTTCCGGTTTGCTTTCTGGCGATATCGGAGCGTTCATGATGCGCGACTTCACGCGCATTTGACGGATCTTCCCTTTACGGATTCAGAGGCTGTATGACACCGAACGTTTTACTCATTTTGGGGGGCGGTTGTGCAGGTCTGAGTTTGGCCATGAGGCTGGCCGATGGTCCGATGCCTTACGATAAGTTGATCATGATCGAAAAACGCGACGTTTACCGGAACGACCGCACATGGTGCTTCTGGAAACTCGATGATGCGCATTTTTCGCAGTTGGCGGCGTGCGAATGGAGGGCATTCAGGATCGCTGACGGTCAGTCGGAAACAATTGTGGACTGCGCGGCAACTCCGTATCAGATGATCCGGTCCGGTGATTTCTATGAATTTGCGCTTACCGCGATCAAGCGATCACCCAAGATTGAACTGCATCTCGGACATGCAATCAAGAATATCGTCAAAACATCGCAAGATGGCTGGGTGATCGAGACGGATCGCGGTTCATTTTCAGGTTCGGTGGTGATTGATACGAGGCCGGATGCGCCGGAGGACACGCGGCCCATTTTATGGCAATCGTTTTTCGGGCAGGAAATCATCTGTGAGGCTGGGGTCTTTGAGGCCGCTGTCCCGGACTTGATGAACTTTCTGCCGACGCACGATGATGGCGTGGCGTTTTCCTATATTTTGCCGTTTTCCGAAACCGAAGGTTTGCTTGAAACCACTGTTTTTGGCCCGGATATATTGACGATTGATGATCTGGCGGAGCGGCAAAATCGTCTCGTCAGCCGGATCACAAAGGGGCGCCGATTTGATGTGCGCCGGTCCGAATATGGGGCCTTGCCAATGGGCGCGGTGCGTACCCAAATCGGGGCGGACTCCCATTTCAAGGTTGGTATCATGGCGGGCAGCCTTCGCCCGAGTACGGGATATGCCTTCCAGAGAATTCAACGATGGGCCGAGGCGTGTGCGATCAGCATCCGGAAGGGATCAGGCCCGATCGGTCATGCGCCGGACCCTTGGCCGATCCGGATGATGGATGATCTGTTTTTGAAAGTGATGCGCGGTGCGCCGCAGCTCGGGGCGAAGCTGTTCTGTAGAATATTCAAAAATGTCCGGCCCGATAAAGTGATCCGGTTTCTAAGTGATCACGGCAAACTGGACGATTGTTTAGCGGTTATTTTTGCATTGCCATCTTACCCGTTTTTGCGGATTCTTGGGAAAAGCGTGACAGACCTGATCAAAGGTGCCCGAATATGACGAGACTCTTGAAAATTCAGGGCGTGATTTTTGCCATTTTAACGCTCTGCGTTGTGTTGGGCTGGTCGCAAGTTCAGACGATCAGTGACCAAACCCAAATCATTGTTGCGTCCATCCTGATTTTGTTTTTGGGGGTTCCGCACGGCGCTCTGGATGCTGTTTTGGCCGAGAAATCGTTCAACATAAAAGGGTATCTGGATTGGGCGTTGTTTCTCGTTCAATACTGCCTCCTGGCCGCGCTCATTGTGGTTATCGCGTTCTATTTGCCTTTGGTGTTTCTTGTTGGTTTTCTCGTGATCTCGGTCTTTCATTTTTCGACGGATCTCACGCCGAACGTGCCTTTTGTTTCGAGGCTGCTCTATGGCGGGGCGATTATTTTTGTCTCTGCGGTTTATTATTCAGACGAGATGGTTCGGCTGTTCGGATTGCTGAGCGGACCGGATGTGGCCGAGACCATCATCTATCCAATTAAATCAGTCTCGGTGCCGTGGCTCGTGCTTTTGGTTGGCGCGGCACTCTATCAAATCAAATCCGACATCTATGTTGCGATCGAGATGTTGGCAGTGGCAATGCTGGCGCTTTTGGTGCCACCATTGGTATCGTTCACGCTCTATTTCTGTTTCATGCACAGTGTGCGCCATATTTTTCAGTCTGTTCAGATAACAAAGCAGTTCAGCGCGGCCTATCATGTGAAAATGGTGGTTCTGCCGATGGCGGGCGTGTTTTTTGCCGTCTTGATCAGCTGGTTCCTGTTGAAAGATCAATCGATTGACCAGCGGATTATTCAGATCGTTTTTCTGGGACTGGCGGCCCTGACTGTTCCACATATGGTGATCATAGAACGGATGAAATGGGACAGCCGCGTCCGGGGTGACATGAATGATGTCTGAGATCGGACACCGCAGGAATGACCATATCAATGCCGTTCTGAAAAGCGATGTCCGATCCCGAAACACGACCGGGCTCGAGACGGTTGTTTTCGAGCACGTGGCTTTGCCAGAATTGGATTTTGAGAAAATCGATCTGACATGTCCATTTTTAGGCTACACGCTTCAGGCGCCGTTTCTCGTGAGTTCGATGACGGGTGGTGACAAGGACTGGTCGGGTGTTCTGAACCAGATCGACATTGCCGCCCGCAGCCTTGCGACGCCGGTGATTGTGAAAAATGTCGGGTTCGGGATTTCGGCACGGATTGCGAAGCAATTATGGAATGTCGGTGTCAAGATCATTGATGTGGCCGGGAGCGGGGGACGAGCTGGGCCGTGGTTGAGGCCGCGCGGGCACCGAGCGACCTCACGCGGGAGGTGGCGGAGACGTTCAGGGATTGGGGAATATCGACGGCACAGTCGATCAAAATGATCGACGAATTGCAGTGCGGGATCCAGATTATCGCCTCGGGAGTTTTGCGAACGGGCCTTGAAGCCGCGCAGGCGATCAGGTTGGGGGCTTCTCTCGCGGGGTTTGCAGCGCAGTTATTGCCCGCGGCGGTCGAGGGTGCTGAAAGCCTGAACGCGGCGATCAGCAAATTGATGACGGAATTGAGGATTGCTGCCTTTTGTACGGGTAGCGCATCGATCGCCGAGCTGAAGCAGGCGGTGATTCTCCGGGCATCTGCGACCTAGCGGCCATTCAGCCCGGCGAGCCGCATGAAGACCGAAAGAGAAGATGATAGCCTCCTTCATACGGTATCGACATCTGGCCGCAATTCGGGCGTTCTTTTGCTTTCATAAGACATTCGAAGCGGCTTCGGAATATCGCAGGATGATAGGGCAAACAGGAGTAGTTATGAACAGACGACAGTTTATGGCATCAGCATGTGCCGCCAGCCTTTTCCCGCATCCTGTCTTTGCACAAACTCCGACGTTGCAACCCGTTGCAGAAGGGCTGGATCATCCCTGGGGGCTTGCATTCCTTGCCAATAATCTTGCCTTGGTGAGCGAGCGTTCCGGCACCTTGCGCACGATATCGATTGACGCCGGAAAAATCAGTTCTCCGATTGCCGGATTGCCGGATATGTATAGCGAGGGACAGGGAGGACTGCTCGATATTGCGATCGCGCCGGATTTTACAAAAACGCGCGAGATCTTCCTCTCTTTTTCCGAGCGGTACAATAAGGGTATCGGCACGTCCGTCTTTAAAGCCAGAGTGTCGGTCGATCTGACGCGTCTCGAAAATGGTCAAGTTATCTTCCGGCAAAACATGACTGCAGGAGGTGGGCGCCATTTCGGGTCACGGCTTGTGTTTGACCGCTACGGACATCTTTTTGTGACGACCGGTGATCGCGGCACGATGTCCGAGGAAGCGCAGAATCCCAAGAGCCATATTGGTAAAGTCTTGCGGATCACACGTCAGGGAACGGCAGCGCCGGGCAATCCGATGCTGCCCGACTGGGCAGCGGAGGTCTGGTCACTTGGTCACCGCAATATTCAAGGTGCCGCTCTGCACCCGAAAACACAAGAGCTCTGGACGGTCGAACATGGCGCGCGCGGCGGTGACGAACTTAACCTTCCGAAAGCCGGAAAGAACTATGGCTGGCCGAAGATCACTTATGGCCGCGATTACTCGGGTGCAAAGATCGGCGAAGGCACGTCGGCTTCCGGACTTGAGCAGCCTGTTCATTATTGGGACCCTTCGATTGCTCCGTCCGGCATGATCTTCGTGACCGGAAACCGCTATCCTTCATGGACCGGCGATTTGTTGGTGGGCGCTTTGGCGGGCGAACATATTGCGCGGCTAAGGCTCGACAAGGCAAAGATTGTCAAAGAAGAGCGGCTGTTCGAGGCATTTGCGCGTTTCCGATCGCTTGCCCAGGCACCGGACGGATGGATCTATGCGCTGACCGACAATGCGCGACCCTATGGCGGTCTCTACCGGATCGTGCAAGCCGGAACATCGGCAGATTGACTTCGAGAAGGCGTATGGACCGGAGCGGGTCGTTTCCCCGATGAGTGCCGGACGAATGCAGAGCAGGCCTCATCCCTTCCATGACAAAATTTGTCAGCTGTGTATCATAACAGGAATTTGCCGGTGTGACGGGGAACATGAGAGATGAGTTTTGCAAAGGCCGAGCAACTTCTCGATCTCGCCACGATGGTATCATCGCGGCATCAGGGCGTGACGCTTGATGATATTGTGCAGCGGTATGAAATTTCTCTGCGGACAGCGCAGCGTATGGTGCGGGCGCTCGAGCTCCGGTTTAGCGACGTCGAGCATTGGATGGATGAGAACGGCAGGAAGCGGTGGCGGATGCCTGGCGGGCATTTGCGGGAATTGCTTTCGGTTTCTGCGGATGAATTGGCATCGCTGGATCTTGGAATCAGCCATTTGTCGCGATCGGGATCGGCTCTGGAAGCAAAACTGCTCGGGACTCTCCGTGAAAAAATCATGGCGATGATCCCGCGGCACAAGATTGCCCGGATTGAACCGGATTTCGATGCCATTCTCGAAGCGCAGAGCTTTGTTGCCCGCCCCGGCCCGCGGCCGCGGATCAACGAGAGTATTGCCGCCAAAATCAGCGAGGCGATAAAAGCCTGCAAACTGGTGGACGTCGTTTACAAATCGCATTTTGAAAACGCGGCAAAAGTGCGGCGGCTTGCACCGTACGGATTGCTTTCAGGGTATCGGCGTTATCTGGTCGCCCATGATCCGGAAAGTTCGCGAGCGGGTGCGATCAAAACGTACCGGATGGATTCAATTTCAGATGTGGTTGTAACGGACCGGTTCTTTATCAGGCCTGACGACTTTGACCTTCAGGCCTTTGCCAATCGGGGTTTCGCACTATTTCAGCGTGACACGGAATATGGCGATGTCGAGTGGCGGTTTGCACCGGAGGCCGCGGACAATGCGCGCGGTACGATGTTCCACCCCGAACAAACGGAAGAAGTGATGCCGGATGGTTCGCTGATCGTGAGGTTCAAAGCGGCAGGCGTCGTGGAAATGGCGTGGTATCTCTATCAATGGGGTGACCAGGTGGAAGTGATCAAGCCGGAAGCCTTGCGGGCGATGGTCGACGGTTACAGACGTTCGGATTTTCCGGCGCTGCCTTGAAATTTACGCCCGTGACTTCAAGGGGACGACACTTTTTGTCGCAGCCTTTCCCTAGGCTTGATCCGTGCCGCGCGAGCGGTCTTTTCAAGGTGGGAAATACAATGAGACGATTAAACAAAGCAATTTCGGTAACATCCTCGATCATGCTCGGATTTGCGAGCCTGTCACTGGGTGGGTGTGCGACAGATCCAAACAACATTGCCGCCGCTTATGTTTCACCGATCCAGTATGGCGGTTATTCGTGCACGCAATTGCGCGAGGAGGCATCCAGGCTTTCGGCGCGCGCGGCGCAAATCAGCGGCATTCAGAAGGACAAAGCGAGCGGTGATGCCGTTGCCATGGGTGTGGGGCTCATTCTGTTCTGGCCGAGCCTGTTCTTCATCAAGGGAGACGGCACAACGGCCGCTGAAGTGGGACGGTTGAAGGGTGAAATGGATGCCGTGGAACAGACGAGCATCAGGAAGAAATGCGGTATCGAGTTCAACAAGGAGCCGCCGAAGACAAACTGATAACAGGCGGCGAGGCGTTCAGCGGTCGGGCGCGGCGCGACCGGCGGACCGTCGGCAATGGCGTTGGTGAAACCATTGGCGGGGCTCGCCTCAACGGAACCGCGTGTGTCTGTAAGCCTTTGCTTCAGGAATCGATGCGCTCTTCGCCGATCCCAATATCGGCGAGGATGCGCTGTGGAAGGCGGGCGGCATGACGCTGCCGATGATCGGCAAGCTCCTCGGCCACACGCAGGTCCAGACCACGCAGC
>JBJTDR010000100.1:0-17507 GCA_046092445.1 Hyphomicrobiales bacterium | reverse complement strand
GTTCGAACATGAGTTGTTTGCGGGTGTGCATGTCGGGGACGACAATCATGTCATCCGCGCCGTCGAGCATGACTTCGCGCTGTTTGAGAAATTCAGGGATAATGCCTGTGACTTTGCCGCCATGATCGAGGACCGCGCGGGCGACGGTGCCCATCAGGCCGACATTGCCGCCACCATAAACGAGGCGGATGCCGGCTTCAGCAATGTGGATGCCGAATTCGCGGGCGACATTGGTGAAAACAGGATCGGAGCCGTTGCCGGAGCCACAATAGACGCAGACGGATTGGATTTTTGACATTTCAGGGGTTCCAGCGGGAGAGTTGGTCACTTTTGTCGCATATATTTGGATGTGGCACTTGCATGCGTAAACTATTAATAGAAAATGCAGTATAAGGGTGATTCAGAGGCTGGATAGGTGAGTATGAGCAATCGTTTTCTCGCAGGGGTTCTTGCGCTTCTTGTCGTTGGTTTGATCTGGTACGCGAACGCACCTCGCGATCCGGAGCAGAAAGGTGATGCGAACCCGTCACAGCAGCAGGCTGAAGTCAAGAAAGACGATGCAAATCCCGTAGCCGAGCCCGCGCCGCAAATTACCGCCGAAGCTCCCAAAGTTGCGGAACCCGCTCCGGAAGTTCCGAAAGCGGCGGAAGCGGTTCCCGAAACGTCGAAGGTTACCGAGTCGGCGCCACAATCGAAAGTCGCGGCACCAGCGCCTGCGCCTCAGGAAAAGGCGATCACGCCGCCGAGCTTCGACACGGTTCGTGTTGAACCGACGGGTGATGTTGTCGTCGCCGGACGCGGTGAGCCGGACAGCATTGTCACATTGCTGATCGACGGCAGAGCGTCCGACTCGGCCGAGTTGAAGTCCACGGGGCAGTTCGTCGTGATTCCGTTACCGCTGAAACCGGGGCCGCATATTCTCTCGCTGTCGATGAAGTTGCCTGACGGACGCATTTTTCCGTCTGTTCAGGACGTGACAGTGGATGTTCCGGATCAGCCGAAGGGCAATGTCGTTGTGGCGCTGTCCGAGCCGGGCAAGGCTACTGAAATTCTTGTCCCGATTCCGCCAGATTTGACGGCTGCGGGGGATCTCGCGGTGAACATGGCTCCCGCGACAGTCTCTCCGCTGCCCGCCGAAATCGCACCGCGGGCGGGCGTGGCGATCACCGTTGTCGAGGCCGAAGATTCAGGGACGCTTTACGCCTCGGGGACCGCGGCGAGGGATGCGAGCGTGCGGCTCTATTTGAACGATGCCTATCTTGATACCGCAAGGGTCGGTGCGGAGGGAAAATGGTCCTTGAAGGTGGTCAAGGGAATTACGCCGGGAAGCTATCATATCCGCGTGGATGATGTGGAGGAGGCGACCGGCAAGGTTTTGTCGCGCGCCGAGGTGACGTTCGATTTCGCGCCGAAGGCGACAGCGGTATCAGCCGTGGCTGGGACGAAAGACGCAACGGAAATGCAAGGTACCACCCAGACGCAAAGTGCAGCGGAGACTCAAAGTTCGTCGACGTCGGAGTCACCTGTAGTGGCTTTGAAAGACAGCTCGGAGGTTGTTGTCGCCTCGATTGAAACGGCGACAGTTGTGCGGGGTGACAGCCTCTGGCGGATCAGTAAGAAAATTTATGGCTCGGGATTCCGCTATACAGTCATTCATCGCGCCAACAGGGACCAAATCCGGAATCCTGATCTGATATATCCCGGTCAGGTTTTTGTCCTGCCAACTGCGCAATGAATTTGGCATTTGTTACAGTGTCCGGAATGGCGTCCGGCTTCGCGTTATCCCGCAAGTGTGATCGGATTCAGGTATGGTTTTGCGGATATCGCGTGACGAGCGCATGAAAGGCCATTCATGAACGGCTCTGTTCCCTCATCCCGTCCGCAATCAAGCATTGGCGGGATTGCCTCAGGCTTCGGCAAGGGTACGATTTTCGAGACCGTCGTTTCGCTATGGCCCTATCTCTGGCCGCGCGACCGCGCAGATTTGCGTCTCCGGATTGTCTGGGCGACCGTGCTCCTGTTTGTTGCCAAGCTGGTGACGATTGCGGTGCCCTACACGTTCAAATGGGCAACGGATGCCCTGGCACCGGATGTTCTGGCCGGATCGATCACATTCTGGCTGATCAGCGCGCCGGTGCTGCTGACCTTGGTGTATGGTGCGACGCGCATTGTAATGGCGTTGCTGACGCAGGTGCGTGATGCACTTTTTGCGTCCGTTGCCATGCACGCGGTCCGGCGGCTGGCGCTCGAGACATTCGATCATATGCACCGGCTTTCTCTGCGCTTCCATCTGGACCGGAAGACGGGCGGGTTGACGCGCGTTCTAGAGCGGGGACGGAGCGGGATCGAGTCCATTGTCCGGATGACGATGCTGACTGCTATTCCGACGATCATCGAGTTTGTGATGATCCTTGCGGTGCTGCTCTACGAGTTTGATTGGCGCTATGCGGTGGCGACCACGCTTATGATCATCGTTTATATGGTGTTCACGACGAAAGCGACCGAGTGGCGGATCGGTATTCGCAAACTGATGAATGACAGCGATACGGATGCCAGCGGCAAGGCGGTCGACAGTCTGTTGAATTTCGAGACGGTCAAGTATTTCGGTGCGGAGAAGCGCGAAGCGGCGCGGTATGACAAGGCAATGGAGCGTTTCGAACGCTCGAGTGTGAAGGCGTATCTCTCGCTTGCGGTGTTGAATGCGGGGCAGGCCGTGATCTTCACGGTTGGTCTCACGGTCTGCATGGTGATGGTGGTTGGCGGTATTCGGGACGGACGCCATACGGTGGGTGATTTTGTGCTGGTGAATGCGATGCTGATCCAGCTGTATCAGCCGCTCAATTTCATGGGCATGGTGTATCGCGAGGTGAAGCAGGCAATTGTCGATATCGAGCAGATGTTCGACGTTCTGGAAGAGGCACCTGAGATTGCGGATCGCGCGACGGCGCAGCCTTTGAAAATTGATAATGGCGAGGTGTCGTTCGAAAATGTCCGTTTTGCATACACGGCAGACCGCGTGATCCTGGACGCTGTGAGTTTTTCGGTGCCGGCGGGAAAGACGGTCGCGATTGTCGGGCCTTCGGGGGCGGGCAAGTCGACGATTTCACGCCTGATGTTCCGGTTCTACGAGCCGCAATCGGGGAGGATTCTGATCGACGGGCAGGATATTCGCGAGGTGACGCAGACGTCGCTTCGTGCAGCAATCGGCATGGTGCCTCAGGATACGGTGCTGTTTAACGACACGATCGGGTACAATATCCGCTATGGCCGTTGGGAAGCCTCCCAAGATGAAATCGAGGATGCGGCGAAGTTTGCGCAGATTGACGGGTTCATCAAATCGCTGTCGGACGGATACCAGACGAGTGTCGGCGAGCGGGGATTGAAATTGTCGGGCGGAGAGAAGCAGCGGGTTGCGATCGCGCGCACGATTCTCAAGGCTCCGCCCATTCTGATCCTTGACGAGGCGACGTCCGCACTGGACAGTTTCACGGAACGGGATATTCAGGAAGCGCTGGAGCGGATATCACGCGGGCGGACAACGCTTGTGATTGCGCACCGCCTGTCGACTGTGATCAATGCGGACGAAATTCTTGTGCTCGATCGCGGGGTGATTGCGGAGCGCGGTACCCACGAGCAGTTGCTCAAGAAGAATGGCGCCTATGCCGCACTGTGGCAGAGGCAGCGTGAAGTCGCCGAGGCGAAGGAGAAGTTGGCGGTTGCCGGCGAGTTGGCAAGTCTCCTGCCCGGCGCTACTATGAACTGAAGCACTCGCAAACTGGTTTCGACGGAAAGAAAATGTCGCTTATCGCCTCGATCAAGAAGCAGATCGTTCCCATCCACAAGGAGGGTTGGCCGTTTATCGCTATTTTTGCGGTCATTGCCAATATTCTTGCATGGATTTGGTCTCCGCTCGGCTGGATCGGGTTTATTCTGACGGCGTGGTGCATCTATTTCTTCCGCGACCCTGAACGCATCGTGCCGGTAGGCGAGGGACTTGTGATCTCGCCTGCGGATGGTCTGGTGTCGATGATCACTCGCGCGTTGCCGCCGCCGGAACTGGATTTGTCGGACGAGCCGATGCTGCGGATCTCGATTTTCATGAATGTGTTCAATTGTCATGTAAACCGCGTGCCGGTATCCGGAACGATCGACCGGATCGCGTACCGGCCCGGGCTGTTTCTCAATGCGGATCTGGATAAGGCCAGCGAGGACAATGAGCGGAATGCGCTGATCATTGATACGGGCGCGCACCGGTTTGGTGTCGTGCAGATCGCCGGGTTGATCGCGCGCCGGATTGCGAGTTTCGTCGACGAGGGCGATAGGCTCAATGTCGGCGAGCGTTTTGGGTTGATCCGGTTCGGCTCGCGGGTTGATGTATATCTGCCGGAGGGTGTGCATCCTTTGGTAGGTGTCGGGCAAACGGCGATTGCGGGCGAGACGGTGATTGCCCGAATTGGCGGCGATGCCCCGAAGATGTCTTTCAATACGATCTGACGGCGGGTTGGACTTGTGGTGCCTGCCGGGATTGCTTATCAGAGGTTGTAATGACTGATCTGTTCCCACCTTTTGAACCGGAACGGGAACCCGAGACGAAACGTTTTCGGGCGGTCCCGTTGCGGGTGCTTCTGCCGAATCTGATCACATTGTTATCGCTCGGCTCGGGTCTGACAGCCATGCGTCTGGTGATCGAAGGTCATGTCCAGTCGGCATTGATTGCGATTCTGATTGCCGCCGTTCTCGACGCGCTCGATGGCCGGATTGCGCGCCTGCTGAAGGGAACATCGAGGTTCGGGGCGGAGTTGGACAGTTTGTCGGATTTTGTCAGTTTCGGCGTCGCGCCTGCGATCATTCTGTATACAGTGTCTCTCCATCATCTGAAGTCATTCGGCTGGATCGTCGTTTTGTTGTTTGCCTGTGCATCGGCACTGCGACTGGCGCGGTTCAATGTGATGATCGATGATCCGGATCGGCCTGACTGGCAAAAGAACTTTTTTGTGGGTATTCCTGCGCCGGCGGGGGCGCTGGTGTTATTGTTGCCGATGTATGTGCGTGTTCTCGGCTTCGATCCGCCGGACGGATTTGTGGCTATCGAAGCAGCGTTCACGCTGTTTGTTGCGTTTATGATGGTGAGCCGGATCCCGACCTATGCGGGAAAAACGCTGGGGAGTCGCGTTCCGCGCACGTGGGTGATGCCGCTTTTCGTGGCTGTTGTCGCTTTTGTGGCAATTCTGGTGACGTTCACATTCGAAGTTTTGACGGTGTGTACGATCTTCTATCTCCTTCTCATTCCGGTCGGGTTTCGGCGTTACCGGCTGATGGCGCTTCAGGAGCCGAAGTTGCCCTGATTTCAGTTTTCCTGCCGACAGGCCTCGTCACTATCGGGACTGTCCTTCGGTGGCGGATTTGTTCGGGTTCACAAATCAGTTTAATTCAATTACTAGATGCGCGCATGCTTCCTCATTGTGGCATGTCTCTGACAAACAAAGGTTTCGAATGGCGAAAGAAGAAGTTCTTGAATTTCCCGGCATGGTGACCGAACTCCTGCCGAATGCGATGTTTCGTGTCATGCTCGAAAATGACCATGAGATCATCGCCCACACGGCTGGCAAGATGCGCAAGAACCGCATCCGTGTGCTGGCTGGAGACAAAGTGCTGGTTGAAATGACGCCTTATGACCTGACCAAGGGACGTATCACCTATCGGTTCAAGTAAGTCTGTTCGCCGGGCATCGATCGGCATGAGGGGAGATCACCTTGTCTCGTGCAGGCATTGAAACGCAAAAAACATTGATCCTCGCATCGGCATCACCCAGACGGCTTGATCTGCTGCGGCAGATAGGCGTTGAACCCGACAAATGTCTTCCTGCAGATGTTGACGAGACACCCTTGCGGGGTGAACGCCCTACTGCGCTTGCCAAGAGGTTGGCGCGCGAGAAAGCGCGGCGTTGTCTCGAGATGTTTGCACCCGATGTGACGGCGGGGCCTTGTTTGATCCTTGCGGCGGATACGGTTGTCGCCTGTGGCGCGCGCATTTTGCCGAAGGCGGAGAGCGAGGCGGAGGCGCGACGGTGTCTCGAGCAATTATCGGGGCGGGGCCATCGCGTCTATACGGCGATTTGTCTGATGAGCGAGGCCGGTAAACGCTCCGAGCGTCTTGTGGAAACGCGGTTGAAGATCAAGCGGCTCTCCGTGCAGGAGATCGACTTTTATATCCAGTCGGGCGAGTGGCACGGCAAGGCTGGCGGTTATGCGATTCAGGGGTTGGCGGCGGCGTTTGTGATCTCGTTGACGGGATCGTATTCGAGCGTTGTCGGTTTGCCGCTTTATGAAACCGCGCAATTGCTCCGAGGTCAGGGATTTGCCCGCATTCGAGCTTCGGGCGCAATGATTTCAGAAGGATGATCGGCGCTCATGGCTGCGAATGATGACAAGCCGAAAGCGGGCGAGAAAATCACGGCACTCAAATGTCCGATCTGCCGAAGGGTGACGGAGGAGAAGTTCCGGCCATTTTGCTCGCAACGCTGCGCCGATGTGGACCTGTCCCGCTGGTTGACAGGTGTGTATGCCGTTCCCGCCGCGCCCGATGACGAGGCGGATGGCGGCGCGTTTGGCGCTGAGCGACCGGCAGGCGTCTGACGTCGTATGCGGTGACGGGATTTGTCATCGCATTCTGCTTTTTACCATGGAAATGACCGAATCACCCGGTGGGGTCCGTGGGCATCGGCACTTTGCTGTCCAGTTTGATTAGGTTGTAATTTTAATTTTTGCGCTTTAAGCGTGTATAATGTATCGTGACGTGCGTGCTGGGCGACCTGATGCGAGGTTTGGATTGTTCACTTCGGATGCCGTTCCGACCCTATCTTGGACAATGCCGCGACGGCGGTCGCTGTCGCGCGCGTTGTCAACACTCTTTGTTGTTGTCTTTGCGGTTCTGGCATTCAGCGGGATTGGTTCCGTCCGCGCCGAGCAAGCTGCCAAAATCTGGGATGTCTGTTTCTCGCCCGCCGGGAATTGTGCGGATCTGATTTTGAGCGAGATTTCGCGGGCGAAGCGTTCAATCCATGTGCAAGCCTATAGTTTCACGTCGCGGGATATTGCCGAGGCGCTTGTGGGTGCGAAAAATCGCGGGGTGTCGGTGGAGGTGATCCTTGACCGGAGCCAGCCTCGAGCGCGGGGCGGGATGTTCGGCTATCTCGGGGCGCAGGGCGTTCCGCTCTGGATCGATACGTGCTGTGCGATTGCGCATAACAAGGTGATCATTATCGATGGCGAACGTGTTTTGACGGGGTCGTATAATTTCACGGAAGCGGCGCGCAAGCGGAATGCCGAAAATCTGCTGCTGCTGCGTGATCCGGTGCTGGCGCGGATTTATCTCGAGAATTGGCAGATGCACAAAGTAGGTGCGCAACGTTATGCGGCGCGGTGACACCCGGGAGTTGACCCGCTTATCTGCGTTCGGTGACGATCTGCTGCACTAGTGCGTAAAAATCCTGCGCAAATTTTTTTGGTTGTCCGAGCGGTTTCTGGTTAATGTCCTGTCGCAGGGAGTGGCGCAGGGCGCGACGTCTGGGGGCATCTGCCGCCAGAGCAATCGCCTTTTGGCGGTATTCGTCCAACGAGAACGCACACAGATCGGGAAGGCCTGCGTTTGACAGGTTTGAATAGCTGAGGCGCTCGAAAAAGGCCGGACCGACGAGGGTGATGACCGGAACGCCCATGAAGAGGGACTCGCAGGTTGTCGTGCCGCCCGTCTGGGGAAAGGTGTCGAGAGAAATATCCATCTCGTTGTACCACCGCATATGGGTGCCCCGGACGGCGGTGAAGATGAGACGGTCAGCGCTGACGCCTTCCGCCGCGAAGGCCTTTTCCATGGCGTCGCGGAACGCGGGAACCCCGCTTTCGGGGCGCACGAAGCGGAATTTGGAGCCATCGACCGATTTAACGATTTGTGCCCATGTCTGGAGAACGGAGGGCCCGTATTTATAGGGATTGTTGGCGGTGCCGAAGGTGATGAAACCGTTGCGCTCCTCGGGCGTGCCGGTTGCGATGACTTCCGCTTCGTTGAAGCCGAGGCGGCCCATGGCGACCCAGCTATCGGGCATCAAGAACGGCTTCTCGACAAGAAGTTTTGGGTCGTCCGGGTTGATATAGGGGTCAACGAGAATGTAATCGATGGTTTCAAGGCCCGCTGAATGCGGGTAGCCGAGCCAGCTCGCCTGAACGGGAGCGGCCTTGTAGGCCATGACCTCCAGCTTGTTCATATCGGTGGAACTGCCCAGCTCGAAGAGCATATCGAGAGCATCGTTTGCAATGAGTTGTGCGGCGTCGCGGTCCCCGATGGCTTTGTTCCAGCGAAAGGCATCAACGCGCGATGCCAGATATTGTTGAACGGTGTCGGGCTGGTTGCGACTGTAGGAATAGCAGTAGAGCTCGAACTTCGCACGGTCGACATGGTCGAAAAGCGGCATTGCGAAATAGGATACGGGATGATTGCGGAGGTCTGACGACATGAAGCCGAGGCGGATCTTTTCGCGTTTTTCAAGATTTTTAGGTGCTGTGACCGGGTTGAGTTTGGCCTTTGCTTCTTCGATCCGTCCCCAGATGCGGTGTTGCTCGAGGATTTCGAAGCGATCCTCGGGCGTTTCGACGCGAGCGAGATGATAATGGAGCGCATCGTGCAGGCTCTCATTCGCCCAGCCGCGACCGAGATCGCGGAACGTGCCGAGCTGAGATACGAGATCGAAACGCCCGATGCGGACGAGGATATTCCGGGCCATGCGCAATTGTCGTGACGGCAGAGAGCCGAGGGACATGGCCTTCAGGACTGCCTCATAGGCTGACTGGATATTCGCCGCTTCGTCTCCCTGACGGGTGCGATCGAGACTATTGGCAAGGTTGATCCAGTAGTTCTGGTTCGAGGGGCTCAGCTCGACGGCTTTCTGATAGTGGATATTGCCGCGCGGGCGATCAAAGCGGCCGACTGTCTCCGCCAGTTGGAAATGCGCCCATGAATCGTTCGGGTCTGTTTCAATGCGCTTCAGGAGATGCGCTTCCGCCTCGGGGAAACGACCGCTGCGGCGCAGGATCATGATGCGGGCTTCGAACAGTCTCTGATTGTCGGGCAGGTGTTGGAGACCGCGCTCCACAATGGCCAGGGCCTCCGCGTGCCGCTCATAATCGGTGTCGGCTTTTGCACGGTCAATCCAGTTCGCGACATCGTTCGGTCCCAGACGGCAGGCTGCATCAAGTTTGGGGAGTGCGCGGGCAAGGTCGCCAGCGAGGATGTAGGAGACGCCTAATAGGCGATGGAATTCCGCATTTTTCGGGTTCAGGCGGATCAATTGCGAGAAGGTCGCAATGGCCTTGTCGCTTTGGCGCAGGTCCAGAAAGATGTTTCCCTTGTTGACGAGTGGTGCCAGATGTTTCCGATTGACACGATGGGCCTGATCGAGAGCCTTAAGTGCTTCGTCTGCGCTCCCGAGGCGTCGAAGGGCGATACCGAGCATGTTGAGAAGATCAAAATCCTTGGGGTTCTGCTGCAAGCCCGCACGGATATATTTCTCAGCTTCCGCAAAACGGGTGATTTTGAGCAGTAATCGTGACATGAGCGGATAGGCGCCACGCGGAAGCGGTGATGCGGTGTTTCTGACGGCATCGATCGAACGGGACAGATATTCGATGGCTTCGGTCAGTTTTCCCTGGCGTTCCAGCTCGAGCGCTTCGCTGATCAACGGCATACCTCCCACAGTGCAGAATACTTCCGCGCGACGAGACTGCCCGTTCGGAAGGGCCAAGCAGTCTGAGAAGATGGCTGTCGTGCGTGTCTCGGCAAGCGCCTCTCCAAGGGCCCGGCAGATCGACATTTAGGAGATGAAGATTGAAATTGCGTTACGACGACTTCAGCGTGAGCCAAATCCGGTCAGCATGACGAAAAAGGTTCGGAGCACGATCATGAAATCGAGAGCGAACGAGAAATTCTTGATGTAGTAGAGGTCATACATCAACTTGATCCTTGCAGCATCGATCTCTGCCACATTGCCCTGATGGACGGCGGCCCAGCCACTGATCCCTGGACGGACGAGATGCCGATAGGCATAGAGGGGAATTTCCCGCTCGTACCATTCCGCCAGAGGGGCGGACTCCGGACGCGGACCGATCCAGCTCATATCGCCCTTTATAATGTTGATGATCTGCGGAAATTCGTCGATCCGTGTCTTGCGGAGGAGGCGGCCAATTCGCGTGATGCGGGGGTCGTTTTCACGGGTGAAATCGGCGTTCTCAGTGAAAATGCCGCGAGATTTCATTGTCCGGAGTTTGTAGATGTTGAACTTGCGACCTTTATAGCCGACCCGTTGCTGGACAAAGAACGCCGAGCCGGGGCTGTCCAGCCGGACAACTATTGCTGCGACGGCGATCACGACAAGAAAGACCGGCAGGATGACAAGCGCGAAAGCCAGATCAAGAATGCGTTTCATGGGAACGTAGAAAGCAAAGCCGTAGCGCCAGTTCACGGCGATCTGACCGGCATTTTCGAAGGGAAGGCGCCCATCAATCGCCTCGATCAGCTCGACGAGATCGAATATCTTGACCCCGTTCAGACTGCACTGTGCGAGATACCTCTCCCATTCGGGTGTGATGTCCTGCGAGAAATCGACAATCACCCCGTCAATCGTGTCCGATGGAACGACGTCCGGATTTTCGAGCCCGATTACGGCGACCTTGTCCGAACGCTTGAAGGTATAGGGGCGTGAGCTCGAAATCTGATGAAATGTGTAGCGGATGTTTCGCACACTCAACCAGACAGTGAAACCAAGGATCATGGTTGAGAGGACATAATAGGCAATGAAGTCGACGTGACCGAAATACCCGTAGAAGGCAACCAACGTTAACAAACCGATAAGAAAAAAGGCCGAATTGACCATGAATGTGTAGAATAAACCATAGGGCAGCGGACTGTGCGTTAGAGCGGCGAGAGTGAGTGCGGACAGAATCGTCAGAAATGCCGCGAACATCAGATTGATCGTCGCATCTTCACTCGACAGGGTTGAATCGGCGAAAACAAATCTGGCAAGTCCGACGAGAAAGATACCGATGAGGAGCGCGAGCAAGACCTGAAGATAGGGCCCCGACACGATCCGGAGCAGCTTTCCTCGTCCACCGGAATAGAGTCCGCTTTCACGTCGCCCAGCGCGGGCAGAGAAGTCGGCATTGGGGACAGACCGGGCATCCGAGTCAACAGCGCTCATCTTCATTCGAACACACGGCCTTGGTATGATATTTCGTCAGATCGGCAAAGTTTGATGCGGACAAGCGCTCCCTACGACCGATCACCTCAATCCGGGTTTCGACTTCGGGATCACCGCTCCAGCTTTTTACAAGATGCTTCTAATTTCTCCCGGATGAACGACATCTGAACAAGGCACGACCTCGATAGCACCGATGAAGTCCGAGCTTGACTGTGTTCAAGCGCGGCTCGATTTGGCAATCACTGATCATCATCCCGCATGGTTGCCAAAAGAAAGGAAAAGCATCTTATTGCTCATCAAGGAGAGCTCTCATGTGTTGTTTGATATGGTCGGTTATATGCGCATTCCATGCATCCTCCGAATCCATGCACTTCAAACCGGGCTCAGTCCGGCCGGATGCTTCCCAGCATCCAAGTTATTCAACCGCCAACTGCCTGACCTTGTGTTAAGAGCCAATTCTGGTGAACCCTCCGAACCACGAGCGAAGACCGCGACAATGCCTTCTTCACCGTTTCGAGGTCTGACGATTCCGATGATGTGCCAAATGGGGAAGATTGACTGACGGATCATGGCGGTGATTGCACGCTCCGGATGACGCGCAGCGCAATCTCCTGCGCAAGTTGTGCGACCGGAGCCAGCGCGGACGATGTGTGTCCGTTACGCAATGCTGCCGCTCCGTGAATGGCGCTCCAGGCGAAAAACTCGTCGCGAGCATCCGTCGCGCGTACGATGGTACCGGTGTGATACAATCCGTCCAGCGCAACAGTCAGGTAAGAATAGGTGTCGGGCCGCCCGTTCGGACGCCCCGTCGCACGATAGCGTGCACCGTGTGTGCCGAAGAGCAAGCGCCACAGGGCGGTTTCCTCGTCAGCGAATTGGAGATAGGCCTCTGCCAGACGGATCAGGCGTGACCTGGCCTCAGGGGCGTCTGCCGGTACGCGGAAAATATCGAAAGCCCGGGCGAAACGCATTGCCAGACGATCAAAGCCGATCCGAGCCACCTCGTCGAGCAGTGCCTCGCGATTTTCGAAGTGCCTGTAGGCTGCTGCAGGAGTGACACCAACACGCGCTGCGATTTGTCGAAGTGAAATGCCCTCAATATCGGAGGCGGTCAGCGCTGCTTCCAGCAGAGCGCGCCGCAGATTGCCGTGGTGAAACGCACGGGATTCCGTCTTTGACGGGTCGGCGGGCGGATCGCCGGTGGGCGTGACGATGTTCGACATCTTTTTATGTTATCGCTGTTTACATCTGCTCTGCAAGGCCTTAAATGTATGTAAACATCGTTTACTTTAGGAACTTCCAAGATGAGCAACGACGCGTCGACACTTTCTGCCACACCTTCTGCAGCCGGATCGACGGGCGGGTCGCTGCTGCCGATCAGCCGACTTGCGTGGACATCAATCGGTCGCCTCGCTGTGCGGGATACCGGATCGCAGGACGCGGAACAGGAGGTGATTGTGCTGTGGCCCGCCATTCTCTCCGACCATCGCATTTACCGCCAACAAATCAATGCCTGGCGCGACCGTTACCGCCTGGTTGTTATTGATGGTCCCGGCCATGGCGAAAGCGAAGCGGCGCCGGATACTTTTGCGATGGCAAGGTGCGGTGAAGCCATCAGCGAGGTTCTCGATTTTCTTGGTATCAGGAAGCCCGTCATCGCTATCGGCACATCGTGGGGCGGGCTTGCGGCCGGCGAGTTTGCGATTGCGCACCCTGATCGTGTGCGAGCCTTGGTCATGCTGAACACGCCTGTCGACACGAAATCGGACGGGCCTGGCTTCGGTGATCGCTTCATTGTCTGGGGCGCCCGCTGGATTCATACCTCGGGCATCTATCGGGAGGGCGTCGCGAAAGCCTTTTTTTTGCCGGCGACACGGGAACGGGGCGGTGAAATGCTCCGGGATTTCCACCAGCATCTGCGTGAAGCGGATGGTGCCTCGCTCGCGCGATCCGTCCGTTCCGTTCTGGTCGACCGTGACCCGATCGCACCGCGCATGCACATGATCACGGCGCCGACCTTGTTCGTGGCGGGACGGCATGACGCCATGTACCCGCTGGCGGACCTCCGCAGGGCTGCCGCCGTGCTGCCTCGCGGACGGTTCGAGGCGATCGACTCGGCCCATATTTCGGTTGTCGATGCGCCCGATCAAGCCACGGCACTGATTGACGATTTTCTACAACACGCGTGAGGCGGCTACAAAGTTAACATATTGATTTCAAGATAGAAGTTTTGGATACCGCAAAGGAATCACTTGGCATTCGATGAAGAAATGCAGGAGGTTCATGAGGGATATGTTTGCTGCCCGAGCGCGGGCGGTTCCGTCCTTACAATTGCAATAAGTCAGCGGGACGTGGGACAGGCCAGCGATCGTTGATTTCCTTCTCTTTTCCCGGAGGTGTCCAATCTGTTCTGAGGGCACCAACGGTAATTCGTTGCTGTATACTGAAACAGTCCGTTCCCGGAGCACATATTGTCCCACGGGCTTATCTGGTGCAATGATGCCCGGGGCGGGATGATTTTTCAGATACCTATCAGAATATGGGACGGGAGCATTGTTCTCATTTCATTGTGCTTTTTCCGTTGCTTTTCCAGCAAGTTTCGAATGGTTCAGGCACAAGGATACTGAGCTTGTTGGCCAATTGAAGTTTTGAGTTAGTTATTGAGACTAAGTGTGGTTGTGGTTCATTCCCGTAGGAGCCCGCGCGCTCGGTATGTCTCTGCCGCCTCACGAATATAGGCACTAGTTTCTGGTGCATCGTAGCGGGCGGCGAACTCCTGTGCCATGGCTAGCAGATCAACATAACGGCTACGGCCTGGTCTAAGTCTGTCGTAAGTCTCAAGCAGTACGTCGCCTGGTACTGCCACCAGTTCCGCCGCTCGACGAAAATTACGGGCGAGCTGTTCATATCCCTGAGCTTCTGCAAGGCTAGCCTGACGTTCGAGTTCGCTTTTTCGAATGGTGACATCGTCAGGCGAGAGACGATTGTTGCGGAGCGCTTCAAGCGTGACGTCCGCCGGCGGTAATGTTGATTCCTTTCGACGGATGTCTTCGTTATCATTCTGATTCATGGAGATATCTCCAGCGCTTGAAGTGGCCGTGATGGATCGATGGCGGCAATCTCGCGCTTGTGCATTAGCATGGCATGAACGATAAGCCTCAGCCTCGCCATGTTGTCGACACGGACCGGTACCGGCATTGGCGGTTCGCCACGTGCAAAACAGGCAGCATTAACGCCGATCTGGCGATATGCGTCGCGTGAGAGAAGCGGTGCTTGTGAGAAGAGTTCGAGGTTGTTAAGCGGCGCCAGGCCTTTCCTTTGAATCACAGTCGTCCCTTTTGATTGCAGTCCGATCCCGATTCCGCTGCCGGAAATCGATGCAGCACGGGTTCCGATGATTCCAAGATCGGCGCTGTCGCCAATGCGGACGACCCTAAGCTGAAGACCACGGGATGCGACGCCCTCGGCAATTGCTGAAATTACCTCCCGATGATTGAGGCCGCAAAGCGTGTTATCGAGGCTTTCACCGAAGGCTGGGCCCACACCGAGCACCACTTCATTATCTCTGCCTGAAGTCGCCGAACCCTTTTCAGTCAGCCAAGGCTCTTGGGAAGTTCTTCGGGACGTGGGCACAAGCCGTGCGGCACTCTGCTCCTGCGGGATGCGACGAAGCCGTTCCCACTCCTCGCCAGAAAGACGATAGCCGGTGCCCGGTCCTTCGTAGTCGTTCCGGTCCGAAAATGCGCTCTTTACGCCGAAATTGGCATCAAGCACGGCTGCAGGCTGGAGATAGTCGCCGCTAATCCGAACCCGCTGCATCGACAGGATATTTGCCGCTATGTCGTCAAAATCTCCATCCAATAGTGCCCTCGCAACGTCGAGCGCGGTGGACGGCCCAGCGAGGAAGTCCTCGGCGGCCTTGATGTCGGCGACGAGGTCGCGCTCTGGCATGTCGTCTGAGGCATAAGCCTCGACGGCTGCCTCGATTTCATGTTCAGTAATCGATGGAAAACCAAAAGACTCAAACACCGCTCGCATCGCTTCGCCTGCGCGACGCCTTACCATAAGAACTTCATTTTCGGTGACCGGATGTATTCCGGCATTCACGCGCATATCCCGCTGGATCACCATCCAGTCATCGAGATCCTCAGCATCAAAATTTCCGCCGCCGAACATGTTGTCCCGTCGGGGCATGGAGGAGTAGCCGCTCGTGATGAAATCCGTTCCCGGAAGGAACTGAAGCATCAACTTGGCTGTCTTTCGCATATCGGAATGAGAAGACATGGCGTCATTGCCACTGGCTACCTCAAGCCCAATTGATGCTGCAATGAGATTTTCAGCGAGAATTGCTCGTACTCCTTCGGGCAATGCGCCCGTCAGAGCGACACAGGAAATAGCACCATTCTGTACACCTTGGGCGCCTGCACCTTTAGCTAGTAGAAGGCAGCGTGCTTCGAGATAAAGCATGGATCGACCATGCTCATAACCCATGAGCGTTTCCGCGCCCGTGCCTGAGGTGAAGCGGATCTTGATGCCACGTGATGCATATGCCGAGGCGAGGAAGCCTTTGGACCATGGCGTGTCGTCTCCATCGCGAAGTGCTTCATCGGTGCCGTATACCGAGAGCGTCTCTGCGTATGTCGTCAATCCCTTGAGGCCAAGTCGAAGATTGAGCGCTTCCTCAACTGCGCACTGGGTTAAAACCCCGCCGCGACCAGTCTGCGATCCTACGAGAAGAGCAAGCGCATTGAAGGGTGCCATTCGTGCGACTCGGCATGTTGTCTCAAGTTCATCGAAACCTCGCAATGCAGCTTCTGCTGCGTCAGCGGCCATCAGAACCGGATTCTCTCTCCAGTTCGTAACATGAGCCTGGTTGCCGGGCGTTCGCCTTGCTCGCATTTTCTGCATTGCCATCATCATCTCGACGACATTCAAGTGTCCAACGATCTCGCAGAGCTTTGCAGGTGTGCAACCTCCCAGCAGCTTGAGAAGATCTTGGCGTGGCACATTAATATCGACGAGCATCCGCGCGAGCTTAAGTGAGGACGTGGCCATTGCCTCAACTGCAATTGTTCGATCGATGGAATGAGTCGCAATGTAACGATCAATCGTGTCGAATTGCTCTTCGGGCGTTCCATCCATCTCTATGATGCGTCCGGCTTGCATAACAAGAGTGGGCGAGGGGTCGGCTGGACCATTCATCGCTTTGAGCCCGAGGCTATGATCTTCAGCTACAAATGTGTCGAGGTTGACAGGTCGTTCAGCCCGGCGCGCGAAACGCTTGGATCTGTACATTTAAAAGCTCCCGAAAAACTGACATGTTTTATCAGTATTTATTGTCAGTTACTACCAAATTGCAGCATTTTCATTCAATTTTAGGGACGGGCCTAGATAAGGTTATAGTATAAATTTTTACTCCATTTCAGGAGCGTCGCCAAGAGGTTGCCCCGCCGCCACGCTTGAGAAGACCGAAGACCGGTACCTTTCCGGCGATACCCCGTCCCCGCTTGCCCTTTCGAACCGCGCCGAAATAGCGCTCGTCGTCGAGAAAGCAAGCCTCTGCCGCCATCTGCCCGGCGATGATCTCGTGTAGTTTGCGGAACTGACGTGTTGCTGTATGGCGGTTGACGCCAACCGGTTCGGCGGCCGTTCGAGCCGTGCCACCAACCACGAATTGCTTTCTCAACCCTATTTGTATACTTGTCGGTAGTCGACTTTTTGCCTAACACTAACCATCTGACATAAATAGCTTTTTTCTGCTATCTAGGTCGGCACATTATTTTATTGACTGAATTATACATTCAATATCGTGAAAACAAAGTCGTGGTGAGGCAGGTGCGACAGAGCACGAGATCCGTGCAATTACGGGTCACCAAACGTCAAATGAAGTTAATCGATACACCAAGGCAGCAAGCCAAAAGCGCATGGCGGAAGCGGGGATGTCCAAACTCATCGGGAATGAAATCGTCATGTTTTTCCAAAGACAAAGTGTCCCGACGGAAAAACCGGATCATGGATCAAGGATGATGCTTGCATTGGTGCCCGAGGGCGGAATTGAACCACCGACACAGCGATTTTCAGTCGCTTGCTCTACCAACTGAGCTACTCGGGCGATCGCGGACGGGGCCTGAACCGTGCGGTCATGGGGGCTTATAAACACTCGCTCCCGACATGTCCAGCGCCGCTTTGCCGCCTTTTGCCCACAGGCCAAACCCTCTCCAACACATCTCCACTCCGCGCCTGTTCCGTGGAAAAACGGGGG
>JBJTDR010000099.1:0-39885 GCA_046092445.1 Hyphomicrobiales bacterium | reverse complement strand
CAAAAGGCGATCAAGCTCACAATCAGCCGAGACATAAAAATGCGGAACCGTCTGTTTCGATTCAAGCAAACGCCGAGCAATCGTCTTGCGCATCGTATCGTGCGGGACTTCAATAAAACTGCCGGGTGAAAATAGCTTTTTGATCGAGTCGTCGGACAATCCGGCGGCAAGAGGCGGCAAAGCAATCGGCGCAGCACTTGCGACGGCAACCGGTGCTGCGAGGGTGGCACCGCCAGAGATTGCGGCCTTCACGTCACGCTCGACAATCCGGCCATGCGGTCCGGAACCAGCGATAGCGGCAAGAGAGATACCACTCTCCTTCGCCATGCGGCGGGCGAGCGGCGACGCGAAGAGTTTCGAAACCGCTGAAGGCGCTGACTGAGTTGACGCGCCTGTAGCGGGCGCGAGTGTGGCGGCTGCCGGTGTAAACTGAACCGCACCTGGTGCCTTTGCCGGTTCTACCGCAGGAACCGATGCCACGTTTGAGGCGTCTTCACCCTCGGTCGCAATGATTGCGATCACCTGATTGACAGCGACGTCCTGCGACCCACCGGCTACCACGATCTTCGCCAGAATGCCTTCGTCAACAGCTTCGACCTCCATCGTCGCTTTGTCGGTTTCGATTTCAGCCAAAACGTCACCGGATTTTACAAGATCGCCTTCCTTCTTCAGCCATTTTGCCAGATTGCCCTTCTCCATCGTCGGTGAAAGGGCGGGCATGAGGACATTGACGGCCATGGTACTCTCCGCAATTATCGATAACAGACAGCTTTCGCCGCCTCTACCACCTCGGAAACTGCCGGTAATGCGAGTTTCTCCAGATTAGCGGCATAAGGCATAGGAACATCCCTGCCCGTAATCCGCTTGACCGGTGCATCCAGCCAATCAAATGCATGCTCCATGATTTGAGCGGAAATCTCGGCGCCGACACCGGATTGCGGCCAGCCCTCCTCGACGGTGATGCAGCGATGCGTCTTCTGAACGGATGCCAGAACGGTCGCGATATCCATCGGGCGGATTGTCCGAAGATCAATCACCTCGGCGGAAATGCCTTGTGATGCGAGTTCATCTGCAGCCTTCATTGCATAGGTCATGCCAATCGAAAACGATACAATCGTGACTTCGGATCCCTCACGGGAAATTCGCGCCTTGCCGATCGGAAGAACAAAATCATCAATCTTCGGCACCGCGCCGATCTGGCCGTATAGAATTTCGTTTTCGAGAAAAACAACGGGGTTCGGGTTCCTGATGGCTGCCTTCAGCAATCCCTTGGCGTCAGCGGCATTGGAGGGGGAAATGACGAGGAGGCCGGGTATCTGGGAGTACCAGGCGGCATAATCCTGGCTGTGCTGGGCGGCGACCCGGGCCGCGGCACCGTTCGGACCGCGAAACACGATCGGGCATCCCATCTGACCACCGGACATGTAAAGGGTTTTAGCAGCGGAATTGATGATGTGATCAATCGCCTGCATCGCGAAGTTGAAAGTCATGAATTCAATGATCGGTCGCAAACCCGTCAGTGCCGCGCCGACTCCGATTCCTGCAAAGCCGTGCTCCGTAATCGGGGTATCCACAACGCGACGCGGACCAAATTCCTGAAGCAATCCCTGCGTTATCTTGTAAGCGCCCTGGTATTCGGCAACTTCCTCACCCATGACAAAAACGGAGTCATTGGCGCGCATCTCCTCGGCCATCGCATCACGCAAAGCCTCACGCATCGTGATCATGACCATTTCCGTGCCCGCAGGGATCTCGCCAGATGCGTCATACGACGACATTTTTGCAACCGGTTCGGGATGAAAAGCGACCGGGGCCGGCGGGGATGGCACCGAATCTAGCCGAGGGATAGCCGGCGACACGACAGCCAACCCCGGAGACGGCGCGGTCTCACCGTCAACCGCCACGCGCGCGATTACCGCATTGACGGCAACATCCTGAGTGCCGGCTGGAACGAGAATGGACGTCAGAACACCTTCATCAACCGCCTCGACTTCCATGGTTGCCTTGTCGGTTTCGATCTCGGCAATCACATCCCCGGACTTTACGCGGTCACCTTCCGCTTTCAGCCACTTTGTGAGATTGCCCTTCTCCATTGTGGGAGAGAGCGCCGGCATCAGAATATCAATCGGCATGGGGAGCGGGCTCCGTTGAATACAGGAAAACAAGGGCAGAATGACCGGGCAGCAGGATTTTCATATTCCGCTCGCCATCCATGCCATGATCACTTCAGAATATCCGTCCACAATTCCGACGGATCGGGCTCGGGATCATTCGTCGCAAATTCCGCGGCCTCGTTCACAATCTCTCGGACTTTTGCGTCGATCTCTTTCAGTTCGCCCTCCGAGACGTGCCATGGACCGAGCAAACGATGCCGAACCTGTTCAATCGGGTCGTGATCTTCGCGCATCTTCTGAACTTCGTCCTTGGAACGATACTTCGCAGGGTCCGACATGGAGTGACCCCGATACCGATATGTCTGCATTTCGAGGATGTAGGGACCCTTCCCTCCCCGGCACCATTGAATGGCACGTTCACCGGCATCCCTCACAGCCCGGACATCCATTCCGTCAACTTGCTCGCCAGGAATATTGAATGAAAGTCCGCGCTTCGAGAAGTCGGTCTGGGCGGATGCACGATTGACGGACGTCCCCATTGCGTATCGGTTGTTTTCGATCACGTAGACGATCGGCAGCTTCCAGAGTTCGGCCATATTGAAGCATTCATAGACCTGCCCCTGATTAGCGGCACCGTCCCCGAAATAGGTGATCGATACGCTGGAGTTGCCACGGTAATGATTAGCAAAAGCGAGACCGGTTCCGAGCGACACCTGCGCTCCTACAATGCCATGCCCACCAAAAAAATTCTTCTCAACGCTGAACATGTGCATCGAGCCACCCTTGCCCTTGGAAAGCCCCCCGCGACGCCCCGTCAATTCCGCCATCACCCCTCTCGGGTCCATCCCGCAGGCAATCATGTGTCCATGGTCGCGATAGCCTGTGATAATCTGATCGCCATCCCTCGATGCCATCTGCATCCCGACAACCACCGCCTCCTGACCGATGTAAAGGTGACAAAATCCGCCGATCAGGCCCATTCCGTACATCTGGCCTGCCTTCTCCTCGAACCGGCGGATGAGAAGCATTTCGCGGTAGGCCGACAATTCCTCGCTCCGCGTGAACTCGCGCGGCTGAGAATTTCTCTTCGAGGTCGCCTTGACGGGCGCGGCTCGTGCAGATGCGGAAGTTTTACGGGCGGCAATCGCCATATCTTTCTCCTCCCTGACGTCATTCAAGAACACTAGCTGAAACTTGTCCGCGTGGCGAGAAAAAATATCAGACTTTCTATCCGCAACACATAAACTAAATAATTGAAATTGCTTACTTTATTAAAAAGAACTTATAACAGGTTCACTATAAATTCTGCAGAAAACCGGCGAACATCTTGTTTTATCAGTGAATTTCCAAAAAAGACATTGGCGTCAACCGGACAAAAACTGTCGGGATTCGAATGGGAGATATTCCGAATCCGCATGGTTTGCACCTCTCCTCAAGGCAGGGGGATCACAACCTCGTTCGAATTTGCGACATTCAATACGGCGCGCGCACGCTCGTCGAGGAAATCAGCGTCCAGAGACTGAATGGAAAGCTGAGCATTTCTACGTTCGATTTCAGAGCGCTGGCGCCGAACCGTCTCTAGTTCGGTCTCAAGTCGACGAACATCCGCCTGGATCAACACGTTACGCTCCACACCACGGCTACCGTTCTGGGCTTCGAGAATGAAAAATGCGGACGCGCCAAACGATGCGACATAGAGCGCGATGAAAAAGCCGAAACCTCGGAAACGCCGTTTGACCACCATGGGAAGGTTCTGCCACGAGTTCGTTAAGGAGATGTAAAGCCCGATGAAACGGGACGACCCACCTGGCCTGATTGACCCGGTGAGACGTCAATGCCATCGCGGCCTCCCGTGTTTTAACGACCTGATTTCAGTGCTGCAGCTCCTGCATATCGCGCCATCGACCCCAGTTCTTCCTCGATCCGAAGCAGCTGATTATACTTTGCCAACCTATCCGAGCGCGCGAGAGAGCCTGTCTTGATCTGACCGCAATTCGTCGCGACCGATAAATCAGCAATCGTGGAGTCTTCGGTCTCGCCCGAGCGATGCGACATGACGGCGGTATATCCGGCACGATGTGCCATATCGACGGCAGCGAGCGTCTCGGTGAGCGAGCCAATCTGGTTTACTTTCACGAGAATGGAATTGGCGACGCCACGCTTGATGCCATCCGAAAGACGCTCCACATTTGTGACGAAAAGATCGTCGCCAACCAATTGGCAATTCTTACCAATCAGATCGGTGACAAGTTTCCAGCCTTCCCAATCATCCTCGGACAGTCCGTCTTCGATCGAGACAATCGGATAGGCACTCGCGAGCTTTGCGAGATATTCGGCTTGCTCCTCGATCGAGCGAACTTTGCCCTCACCCTCGTAATGATAGGCGCCCTTTTTGAAAAATTCAGTCGCTGCGCAATCCATGGCGAGGAAGATGTCTTTTCCGGGCTTATAGCCAGCGGCCTCGATTGCCTTCATGCAGAAATCAAGTGCCGCTTCAGCGGATGGCAGATTTGGTGCGAACCCGCCTTCATCGCCGACATTGGTGTTGTGACCTGCCTTCTTCAACGCGCCTTTCAGCGTGTGGAAGATCTCCGCACCCATCCGCAAGGCTTCCGAAAAGCTCGGCGCCCCTAGAGGCATGATCATGAATTCCTGAAAATCGATCGGGTTATCGGCGTGGGCACCGCCATTGACGATGTTCATCATGGGAACCGGCAAAGTGCGCGCCGAAGTGCCGCCGATGTAACGATAAAGCGGTAAGGCGCTCGCATCAGCAGCAGCCTTTGCGACAGCGAGCGAAACACCCAGGATCGCATTCGCGCCGAGGCGTGCCTTGTTCGGGGTACTGTCGAGTGCAATCATGGCTTCGTCAATCGCCACCTGATCCTCGGCATCCATTCCGCCCAGTGCTTCATAGATTTCGGTGTTCACGCTTTCGATGGCCTTGAGAACGCCTTTTCCGAGATAGACCTTCTTGTCACCATCCCGAAGTTCAACAGCCTCATGGGCACCCGTCGAGGCACCGGAAGGCACTGCTGCGCGGCCCATTGTTCCGTCTTCGAGAGTGACATCGACTTCAACGGTCGGATTGCCCCGGCTGTCGAGAATCTGGCGGGCATGGATATCGATAATGGCGGTCATTCCAGGGCTCCGTTTTAGGTCGAGCACATTTCAACGGCTTTTTACGTGCAGTTGAACGTACTCTTGAGTGAGGCTTTTGATACTTCTCAATACGCGCTCTGACACCGAATGCAACTAGGCAGAACGCCGAAATTTTGACCGCCGTGCCCGTAAACCGTCGATCTTTCGGACCACTTGGCGAAATCTATCTGCGAAATCGGCTTTGGGACTGCATTTGAAAGAAACAATCGTCGACACATTCGAGGGCAATCGCCCGGCGAGAGCATAGGTCCGATCCCGCAACATCACCGTTAGTGCGGCGCGGTCAGAAATCTCTGAAATCTCGGACGCTGATATCTGTTCGCCAATGACGAGCGGTAGTTCAGTACCGATCCGGTCATGCACTTCTTTGAAAATCAAAGAGAGCCGCAATGTCGCGCTGATGTGGCTTGCGATCTGGAACAGGCGGCTATTCTGCCCACTGAAAAAAATCGGAACAACTGTCGCCTTTGATCGCTGGATCAAGTGTGCGGTGAAGGGCTGCCAAGGCCAATCGGTTGCTGGTTTCCGCCCGAGTTTATCCGGTGCCGTTGACACTGCGCCGGCGGGAAACACAACAATGCAGCCGCCTTCCGCCAGATGCTTCCGAGCGCGGTCCCGGGTCTGGAGATTTGTTTCAAATGCTTCTTTCGTGCCGGTAAAATCAACCGGAAGAAGATAGGGCCGCGCTTCAGGCGCTCTGAGCAAAGCCGAATGTGTCAAAACAAGAAAATCTGAGCGAACCTTCTCGATCAGCCAACACATCACCAAGCCGTCGAGCACGCCGTACGGATGGTTTGCGACAATAACGACAGGGCCAGTTGACGGGATGTTTTTAAGGTCTGTGATTTCAAACGACGGACGAATATCGAGTTTGCGGACAGAGGCTTGCCAGAAGCTCTCACCTTTGACCGGAGCGCGTTGATATTCGAGATAAAGCCTTCGGAGTTTCGGCTGGCCGGTGGCCTTTTCGATCAACTGGATCGCTGCGCGCTGCAAGAGCGGTTGCGACTCATCGGAATAGGAGAAATTCGCTTTGTTCATAATGGCCGGATACTCCCGCGCCATGACAGAACAATGACAGACAAAATTATCCGAAAAGAGGCCGTGCTTTCGCCAATTGGTCGAACGCTTTGAGGTCAGCCAGCAATGATTCCATCTCGTTCAAGGGAACCATGTTCGGTCCGTCGGACGGCGCGCGCGAGGGTTCTTCATGGGTTTCGATAAAGACGGACGACACACCGATCGAGATGGCAGCACGAGCGAGAACAGGCACGAACTCGCGTTGCCCGCCTGACGATCCGCCCTGCCCGCCTGGCTGCTGTACGGAGTGGGTGGCGTCATAAACGACGGGCGCGCCCGTATCCCGCGCCATGATGGGCAGTGAGCGCATATCGGAAACAAGCGTATTATAGCCGAATGAAGCGCCGCGCTCGCAGACGAGAACGTTCGGATTGCCGACGCCCGTTATTTTAGCGGCAACATT
Organism: Hyphomicrobiales bacterium; assembly: GCA_046092445.1. Lineage (GTDB taxonomy): Bacteria > Pseudomonadota > Alphaproteobacteria > Rhizobiales > Beijerinckiaceae > CAIUPE01. The sequence goes on along the minus strand of JBJTDR010000099.1, from coordinate 33,126 downwards.
TTTCATATCCCAAGGTGCCAGAAACTGACCCTTTTTGACGTTGATCGCCCGGCCTGTCGCCGCAGCTGCAAGCAAAAGGTCCGTTTGTCGGCAGAGGAACGCCGGAATTTGTAAAATGTCGACCACTTCGGCCACTGGCGCGCATTGCGCGGCATCGTGAACGTCTGTGATAACAGGAAGGCCGAGTTTTGATTTGATCTCAGCAAAAACTTCCATGGCCTTCGCAAGTCCAATGCCCCGAGCGGCTGACCCGGATGTCCGGTTTGCCTTGTCGAATGACGCTTTGAACACGAAGGGAATGTGCAACCGATCCGTGATTTGCTTCAGCGCGGAAGCCATTTCAAGCGCATGTTCGCGGCTTTCCATCTGGCACGGACCGGCAATCAAGACGAAGGGAAGACGGTTGCCGAAGGAAACTTGACCTACAGAAACAACAGGATTTTGTGCGACTTGTGTGTTCATGAGGATTACTTACATCAAATATTATGATTTTTCGACAAGAATGCTTCCGAGACTACTTATGCCTGTTCGAATGCGATTGAAACACCGAAGGCAGTATCGGACGGAATAACGAACGACTTATTGCGTCTTTGAAACGTGATTTTTTGATCTACAAGCCGAGCCTCGAGTATTTTGATATCCGGCACCGACACCGCAAAACCGACAAAGCGCGCAGGGTTCGACTCAAATGCTTTACCGAACCGGAATGCCGCTGATGCTTCGGACATCACGGTGATGATACCACGCCCTGTCTCAACCGAGAGGCCCGCCGACGTCGACTGCATCTCGCGTTGCCCCGTGAAATGGCTCAAAAACTCGGCATGATCCGCCGGGTTATCTGCAATCATCATGACTTCCGAAACACCGGCTGCGCCGTTTGGATGCTGCTGCGCGGCAATGTTCCAGAAATTCTCGGGGCGGTGCTGCTGGCACACAAAGAAACCTGCGTCCGAAGTTAGCGCATTTTTTGCGAATGCGAGGGAAAAGGAAACTTCTACCGGCGTCCCATCCGGACGCACGCCCTTCCGCTTGAAAAAGAAGGGTTCAAAACCGCCAATCCCCGATTTTTTGAAGTCTGCATTATCGGCCAGCGCGTCTTTTGATTCGAGCACCAGCATGGCCAAACCTTCAAAGGTGTCGAGATAGTCCCTCACAAAGGCCCCGAAAGAAAACACACCCTCACCATGCGGCGGAATGTCTGCGCCCTCGCCAACCGTGATCAGTTCGAGGAAACTCCCTGGAAACTGGACAATCCGGTTCTCGGTTCCCCACGGATGGCGATTGCGCGTGCCGACCTTGAAACCGAGGTGTTCGTAAAAAGCACCCGCAGCATCGAGGTCATTTGTGGCGAGGACGAGGTGGTCGATGGGGCGAGCAAAAGACATGATTTACAAATTTCATTTATATGGTATCAAATACCATCGTTAACGGGAATGAATATGCCTAAAGCGGAACTCCTGATCCGTCAAAGGGATGATCTGCCAAATGATGTCCTTATCGAAATCAAGATTTGGCAACTCCCTGAAATCGACCCCGAACGCCCGCATGGGTTGAAATATTCGCTCTATTGCGGCCGGCACGGGAAACGTTTGGTGGGCTACGACAATGAAAGAGGCAAAGGAGATCATCGCCATATTGGCGATCGAGAAGAGTCCTTTGTCTTCGTATCCATGGAGCAGTTGATCCAAGACTTTTATGCCGACGCCTTTCGAATTATCGGGGAGTTAGATGATGACTGAGCGAATTATCCATATTCATATCGAAACGGCTGTGGAAACTATGAACCGTATGCTTGCTGTCGCGCGGCGCCTTGATCATGGCGAACGGAAGTCCTTCGGAGAACATTTAAGCTTCACGACCTATGAGCAATTCACCGCTGCTCTATCCGACAAGCGGATGGAATTGCTTTCGGTGTTGAAAGGGCTAGGCCCCTCCTCCATCCGCGCTTTATCGAAAGAAGTCTCCCGCGATTACAAAAGCGTGCATGGCGATGTCGGGCGGTTAATGGAGATCGGGCTGATCGAGAAGCGTGACGACGGGCTGATTGAAGCGCCGTTCGACAAGATTGTGAGCGAGATCAGGTTGAAGGCGGCGTAAACGAGGTAAAACCTTTTCAGTCACTTAAGTGTGCTAGCAAGGAGCAAAACGACGAAACAATTCAGCTTCTTGCCTCATCAACTGGATTGCTTCGCATTCTCTCGCAATGACGGATGATATTGGTGTTTTCCTCACACCAACCGTGCCTGCTCCACTGCCGCTGCAATGAAGCTCGCAAACAATGGATGTGGCTCGAAGGGGCGGGATTTTAATTCGGGGTGGTATTGTACCCCGATGAACCAGGGGTGATTGGGGAACTCGACTGTTTCCGGCAACAAACCATCGGGAGAAACGCCAGCAAAAACAAGACCTTTTGCTTCCAAATTCGCGCGGTACTCCATGTTTACTTCATAGCGGTGGCGATGGCGTTCCTCGATATGGGTTGTGCCGTAGACGGCAGCGATCCGGCTGTCGCCATTCAATGTGGCGGCATAAGAGCCGAGACGCATTGTGCCACCGAGATCCCCTTGCGCGGCGCGTTGCTCGAGTTGGTTGCCGCGCATCCATTCCGTCATCAGACCGACAAGCGGTGCCGTGCAAGGCCCGAACTCGGTTGAATTCGCATCCTGAATGCCCGCCAAATTTCGCGCAGCCTCGATCACGGCCATTTGCATGCCGAAGCAGATGCCGAAATAGGGCACGTTCCGCTCGCGGGCAAAGCGGGCCGCATTGATCTTGCCTTCAGCGCCCCGTTGGCCGAAACCACCCGGCACGAGAATGCCATGGACGTGCTCGAGGAATGGCGCAGGGTCCTCGCGCTCGAACACGTCGGACTCGATCCAGTCAAGCTTGACCTTCACCCGATTGGCAATGCCACCATGGGCCAAGGCTTCGATGAGCGATTTATAGGCATCCTTCATGCCGGTGTATTTGCCGACGATCGCGATGGTGACCTCGCCTTCAGGATTGGCGATGCGCTCGGTAATCCCATTCCAACGCGTCAGATCTGGCTTTGGTGCCGGTTCGATCCCGAAGGCCGCAAGAACTTCCTGATCAAGCCCTGCGGTGTGATAGGCGGCTGGTACGGCATAAATTGACGAAACGTCGCGGGCCTCGATGACAGCACTTTCCCGCACATTGCAGAAAAGTGCCATTTTACGGCGCTCATCGGAGGGAATTTCACGATCCGTCCGGCACAGGAGAATGTGCGGCTGGATCCCGATCGAGCGCAATTCCTTCACAGAATGTTGTGTCGGCTTGGTTTTCAGTTCTCCAGCAGCGGGAATGTAGGGCAAAAGCGTCAGATGGACGTAAACGGCATGACCTCTCGGCAAATCATTGCCAAGTTGCCGGATTGCTTCGAAAAATGGCAAGCCTTCAATGTCGCCAACGGTGCCGCCGATCTCGACCAGCACGAAATCAACGCCATCATTCCCTTCGAGCACGAATTCCTTAATCGCGTTGGTCACATGCGGGATGACCTGCACGGTTCCGCCGAGGTAATCTCCACGGCGTTCTTTCGTGATAATGTTCTGATAAATCCGGCCGGTGGTGATATTGTCGTGTTTTGAAGCGGGCCGACCTGTGAACCGCTCGTAATGGCCAAGGTCGAGATCGGTTTCCGCGCCATCATCGGTGACGAAGACTTCGCCGTGCTGATAAGGCGACATCGTCCCGGGATCAACGTTCAGATACGGGTCCAGTTTACGCAAACGGACCGAATATCCGCGCGACTGAAGCAGGGACCCGAGAGCCGCAGACGCAAGCCCTTTGCCCAAGGAGGATACCACGCCACCAGTGATAAAAACATATCGTGCCATGGGGACTTCCTTCTAAAGGCAATCGCCTGATTCGTAAAAGCAAGACTGCGGGACAACCCTGACGTGCCCACAGACGATAGCGCACAAGAAAAACGCCGGGATTGAACCGGCGCCTGGACTTTGAACCCCTCAAATAGTTTATTGCGCCGGCGCCGCAGGCTTCTGCTCGAGTTGTTTCAACTGATCCAGAACGCCACCCGATGCAGGAGCTGGCTCGACAGGAGTTGTCACCGCCCCCGCCGCAGGCTTGGCCTGATCGATAATCGATTTGCCGCCGCCTGCATTCCCCGCAAGGATCGCGAGCAGAAGGCTGGTTGCAAAAAACAATGCCGCGAGGATCGCCGTCGTGCGGGTTAAAAGATTTGCCTGACTGCGCCCCGACATGAGACCGGACAGACCGCCGCTGCCGCCACCGCCAAGCCCCCCGAGCGCGCCCGAGTCCGAACGCTGGAGCAAAATGACGCCAACAAGAGCAATAACGATGATCAAGTGAATGACAATGAGAATTTGCTGCATGAGCCCATAAAACCTTTTTTCCCCGGAGGCCCGGGAAAACGCATGGATAATTTCAACGGTCGTTTAGCATGTCGTCGAGAAAGAGCAAAGCCTGATCCGCAGACTCATTACGCGGAATAAGCTGCGACAATGCCGAGAAGATCGCTCGCCTTCAAGCTCGCGCCTCCGACCAGCGCACCGTTTACATTTGGAACGGCCATCAATTCGGCCGCGTTCGACGGTTTGACGGAACCACCGTAGAGAATGCGCACCCTCTCGGCTTCTTCCTTGCCGACGATCCGACGAAGATCCTGACGGATCATGGCGTGGACTTCGGCGACGTCACCGGCTGTTGGCGTTAACCCCGTCCCGATTGCCCAGACGGGTTCGTAGGCGACCACCACGTCGCGAGATGTCATATGCTCTGGAATAGAGCCCTTGAGCTGACGCCGAACCACTGCGAGCGTCTTGCCGGCCTCTCGCTCCAACCGTGTCTCGCCCACGCAGACGATGGCAAGGAGCCCGTTGCGCCGTGCCGCTTCTGCTTTCGCTTTCACGGCTGCGTCACTCTCGCCATGAACAGCGCGCCGCTCGGAATGCCCGACGATGACGGAAGTAGCACCCGCATCGAAAAGCATTCCCGCCGAAAGATCACCCGTATGGGCTCCCCCATCCTCCGCGTGACAGTCCTGGCCGCCAATTGCGATCCCAGCACCGACGGCCATTTGGGACGCAGCGAGAACCAGAGTTGCCGGCGGGCAGATCATCAGGTCGAGTTTTTGTCTGAGCGCCGGCGTAAATCCCGCCGACAGCACACCGAGTTCGCCAAGAGACGCCCGTGTCCCATTCATTTTCCAGTTTCCTGCAACCAAGGGTCTGACGGTATGTGCCATTTCAATTCCTGCATTCGAGTCGGGGGACCTCTTAAAAGACACATTTCGACTCGGAAATAAACTCGCCGATTGGTAGTAATGACGTCACGTTTTCGAAATGTCTCTGAATCCCGCCATTGCCGTGCCGTTTAACGGCAAGTATGGTGTTTAAATGACAAGGCGCTATTTTCCAACAGGCTGAGGACAGGATCGAATTTCATGATGGATGGTTTTAGAAAGATGGGCCAGACCGGTTTTGGCCGCGTGGTCATCTTCGTTCTTTTTGCGTTTCTGATCCTGAGCTTTGCCGTTTGGGGTATCAGCGATGTTTTCCGCGGCTATGGAACGAAATCTGTCGCTAAAGTAGGCTCCACAGAGATTGATTCCCTCGCCTATCGGGCTGCATTCCAGAACGAATTGCAGAGCCTCTCCCAGCGATTCGGCCAGCAAGTTACCGCGGATCAGGCCATCGCGTTCGGATTTGACCGGCAGGTTTTAGGGAAGCTGATCTCGGAGGCCACGCTGGACGACTTGATCAAGTCCGGCGGACTTGCGCTCTCGGACGAACGCATTGCCGCAACGATCATCAATGATTCCATGTTTCAGGGTTCCGAAGGAAAGTTTGACAAGAACATCTTTGACGTTGCCTTGCGTCGCGCAGGGTTGTCGGAGGCGGGATTCGTCGCGGCCCAACGCGCCGTCTACCTCCGTAACCATATTACTGAGGGCGTCTCGGGTGCAGCGACGGTTCCGAAATTGATGCGCGAAGCCGTGGGACGATTTCGCGATGAAATACGCTCGATTTCGTATTTTCCAGTGACGGTGTCGCAGATCGGTCCGCTTCCCATCCCCACCGACGCAGAGCTTCGGACATTCTTCGAGGCCCGCAAGACGAATTTCCGGGCACAGGAGTATCGCGGCGCGTCCGTACTCGAAATGGCGCTCGAGAGCCTCGCCGATGTTTCGTCTGTCAAAGACGATGAGGCGCGTGCACGCTATGAGCAGATGAAGGCGACTTCATACACGACGCCTGAGAAGCGCTCGGTGAGACAGATCATTTTTTCCACGAGGGATGAAGCCGTTGCTGCGCGGGAGAAAATCAGAGCCGGGACATCGTTCACCGATATTGCGGCTGGGATGAAACTCAGCGACAAGGATATTGATCTGGGCGTGATCGAACGGTCAGGCATCGTCGATCAAAAAGTAGCAGACGTCGCGTTCTCAGGTGATGCGAATTCAGTCAGCGAGGTGATCGATGGACAGTTTGGTGCGAGCATTCTTGCGATTGGTGATGTGCAACCTGCCATTGTGAAGGCTTTCGACGCGGTTGCACCGGAGATCAAAAGGGAGCTCGCGACGAAGGCAGCCAAGGGTCGCATCACTGAGCTGCATGACAAGATTGAAGATCAGCGCGCCGCTGCACGTCCTCTCGCGGAGATTGCAAAAGAGCTCAACTTGACGCTGAAAAGCATCGACATGGTTGATCGCTCAGGTCTTGACACGAGCGGAAAGGCGATCGAGGGGCTCAAAAATGCGGGGCCTATTTTCGATGCCATCTTCGGCTCGGAAGTCGGGATGGATAACGAACCTGTGGCGCTCCGTGATGGCGGGTATGCGTGGTTCGAAGTGACCGATGTCATCGCCGCACGCGACCGCAGCTTCGAGGAAGCCCGCGCTCTTGTCGAGCAGGCCTGGAAAGAGGAAGAAACAACAAGAAAGGTCAGCGCAAAGGCAAGCGATCTCGTCGCGGCAATCAAGGCCGGGAAAAGCCTCGATGAGACGGCGAAAGAGCTTGGCGTGTCTGTTTTGACCGTGTCGGAATTGAAGCGTTCATCGACGTCGGAGGAACTGTCGCAAGCCGTTCTGAGCCAGGCATTTTCTGTGCCTGTCGGAACTGTCGTGTCGGCAATCGGCAAATCGGGATCGGAGCGGATTGTTCTGTCTGTCTTGTCTGCGTCCCTTCCGCCGGGTGATCTGACTGACGCCGACCAGATCGATGCTCAACTCAAGCGCCAGCTCGCGGATGACATGATCGGCAGCTTTGTTGCTCGTACCCAGAGCGATCTTGGGATTACGATCAATGATGCTGTCCTTGCGACGGCAACCGGCCGGAATTGAGCGGAGCATCCATGCAGGTGGTTCCAGGCTTTCAAGTCTTTAATGCCGGTTATGAAGCCGGATTGCCGCAACTCGTCCGTCGTACATTGGTGGGTGATCTGGAAACGCCGGTTTCTGCCTTTTTGAAATTGACAGCGGAGAGCGGTCGGAACGCCTTCCTTCTGGAATCGGTCGAGGGTGGAGCGGTTCGCGGCAGATATTCGATGATCGGGCTGAAGCCCGATATTGTCTGGCGCTGCAAGGATGATCGCGCGGAGATCAATCGCGAAGCACGGATCAATCCGGCGTCGTTCGAGCCATGCGGCAAGCCTCCTTTGGCGGCTCTGCGCGATTTATTGGCTGAAAGTGCAATCTCCTTTGATGAGAGTCTGCCGCCGATGGCGGCCGGTGTGTTTGGATATCTCGGTTATGACATGGTCAGGCATATGGAGCGGCTCGGGAGCCCCAATCCTGATGTTTTGGGTGTCCCCGATGCGATTCTCGTTCGACCCACAATCATGGTCGTTTTTGACTCGGTTCGTGACGAAATCACACTGATAACGCCCGTTCGACCTCGTGAAGGTGTTTCACCGAAAGCAGCCTATGAATCGGCACTTGATCGCCTCGAAATAGCAACACAAGCGCTTGACGGACCATTGCCGAGCACAACGGGCGAAATATCATTGGTCTCGCCCTCAACTCCGGTCTCCAACACCGATGAGTCCGACTACGTTGAAATGGTCGAACGCGCGAAAGACTATATCCGGGCGGGCGATATCTTTCAGGTCGTTTTATCGCAACGTTTCGATGCTCCCTTCGAATTGCCGCCCTTTTCGCTCTATCGCGCTCTGAGACGCGTCAATCCGGCTCCCTTCCTGTGTTATCTGGACTTTGACGGTTTCCAGTTGATTTGTTCATCGCCAGAAATTCTCGTTCGTGTGCGGAATGAGCGGGTTACAATCAGGCCCATCGCGGGAACGCGTCCGCGCGGTACAACCGAGGCTCAAGACAAGGCCTATGCGGATGAGCTTCTGGCTGACGAGAAAGAGCGCGCCGAACATTTGATGCTGCTTGATCTCGGTCGCAATGATGTCGGTCGTGTCTCGAAAATCGGCTCCGTTTCGGTAACGGACAGCTTCTTTCTCGAGCGCTACAGCCATGTCATGCATATCGTATCCAATGTCGAGGGCGACCTTGATCCGAAATATGATGTCCTCGATGCGCTCGCGGCCGGGTTTCCGGCCGGGACTGTATCGGGAGCACCGAAAGTGCGAGCGATGCAAATCATCGACGAGCTCGAGCGAGATAAACGCGGGCCTTATGGCGGTTGCATCGGCTATTTTGGAGCGAATGGCGAGATGGACACGTGTATCGTGCTTCGAACAGCTATCGTCAAAGATGGCGTGATGCACGTCCAGGCTGGCGCCGGGATTGTTTATGACTCGATCTCGACCGCCGAGCAGACGGAATGCATCAATAAATCCCGCGCGCTCTTCCGTGCCGCTGATGAAGCAGTGCGTTTCGCCACCAGTGCAAAACGCGGCCAATGATGGAACCCGATGTCGCCCGCTTGACGAAGACGGGAATTTTTAAGCAAATGGGCGTATTCCAAACATGGTAACCTTATGCTGAACGTTACACTCGTCGATAATTATGACAGTTTTACCTGGAACCTTTTCCACGACCTCGGAAAGTTGGGGGCAAACGTTACTGTTGTTCGTAATGACGAGGTTACGACCGAAGATCTGATCGACTCGACGCCCGATGCCAGTGTTTTGTCGCCGGGCCCGTGCACGCCCAACGAGGCAGGCATCTGCCTGGATGTGATTGCAAAGGCCGGGTCGGAAATTCCTTTGTTCGGCGTGTGTCTCGGCATGCAGGCGATGGGGCAAGCCTATGGCGGCGAGGTGAAACGTGCACCTATTCCGATGCATGGAAAACTATCCACTGTTCACCATCGCGGAAAAACTCTCTTCCGCGGGATCAATGGTGACTTCAAAGCAACCCGGTATCATTCATTGATCGTCGAGCGGAACACCCTGCCCGAATGTCTCGATGTGACGGCCGAGACCGATGACGGATTGATCATGGCGCTTTCCCACCGGGACTTTCCCGTTCACGGCGTCCAGTTTCACCCAGAGAGCATTCTTTCGGAGCATGGTCTCTTGATGATCGGTAATTTTCTGGAATTGGCGAAGACATGGAATGCTTCGCGTCGTAATCAGCATCAGAATGGTTCGCGCTGATGGAGAGTTTCAAGCCACTTTTAAGCAAAATAAGCACCGGCCAGTCCCTCACGACCTCTGAGGCAGAACACGCATTCGACTTGATGCTGTCAGGACAGCCGACACCAGCGCAAATCGGTGCCTTTTTGATGGGGTTGCGGGTTCGTGGTGAGACAGTTGACGAGATTACGGGCGCCGTGAAGGCGATGCGGGCCAAGATGCTGCGGGTCGATGCCCCTGCCGATGCCATGGATATTGTCGGGACGGGCGGCGATCATTCGGGAAGTTACAATGTCTCGACGCTGACCGCGCTTGTCGTTGCTGCCGCCGGTGTCCCTGTCGCTAAACATGGCAACCGAGCAATGTCGTCGAGATCGGGGGCGGCGGATGTACTCACCGCCCTAGGTGTTAAAGTTGGTATCGAGCCCGAGGGCGTTTCACGGTGTATCGAACGTTCAGGCGTCGGCTTCATGTTTGCACCGACACACCATGCCTCAATGAAAAATGTCGGCCCTATCCGCGTTGAAATTGGTTCAAGAACCATCTTTAACTTACTGGGACCCCTTTCAAATCCCGCCGGTGTGTCGCGACAACTTGTTGGCGTTTACTCACCCGATTGGCTGGTGCCGATGGCGGAAGTTTTGAACGCACTCGGGTCAAAACGCGTCTGGGTGGTGCACGGATCAGACGGGCTTGATGAGATAACGACGACGGGTGAAACATCGGTCGCGTCGCTCGAAAGCGGAACCATCAAGCGTTTCTCTATTTCTCCCGAGGATGCAGGGATTTCGCGTGCAAATGCAGAAAGCCTCAAAGGGGGCGACGCCGAGACGAACGCGGAGGCACTTCGTGCTGTATTGCGCGGAGAAAGAAACACTTATCGCGATATTGTCGTGCTCAATGCTGCGGCTGCTCTTATCGTTGCGGGTAAAGCAACAACGCTGAGAGAAGGGGCGGAACTTGCTGCCCAGGCAATCGATAGTGGCGCCGCAGCCGAGACCTTGTCTCAACTTGTCCAAGCATCTAATGCGTGACCGTTAGATGAACGACATTCTCGCAAAAATTGAAGACTATAAGCGCCACGAAATAGAAGCTGCCAAGCTCCGCATGCCATTTGTTGAATTGGAACCTATCGCACTCGCCGCATCCCCGCCGCGCGGGTTCACAATGGCGATCGAGAAGACCATTGCCGCGGGAAAACCTGCGCTGATCGCCGAGATCAAGAAGGCAAGCCCTTCGAAAGGGCTTATCCGGGCTGATTTTGATCCGCCGGCCTTGGCGCAAGCCTATGAGCAGGGTGGAGCAGCGTGTCTTTCCGTCCTGACAGATGAGCCTTCATTTCAAGGACACCCGGATTTTCTGAAGCAAGCGCGTGCGGCAACCGCCCTCCCCGCGCTTCGGAAAGATTTTCTGTTCGACGTCTATCAAGTTTTCGAGGCGCGCGCATGGGGTGCGGATTGTATCCTCGTGATCATGGCCAGCGTATCGGACGCTTTGGCGAGCGAGCTCGTCGCCGCCGCACATGCGCTGAAAATGGATGCCCTGATCGAGGTGCATGATGCTGAAGAGCTTGAACGCGCCCTTAAACTGGATGCCAAGCTGATCGGAATTAATAACCGGAATTTGAGAACATTCGACGTGTCACTCACGGTTTCGGAAACTCTTGCCCGAAATATTCCCTCCGATCGCATTATTGTCGGTGAAAGCGGGATTTTCACCCATGACGATGTGCGCCGCCTTGAAAATTGCGGCATTCGTACTTTCCTTGTCGGCGAAAGCCTCATGCGCCAATCTGATGTTGCCAGCGCAACGCGGCGTCTCCTGACAGGCAACTGAGAAAGAGTTTTCATGAGTGGTCTCACCCATATCGATGCGTCCGGAACCGCCAGCATGGTGGACGTTTCCGACAAAGCCATGACCGAGCGTGTCGGCATCGCGGAAGGCTCTGTTCGGATGGAACCGCAAACACTCGCGCTCATCAAGGCGGGTGATGCGAAGAAAGGCGATGTTCTGGGCGTTGCCCGAATTGCGGGGATCATGGCAGCAAAGAAAACCCATGACCTCATTCCACTGTGTCATCCACTTTTATTAACAAAAGTGACAGTCGATCTGACGATTGATGAGGCGTTGCCCGGTATAAGGGTGCGCGCAATGGCAAAGGTTTCCGGACAGACGGGTGTGGAGATGGAAGCACTCACGGCAGTCTCGGTCGCCTGTTTGACGGTCTATGATATGGTCAAAGCGGCAGACCGCGGTATGCGGATCGAAAATATCCGCCTTGTGGAGAAAACCGGCGGGAAATCGGGGCATTTCAAGGCCGGAGAGTAAGCCATGGCACTGATGACAATTGACGAAGCGCTCGAACGCGTTCTCGCAAGTGCAACTCCCGTTTCGTCTGAAACAATCCCGATTATAGACGCGCATGGGCGGACGCTGGCTCGCCCACTCGCTGCGAAAAGGACCCAACCCCCTTTCCGAGCATCCGCCATGGACGGATATGCGGTTCGGGGAGCGGATGTCGCAGTCAAGGGTTCTATCTTGACGGTCAAAGGCGAGGCCGCTGCCGGTCTGGCGTACCAGAGTTCGATCTTGCCGCAAGAAGCGGTCCGGATATTCACCGGCGCGCCCGTACCTGAGGGTGCTGACACGATTTTGCTTCAGGAAAATGCCACCCGCGACGGAGATCGTGTGACCGTTGATGTTCCTGAAAAGGCTGGTCGCCATGTGCGCGACGTCGGACTTGATTTCAAAGCTGGTGAAAAATTGCTCCATACCGGCCAGCGGCTAGGTCCCAGATCGGTGGCGCTTGCGGCGGCGATGGATCATGCCGTCGTTGATGTGTTCCGCAAACCTCGCATTGCCATACTCGCAACCGGAAACGAATTGGTGATGCCCGGGGAAAATGCGGGGCCAGACCAGATTGTTGCTTCCAATCATCTTGCAATTGCAGGAATGGTCTTGGAGGCGGGAGGCCTGCCGGAATTGCTCGGTATCGCAACAGATGATTTTTCCTCGCTTGAAGCCGCCATTGACCGCGCCGAGGCAGCCGGTGCGGATGTACTGGTCACGATTGGTGGCGCGTCCGTTGGCGATCATGATCTCGTGCAATCTGCGCTTACGAAACGCGGGATGGAACTTGGGTTCTGGCGCATTCTGATGCGACCCGGAAAGCCGTTAATCTTCGGTCGTCTTGGAGAAATGCTGATCCTCGGTCTGCCGGGTAATCCCGTTTCGTCGATCGTGTGCAGCAAATTGTTCTTGATGCCCTTGATTCGCGCGCTCCAAGGCGATCCGCTCGCAGGACAGGACCCGACTGAACCCGCTCTTCTCGGTGCCGATATTCAAGCGAATGACAAGCGGCAAGACTATTTGCGCGCGACGCTAAGTATTTCGAAAGTTGGGCTTCCGCACGTCACTCCGTATGGAACTCAGGACTCTTCGATGCTCCGGATTGCGAGCGAAGCTAAGGCCTTACTCGTTCGACCGCCGCATGCGCCTGCTGCATCCGCTGGCGGTCTTTGTCGGATTATCAGGTTATAACGTATTTTCAATAGGACTTGCAGAACACAAAGAGAACATGTAAGTTTGTTCATCTTTTGTTTTGCCGAGTCGGTTCAGGGCTTGGTGCACGATCCGAGGTTCTGATGCTGACGCGTAAACAACATGAATTGCTTCACTTCATCAATGATCGGCTCAAGCAGGAGGGTGTACCGCCCTCGTTCGACGAGATGAAAGACGCCCTCGAGCTTGCGTCAAAATCCGGTATTCATCGCCTGATTACAGCACTTGAAGAGCGCGGATTTATCCGCCGACTTGCCAATCGTGCACGCGCGATTGAAGTCATCAAGCTTCCCGATCAATCGGTTCGCGGGAAATTCAATCCGAGTGTCATCGAGGGCAGCCTTGGTAAAGTCCGCCCTCCTTCGGCTTTTGAGCCTCAGGCCTATATCTCGATTCCGGTTATGGGGCGGATCGCGGCAGGTACGCCGATTTCAGCAATTCAAGCACGCAGCCACACGATCGGTATGCCGGCAGATATGCTCGGTGGTGGCGAGCATTTTGCCCTTGAGGTACGCGGTGATTCGATGATTGAAGCGGGAATTCTGGATGGCGATACGGTCATTATCCGCAAGCAGGATCTGGCAGATACGGGTGACATTGTCGTGGCGTTGATTGACGACGAGGAGGCGACGCTCAAGCGTCTGCGCCGACGTGGCTCATCAATCGCGCTTGAGGCAGCGAACCCGGCCTATGAAACGCGTGTCTTGGGGCCGGACCGTGTCAGAATTCAGGGAAAGCTCGTAAATCTCATGCGTAAATACTGATTTACGCTTAATCGAGTTCAGGCTTTTCCTGAGCATCGGGGTCTGGCTTCCCGTCATTAAGCTCGTTTGCGCCGTCAGCATCGTCAGCAGATGGGCTTTTTATCAAGGGATTTTTTGCCCACGGCGCATCGTAGCCCGCTGGCCTTGATGCCTTGATCCGATATCCATCGCCCTGCGCATAGAGCTCAAGCGCACCCGTTCGTTGCAACATCACTCCGTCGATAATGACTGCCGGGCAGTCATCAGGCTTTGCGAGCGGCGTGACAACGAGGTCGGCAATCCGGCAATCGTCACGCAGGGCACGCGTTCTCAGGGCAAGCGCCACTCTTTTTCCGTCTGCAAGTCGGACAACACACCCTGTCGGATCACAAAATCCGTTTCTCCGGACCAACGTATCATCGGGTTTTCGAAGATCACCATCGGCCAAAAGCCATTGCCTCACCACGAAATCCGAAGCACCAAGACCAGCAATCGTCAGAAGTCCATCCGCACCACGAACGGCAATTGCACGCCCGTCGCGTGAGACGATGACATCAGGGCGAACGTTGCTCAGCCCAAAAAGCAACCCGGCAACCACAAAACCGATACCGCCCCACCGCAGGGGTGTACTCCAGAACGTCAGCCAGATGAGACCCGCCGAGAGGCACAAAAGTGACAGGACGGGAATTGCCGGGAGTGCTTGAACCGCATAGGGCCAACCCGCCACCATTCCGGCAAATCCGAGCATACCCTCAATGCTCAGCCCCATCGCCTGCCAGAATATCTCATCTCCGCCGAAGGGTAACGCCAGAACGGCCCCGAGCGCGATCGGCATCGCCACCAGTTCCACAAGTGGCAGCGTCAAAGCATTTCCGATCAAGCCCCAAGTCTGAAACTGTTGAAAATGAAAGGCTGCATAGGGACCTGTCGCCGCCTGCGCAATCAGCGTCGTGATCGCCAGAATTTTTGCATAGCGGACAAATCGTCCAGTAATTCGCCCTGACGTCGACTTCGGAGGATCGGAGGCGGATGCGGCGGGGGCTGAAAAAGCAACGGAACGATCCGCAGAAGGTGGCAGACGCTCATAGACCGCGATCATGGCGGCGACTGCTGCGAATGACATCTGGAAGCTCGGACCGAGCAGCGTTTCAGGCTGGATCAGAATCACCAGAATCGCCGCAATCGCAAGATTTCGGATCGATATGGCGGGGCGCCCTGCGAGTACTGACCCGAAGAGAACGATGATCATGATCATCGACCGAATCGTTGCGACTTCGGCGCCCGCAAAGACCGTGTAGGCAGCGGCAGCAAGCATGGCTGTACTTGCCGCCACCGATTTGGCGGGAATTGCAACCCCTCCAGAGGCAACGAGAACGAGCAGAAGGCGTGTCAACCAGAAAACCATTCCGGCGACCAGAACCATGTGCAACCCGGAAATCGACACAATGTGATAAATGCCTGCCGCCCGGAGCTCGTCATTGGTTTCATCCGAGATCATACCGCGTTTTCCGGTGACGAGAGCGGCCGCAACTGCCCCCGCATCCCCTCCGATCACGGTGCGGATTCTCTCCGCAAGCTGATTGCGCCAGCGATCAACCGTCATCATTGTATCCAGCAACGCGTCCGACCCGAAGCCTTTATCCGGCATGACACTTGCTGCCCCGAGAACGGATCCCGTACCGCCGACACGGGAAAAAAAGGCTTCCCGGGCAAAGTCAAATCCGCCCGGTCGCGAGGGCGGAGGTGGCGGCATGATCCGGGCCATGACCTCGATCGTGTCGCCAGCCCGAACGTCCGTCCCGCTTCTTGCCGTCAACCTCAAGCGGACGGGCAGTCCGAAAGTCTGACTGCCAACAGCCGTCGGACGAACGAGGAGGCGAGACCCTTCCGGACGGGGATCCACGCTCTCCACGATGGCGGAAAGCGAAGCGATACGGGTCGATGTCAGGATCGGTGCCTTGACCGTCTCGATCCTTAAGAGAACGGCGAGATACCCGATCACGGCTGCAAGGATCGCAAGTAAAATCAAATCTGTTATCAGTTTGAGCCTGTTGAAAAGAAAGACAGAACATATCCCGAGAACACTGATCCAAATCAGGTAATCCGTCGTGGCCACGCCGTACTGATTGAAGGCTAAGAGGACGCCCGCGCCCATCGCGGAAGCCAGCCAAGGAAAGAAACGGCGACGCTCGTGTTCGATCCTGATCCAGTCGAGCAGAGTCTGTCGAAGCACATCGGGACGGGTCACAACGATCCGGCTGAAAAATTGCAGCAGATCGCGTGACCGGACAAATTCCCTGTTCAGGCCAGATATGAAAAGTCTGGCAAACATGCGCCGATGTCCCGTTACCGCTTAACGCGAAGAGAATTCAATGCTAAAGCACTCACGGAGGTAGGCAAGCATCCATAACGAGTAAATTAAGAATAAACACGCATAAGATGTAAGGTAGCCAATAGAATGTCGTCACCTGTGATCACGCGCTTTGCCCCCTCACCCACTGGCTTCCTGCATATAGGCGGCGGTCGGACAGCCTTGTTCAATTGGCTCTATGCAAAGCGCTTTGGCGGAAAAATGCTTTTGCGCATTGAGGATACCGACCGGGAGCGATCAACCGATGCTGCGATTGAAGCCATTCTCGATGGACTGCGGTGGCTTGGAATCGATTGGGATGATGATGTCGTCTATCAGTATTCCCGAGCCGACCGACATCGCGCCGTAGCCGAGCAGCTCGTACGGGACGGGAATGCCTATTATTGTTATGCCTCCCCCGGGGAGCTCGACGAGATGCGGGAAAGGGCACGCGCGGAGGGGCGGCCAATGCGTTATGACGGCCGCTGGAGAGATCGCGACCCGTCCGATGCGCCTTCCGGTGTAAAGCCTGTCATCCGGCTGAGAGCGCCGATTGACGGCGAGACGTCAGTGCAGGATCATGTTCAGGGGCGCGTTATCTGGCAGAACAAAGACCTCGACGACCTTGTTTTGTTGAGGTCTGACGGCAATCCTACCTATATGCTTGCAGTCGTGGTCGACGACCACGATATGGCTGTGACACATATCATTCGCGGCGACGACCACCTGACGAATGCTGCTCGGCAAACACAAATTTATCAAGCCTGCGGTTGGAATGTGCCTGAAATGGCGCATATTCCTTTGATTCACGGACCCGATGGATCAAAACTTTCAAAGCGCCATGGAGCTCTAGGTGTCGATGCCTATCGCGCGATGGGATACTTGCCATCCGCGATGCGCAACTATCTCGTGAGGCTCGGGTGGAGCCATGGCGATCAGGAGTATTTCGCGACGGAAGAGCTTATCTCAATTTTCGATCTCAACTCAATCGGACGGTCAGCTGCGCGGTTTGATTTCGTGAAGCTCGAAAACGTCAATGGTCACTATATGCGCTCCTCTTCCGATGACGACTTGGTGGCGGCGATCGAATCGATACTTGCGGGGATCGGGCCCGGCCGGGGATGGCCGGCGC
The DNA here is from genome assembly GCA_046092445.1 of Hyphomicrobiales bacterium. GTDB lineage: Bacteria > Pseudomonadota > Alphaproteobacteria > Rhizobiales > Beijerinckiaceae > CAIUPE01. The sequence goes on along the minus strand of JBJTDR010000099.1, from coordinate 15,794 downwards.
TTCTCTCCGATGAACTCAGATCTAAACTCCTCAAAGCCATGCCCGGACTGAAGGAACGAGCAAAAACACTGGTCGAATTGATGGACAGTGCCTATTATCTTTACGCTTGTCGGCCTCTGGCCCTTGAGCCGAAGGCGGAAGCACTTCTCGCGGAGTCTGGCCGCACGCATCTGGCGGCGATGCTTCCGCTGCTTGACGCCCTTCCCGCTTGGTCGGTCGAGACAACGGAGGCAGAAATCCGAACCTATGCCGAGTCTCAGGGGATCAAGCTAGGACAGGCCGCCCAGCCTCTGCGAGCCGCGATTACCGGACGATCGACATCACCCGGTCTCTTCGATGTGATGGAAATTGTCGGCAAGGCAGAGTGTATCGGGCGAATTCGCGACGTCACTGGCCACTGATACAGAGTGTGATGACAGGGTTATGGAGCCATGCCATAATCAGGGAGCTGGATCGCTTTTCACCGATTGTGTCCTGAAGGGAAGTGTTCTAGCTTTCCGATTAACGCAAACGAAGCGTTCATCGCCTAAAACAACCACATCGAAAGTATAGGGTGCGGCCGCACGGTTCCAGGGCTAGATTGGCGTTGTTCGCGGACGCCGACAAAAGAGGTAAGAATGAGTTCCGAAGCTTCGCTTGCAATTGGTGACAAGTCTCTGGAGATGCCTGTCAGGGACGGATCGATCGGCCCCCGGGTACTGGATATCAGCAAGCTTTATGCTCAGACTGGTATGTTCACCTATGACCCTGGATTTACATCAACCGCGAGTTGCGAGTCGAAAATCACCTACATTGATGGTGATGAAGGTGTTCTACTCTATCGCGGCTACCCGATCGAGCAACTGGCCGAGCACGGTGATTTTCTCGAAACCTGCTATCTGCTGCTCTACGGAGAACTTCCGACACCGAGCCAGCGCGCGGATTTCAATTATAATGTCACGCATCACACGATGGTGCACGAACAGATGATGCGGTTCTTTCAGGGGTTTCGTCGCGATGCGCACCCGATGTCGGTGATGGTCGCAAGCGTTGGTGCCTTGTCCGCATTCTATCATGACTCCACCGATATCTCCGATCCGACGCAGCGCATGATCGCTTCGATGCGCATGATCGCAAAGATTCCGACGCTTGCTGCCATGGCGTATAAATATTCGATCGGCCAGCCATTCATTTATCCGCAGAACAATCTCGATTATACATCGAACTTTCTCCGGATGTGTTTTGCCGTTCCATGCGAGGACTATAAGGTCAATCCGGTTCTCGCGCGTGCACTGGACCGTATCTTTATTCTTCATGCCGATCACGAGCAGAATGCCTCCACGTCCACGGTCCGTCTGGCCGGATCGTCGGGAGCGAATCCCTTTGCATGCATTGCAGCGGGTGTTGCCTGTCTCTGGGGTCCAGCCCATGGTGGCGCAAATGAAGCCGCCCTCAAAATGCTTCAGGAAATCGGGACGCCTGATCGGATACCCCACTACATCGCCCGGGCGAAAGACAAGGATGACCCGTTTCGTTTGATGGGCTTCGGGCATAGGGTTTATAAGAATTACGACCCTCGTGCCAAAATCATGCAGAAAACAACCCATGAAGTGCTGAAGGAACTTGGCGTCAAGGATGACCCCTTGCTGGATGTCGCGATGGAGTTGGAGCGGATCGCGTTGCACGATTCCTATTTCATCGAGAAAAAACTATATCCGAATATAGATTTCTATTCGGGCATTACACTCAAGGCGATGGGCTTTCCGACGTCGATGTTCACCGTTCTTTTTGCACTCGCGCGGACAGTTGGCTGGATTGCTCAATGGAAAGAGATGATCGAAGATCCTTCCCAAAGGATTGGCCGGCCAAGGCAATTATATACCGGTGAACCGCAACGCAATTACATCGCTTTGGACAAGAGATAGCGCCCGACGAGCGACACCCGTAACCGGGGATCGCAGCGACATTGTCGAATTTATTGGCGTTTGATCAATCGGGCAATGATCGCCGCAGAAATCTGGCTGGGAGAGCGGATACCTGTTGTCATCAGCGACTCGAGCCTTTGAAATCCGTCCAATTGAGCTTCTCGCGCCGCCGCATCAAAGAACAACGGCAGCAGATCACGCGTCAATTGTTCGGGATTGCATTCAGCTTGGATGTGCTCGGGGATCAGATTTTTTCCGAGCACCAGATTCGGCAACACAATCGAGGGCACGCGTATAACATGCCGCAACTGCCCCTCTAGAAACGAAACCTTGTAGGCGACAACCATTGGAATCGCCGCTAATGCCAGTTCGAGCGTTACGGTACCCGAGGCAGCCAACGCGACGCGCGCAGTCCGGAACGCCTCAAGCTTTGCCCTTTCGCCAAAAACGAGCTCAGGTTTGACTTCCCAATCCGTCGACAGAGTGGTGATTTCTTCGCGTAAATGGCTGACAGCAGGCAGAATGACCTCAAGACTACCTGAAACATGTTCAGAGAGACGACGTACCGTCTCGCCAAATACGGGCATCAGCCGTCGTATCTCGGACCGACGACTACCCGGGAGCACCAGAAGTCTCTCGGGCCGGCTCGCGCGTTCTGCGGTCTCGGCTTCGCTCGGCCTGAGTTCCGAGAGTCTCTCCGTCAGCGGGTGCCCGACATAAGTGCACTCCGGTCCGCCAAGCCGACGATGAATCGCCGGCTCGAACGGAAGCAGAGCCAAAACGTGATCAACATATGCGCGCATCCTTCGTGCTCTGCCGGGCCGCCACGCCCAGACGGTAGGGCTGACATAATCGACAACAGGCAATTCCGGCAAAACGGACCTCACGCGCCGGGCGACCCGGTGGGTAAAATCGGGACTATCGATGATGACAAGGACATCGGGACGTGACCGGATGACCGCATCCGAAGTCTCTGCAATCCGCCGCAAGATCAACGGCAACCGCGCCAGAACTGGAAAGATGCCCATGACGGCGATATCCGATAGCGGAAAAAGACTTTGAAAACCGAGACTTGCCATACGTTCCCCGCCGACACCGATCCATTCAATACGATCCGGTGCAAAATGATCACTTAATGCCGGCATGAGTTTCGCCGCCAATTGATCACCAGAGGACTCGCCGACGATCATTGCGATCCGCAAAGGCATGTGTCACCCCCTGGCTCTGACCCCGACCAGAAATACTCCCGCCTCGTCCGCACGGCTGATCAGCTTTTCGCGCTCGACAAGAACCACATCCCCGGCAGCGACCGCAATCCCCGACATGCCCGACCGCCGGGCGGACTCGATCGTTCGCGGGCCGATCGCAGGGAGATCAACCCGGCGATCCTGCGTCGGCTTCGGGACTTTCACGAGCACGGGTTGATCATGCTGAAGCCGAAGTCGTTTCGCCTTCCGCATCTGCGTGACCCTCTGCAGCATCGAGTCCGTTCCCTCCGGACCTTCGACCGCAATAATCCGGCCGTCTCCAACAACGACACCTTGTCCGATATCGTAGTGACCGATCACCTTCAGAAACTCGATGCCAAGTGAGATATCCGTGGCAGACTGCGCCGCATATTCGACCGAACCTAGCAGACCTTCGCCAGCGAGAACTCCCGGGGCAACATCGTCAACACCAAGGACTGGGAATCCTGCCTCTTCAAAAAGGGAAATGACACCCCGAAGGAGATGATCGTCACCCCCCGCCAGAATACGCTTCAATTCGGTACGATGCCGAAAAAAGGAATAGATTGATAGTGCCGCCGTCGGCCCCGGCCTGTTGACACCACCCGCAAGTACGACACCGCGCGCGCCGATCCCTCGCAGCGTCTCCAGAATCCGCTGCGGGTCCAGCATATCGGCATAGACATGATCAAACCGCCTTATTCCACGCTCCGCAAACCCGCGCAACCCGACGATAAAACACGTATCTCCCTGCGCGGACAGGGCCGTTGCGATCTCCAGCGGAAACGACCCATTGCCCGCAATGATGGCAACGGGTCCGGTCCGAACCAAAGCCATCCTCAAACCTCTTGCGAGTCACGCGGCGTGCAGATCGACCGCGTGCCCCCACCCCGGAGAAACTCCAAAATCTCCATCACGACTTTGTGACCGGCAAAATCCACCGCAACGTCCTCGATCCGCTCGGCAAGCGTTCCTTCCTCCGCAAAGAGGAGCCGGTATGCGCGACGGATATCATGTATTTCCTCACGCGCAAAACCACGACGCTTCAACCCGACCATGTTCAGGCCTGCCAGATGGGCACGATTGCCAAGCGCAATCCCGTAGGGGATGACGTCATTCTCAACCCCCGACAGGCCGCCGATGAATGCGTGTGCGCCAATCCGGCAGAACTGGTGCACTGCCGCTCCACCGCCGAGGATTGCGTAATCCCCTACCTGACAATGCCCGGCCAGCATGACATTATTGGAGAAAATCACATTGCTGCCGACGCTGCAGTCATGGGCCACATGGGACCCGGCGAGAAACGTACAATGATCACCGATCCGTGTCACCATTCCGCCGCCCTCCGTGCCCGGATTCATGGTTACGCCTTCCCGTATCTTGCAATCCGCCCCGATCACGAGCGTTGATGGCTCGCCATGGTATTTCAGGTCCTGCGGCCTGTGACCGATCGAGGCAAACGGGAAAATATGCGCGCGAGGGCCGATCATGGTGCGGCCCGAAAGACTGATATGACTTTCCAGAACCGCACCATCGCCCAGAACCACATCAGGCCCGATCGAACAGAAAGGTCCGATTTGACAGCCAACGCCGATCTGTGCCTTTGGATCTACCCGCGAGAAAACATCAATCGCACTTTCCGAGCCCATCACTGCACCAGCATCGCACTGAGTTCCGCTTCACAAACGAGTTTGCCGCGAACTTTGGCCTCGCCTTTGAACCACCACATATTTGCACGGTGCTTCAGCTTTTTGAGGTGATATTCGACCTGGTCTCCCGGCACGACCGGCTTTCTGAACTTTGCATTGTCAATCGTCATGAAATAGACGATCCGGGGCGCGGCCTGCCCGGCTTTTGATGCCACACACAAAGCGCCCGCTGTCTGTGCCATGCCCTCAATCAGCATGACACCCGGCATAACCGGCTGGCCGGGAAAATGTCCATTGAACTGCGGTTCGTTGAACGTGACGTTCTTGATGCCGATACATGACTCGTCACCGTCCATTTCAATGATTTTGTCAATCAGCAGAAAAGGATAACGATGAGGAAGCAATTCAAGAATTCTTGAAATATCCGCGCTTCCCAGCTCCCTCCGTGGAACATCACTCATTGCCGAGCCCCCTTCCGATACAAGACACACGAATCGATAATTCAGTCCGTCACCGGACTGCCGCCGCGCGACTTTTCTGCAATTCTGCTCAAAACCGCAACCTCACGGAACCATTGTTTCATCGGTCGCGCGGGCGACCCGCCGACTTTTGATCCCGGAGCAATATCCCCATGCACGTCACTTCCACCTGCTATCTGCGAACCGGACCCGATCCTGACATGACCCGCAATACCAACCTGGCCGCCCATGAACACGAAATCGCCAATCACCGCACTGCCCGCAATCCCCACCTGGCCAGCGATGAGACAATGACGCCCGATCACGACATTATGCGCGATCTGGACAAGATTATCGATCTTCGTGCCCTCCCCGATTACTGTATCACGGTTCGCTCCGCGATCGATTGCAACATTAGCACCAATCTCGACATGATCCTGAATAACGACACGGCCAGTCTGGGGAACCTTTATGTGTTCCGTGCGACCGATTGAGAAGCCAAACCCGTCCTGACCAATTGATGCCCCCGAATGAATGATCACACCATTTCCCACAAATGAGTGAATGATCGTGACGTTCGCACCGATATGACACCCGCGACCAATCTGAACCCCACGACCAATTACGGTATTGGCAGCGATGGATGAACCGGATCCGATTTGTGCGAAGGGACCGATTACAACTCCGGGATCGACTGATACATCCGCTTCAAGCCGCGCATCCGGGCTGACCGTTGCGCCAGCCATCACACCTTTTCCGCCCATCACTGTTCCGGGTGCCATTGCCAGCGGAAAAAGTCGCGCACTTGCCATTGCAAAAGAGAGGTAGGGCTGAGTGGAGACGAGAGCAACCGTCCGCTTTGGCACGTGTGCCACGTATTGAGGCGCCACGAAGCATGCACCAGCACGCGTTGTCTTCAGGTCTTCCAGATACTTCACATTGTCGAAGAAGGAGACATCCGACCCGCAGGCCCGATCGAGCGGTGCCACACCACAAAATGTCCGAAGGTCATCAGCCGACCGGCGAACCTCCCCCGACCCGCCGGTAATGGCCAAAAGATCGGCCAGGCTCACAGGAACAGGCTCCGGAAAAAAACGTGGACGGCTCATGGCAAAACCTTTGCCCTTCAGAATTCAGAGCCAAACCACCAATCAGAACGCTGTTCCACCGACAAAACGGAAAACCTCTGTCTGATCGTACTTGCCCTTTGTCACTGGCCAGGCAAAATCGAGCCGGATCGGCCCGACAGGAGATTGCCAGAGAATTCCCGTTCCGATCGACGAACGGATCACGTTGTCTTCAACAAAATTTGTCGGCTTTGTGCTTGAAAAGCCGAACAACGTACCCGCATCGGCAAAAACCGAGCCCTTCAGACCCGCCTCGCGCGGCAACCCAAAAAGCGGGAACTGGATTTCCGTGGTACCGCCGACATAGGTCGTGCCGCCAAGGGCATTATATCTGACATCGAACGCCTTGTCCCTCGGCCCCAGGCCGGAGTTCGAAAAACCTCTGACAAGATTAGGCCCCATGAAAAAATTGTCGATGATCCTTGGATTATCCGCAAGGAGATAACCTGCCTGACCGCGAAGCAACCCAACAAAATTATCGGAAATTTCGTGATAATATTTCATGTCGCCAGTGGTTCGGACGTATCTCGAGTCTCCGCCCAGACCGGCAAAATCCTGCTCAAGCTCTGCCAGTATCCCGGAACGCGGATTATTGACGTTATCGACCGTGTTAAAAATCATCGAATAACCGACCAGAGAGGTGAGATTCACGCCCTCGGAACTCCTGATCGCGGTCGATGCGTCATCAGAACCCAAACCATCCTTGTATTTCGAAGCAATGACCACGTCATTGTTATACAACGAATATTTCAGACCCAATTTGGTTTCTTCCGTCAGTGCAAAACCTGCCCGCAACGTACCGCCGGAGATGGTGTTCGAATAACGGGCAAACCGTGTATTGTCGCTTTCCTTTGAATAGAGGTCCAAACCGGCCGCTAACCGGCGGTCCATGAAATAGGGCTCCGTGTAGTTGAACTCGACGCCGCGGGTATATTGCCCGGTTGATCCACTGATCCTGACGTCCTGCCCCTGACCGATAAGATTGGTTTCACGAATACCCACTTCGCCAATCGCGCCTTCCGTAGTCGAGTATCCAAATGCCACTGAAAACTGCCCGGTCGCCTGATCCTCTACATCAACATTGATGATGACACGGTCCGGTGCGGAACCGGGCTCGTTGGTGATCCTTACCTGCCTGAAAAATCCGAGATTGTTCAGACGCCGCTCGGTGCGATCAATCAGCACCTTGTTGTATGCATCTCCCTCGCCAACGTCGAATTCGCGGCGGATGACATTGTCCCGTGTACGTGTATTTCCGCGGATGTTGATGCGCTCAATATAGACCCTAGGCCCCTCCTCGACCGCGAAGCTGAGATTGACAAGACCAGCCTCCGAGTCCCGGTTCCCTTCGGGCCGGACTTGGGAGAAGACAAAACCGCGCGACGAAACCTCCGCAGTTATCCCGTAAATCGTTTTTTCAACCAGATCAGCGTTGTAAACATCCCCCTCTGCAATCTTCAGACCGGAGCGAAGACTGTCGGCATCCACATTCGTGATACTTGATGACACCTCCACCGAACCGACCCGGTACTGTTTGCCTTCCTCGATCGCGATCACAACAGTGTAGCCGCCGGCATCTCCATCATACTGGACATCCGTCGAGATTATCTGCATGTCGGCATAGCCGTTCCGCAGGTAAAACCGCCGGACGAGCTCGGCGTCAGCGGCCAGCCGATCGGGGTCGTAAATGTCCGAGGTCTTGATCCATGAAAGAAAATTGGATTGCGTTGTGGTCATCTCATCACGCAGGCGACCTGCCGAGAACGCCTTGTTGCCGGTAAAATCAATCGACTTGACACCCGTCTTGTCCCCCTCGACGATTGTAAAGACGACATCGATCTTGCCGTTTTCCAACTGAACGACCCGCGACGTGACCTGAGCATTTGAACGTCCCGACCGCTCGTAAAGTTCTTTCAGCCGGGCTGTGTCCGCTTCAAGAACCGACTGGCTGAACACACCTCTCGACTTCAGTTGGATTTCTCCCTCGAGCACCTCGGAAACCAGCCTCTTGTTTCCCTCGAACGCGACGCGATTGATGGTATTGTTTTCGGCCACCTTCACAATGAGCTTCGAGCCGACTTTTGAAACCCTCACGCTGGAAAAGAGCCCGGTCGCGCTCAGCTCCTTCTCGAGTTCCGCAGCGGACTGACCAGAAAAATATGACTTGATTGTGGACGTATCAACCCTGCTATTGCCTTGAACGACCACTTCCTGAGCCTGAACAGCGAAGGCTGAAACAGCGAAAAACATCCCACCGACTAACAAACCGGCGATAAAACGGGAGCGAAATTCATTTTTTTTCATCGCTTTCGATTCCATTCTTTCCTTCACCGTTGCACGAAACATGCACCCTCCCGTGATTTATCTTAACCCAGAAGAAGCAAATTTGAAAACGAAACCGGCCAATGAACAAGATATTGACACGATTACTGCTCAACAAACTTAGCCAATGGTTAACATTAACAATTACCTAACGATATCCAGATAAAGAGTAAAGAGCGTGAGGGCAACAACAAGACCAAAGCCGGCCCGGAAACTCCACTCCATCGCCGTTTCGTTCAACGCCTTGCCGCGGATTGCCTCGTAGAGATAGAAGGCGAGATGACCGCCGTCCAGCATGGGAATCGGCAGAAGATTGATGAACCCGATCGATGCGGACATGAGCGCCGCCAGCATGAGAAGCGCACCCAAACCCAATTTAGCCGCTTCACCAGACATCTTCGCTATTCCAACCGGTCCGGATAACTGATCGGTGGTTGCTCTGCCCGCAAAAAGCCCGACAAGGTACCGGACAGTCCCGTCCACGACCCGCCATGTCTCGATACCACCCCACGCAATCGACGAGACAACGCCCTCCCGTTTGATTTGAACCGATGCCGGATCCCTTGATACGCTTACACCCAGTTGCCCGACACGCTGCGTTCCGAAAGGCGATGGCATCGCCTTGAGCCTCGGCGTCACCTCCAGCCTAATGACATCGCCAAGCCGATCAACTTCAAGCTTTAGAGGAACACCGGGGCTGAGTGCAACGGCGCGCTGAAGGTCGGAGAAACTCTCAATATCTGAACCGTTGATCGACAGAACGACATCTCCCGCCTTCAGTCCTGCTTCCTCGGCAGCACTTTCGGCCAAAACCGAGTCGATTTTGGGAATGATCACAACTCTGCCATAATTATAAACCGTTGCAGAAAAAATCATGATCGCCAGAAGGAAACTGGCGGCCGGGCCGGCTGCCACAATGACCGCCCGCTTCCAAAGCACCTGAGCAGGAAAGCTTACAGCGCGTTCGTCCGGAGTCAGTCGTGAACGGCCTTCGTCATCAGGTTGACTGGCCGCATTCAGGTCTCCCAGAAACTTGACATAACCGCCGAGGGGAATGAGAGCAAAACGCCAGCGCGTGCCGTGCTTGTCATTAACGCCGAACAACTCCGGACCAAAACCGATCGAAAAAGTCGTGATCCTGACGCCACACCACCGACCTGCGAGATAATGGCCCAATTCGTGAAAAAAGACGATCAACGTGATTATAAAAAGAAAGGGAATAATCAGACCGACAAAACCTGTTGCCAACATACCGGGAAGATCGAACACACTCATCAATTACCCTCTCGTCATTGTCATCGCATCAGCCTCAACGCGCAGATTGACGTCTCGTTACGTGCTGATCATGTCTAAATTGAGAACCCTTGCATGACTCAGAATATGATCCCCGAGCCGGCCAGCTTGATAACGACAAGAGCGTAGAAGGCCGCTGCAACAAACGAATCAAGCCGATCCATAAGTCCTCCGTGTCCGGGAATCAATCGACCGGAATCCTTTCGGTGGAACCGGCGCTTGAGCGCCGACTCAAAAAGGTCGCCAGCCTGGGACACCAGCGCGCAGCCGAGAGAAAACAGGAAGAGCGTCGTGCCTTCCGTCCAGACAACCGAGAGAACGTCCTGACCGATTGACGCAACGCCAAACCCTGCGCAGGCGCCGAGCAGAACGCCGCCGATCAGCCCCGACCATGTCTTCCGGGGGCTCACGGTCGGCCATAATTTCGGTCCTCCAACCGAACGACCGACAAAAAAAGCGCCAATATCAGCGAACCATACGACGGCGAAAAGCCATAAGACCGTGAGGAAGCCCTCCGTTGAACTTCCCCGGAGCAAAATGGGAGATATGACGAGGATCAGCGAATAGCCCAACCCGCCGCAACTCCAAGCGCCGAGTACAACATTCCGATAGTTCAAAATCAAAATAACAACAAAGAAAATCAACAAAAAATATATATAATATTTTAATTCAAAAACATCTAAAAAACAGAAATATCCAAATATTATTAGAGAAAAAGAACCAATTGAAAAATTATATAATCTTTGCCTGCCCTCCATGCCGACAAGAGTGAGCCATTCGCGGAGAACCAGCACAGCGGCGACAACCCAAAAACCGCTGAAGAAAACGCCGCCCAGATAATCAGCGACAAGTGCCACGAGTGCCAGAAAAAAACCGGATATGACGCGGCGAAGCAATTCAAGATTCGAACTGTCCGACGACCGACGGGAATGCGAAGCGGGATCGATCACCGAACATTGCCCGAGGCTGCAGCAAGTCCTCCGAAACGTCGATCCCGCGAGCGATAGGCTTGAAGAGCTTCCATCAAGGACTTCTCCGAAAAGTCGGGCCAGAGCACGGATGAGAAATAGAACTCCGAATACGCCGACTGCCACAGAAGGAAATTCGACAGACGCTCCTCCCCTGACGTTCGAATGACGAGGTCCGGATCGGGAATATCCGCGGTCCCGAGCCTATCTGCCAACTGCTCCTCATTGATGTCGGCTGCATCGAGTTTCCCTGCAGCAACATCCCGCGCAAGCGAAGCTGCCGCGTCGGCGATTTCCCGCCGCGCGCCGTAATTGAAAGCCAGCACGAAAGTCAAACCCGTGTTGCTCCGGGTGAGGGACTCGGCATCATTCAGCAAGGCGACGATATCGACCGAAAGCCCGTCTCGTACCCCGATCACGCGCACCCTGACATTACGGGCGTGCAAATCGGCGAGGTCCTTTCGGATGAATCGTCGGAGCAACCCCATCAGATCATTGATCTCCGATACAGGCCGACGCCAATTTTCAGAGGAAAAACTGAATACAGTCAGGTATTTGATGCCAACTTCTTCAGCACTGCGCAAGACCCTCCGGAGTGCGTCGACGCCGCGCCGATGCCCCTCTATTCGCGGCAGGCCACGCTGCTGAGCCCATCGACCATTCCCGTCCATGATAATTGCAACATGTCGCGGGACCGGAAACTCAACCCCGCCCTGAGACGTTTCAACACTTGCATAAACCTGATCGGACGGAAGCGACATATACCTCGGGTCTCTTTCAATAGCGCGACTAAACCTGCATGATTTCCTTTTCCTTAGCCGAAAGTGCTTGGTCAATTTCGACAATGGTTTGATCGGTCGCCTTCTGGACGAGATCTGATTGGCGCGCCGCGTCATCTTCACTCATCTTGCCGTCCTTTTCGAGCTTCTTGAGGAGATCAAGCCCGTCCCTGCGGACATGGCGCACGGCAACCCGCGACTCCTCCGCATATTTATGCGCAACTTTGACAAGTTCCTTGCGACGCTGTTCGTTGAGTTCAGGAATTCTGATCCGGACGATCTGTCCTTCCGTCTGCGGGTTCAGGCCAAGGCTCGACTCCCGGATCGCCTTGTCGACCGCCATCACCATTGACCGGTCCCATACCTGAACCGACAGCATCCGCGGCTCGGGAACAGAGACCGTCGCAACCTGGTTTAGCGACATCATCGCCCCGTAAGCATCCACCTGTATTGGATCCAGCAATGAAGCGGATGCCCTCCCCGTCCGAAGTCCGCCGAGATCATGTCGGAACGCCTGAACGGCGCCCTGCATCCGGCGCTTGATATCCGCCAAATCAAAATTTGCACTCATACCCGTGATTCCATCATACACAATCCACAATGTCGCAGCTTACGCTGTCATGCCAAAGCGTTCAAGGCGTGACGAGAGTTGACGTAGATATGCCGCTCAGGATCGCCGTTATCGCTCCCGGGCCATGCGCTGATCCAACAATAATCCTCATCCTATTTTCACGGGCAAGAGCGAACGCCGCCGTGTCCATGATTTTGAGATCGAGACGGATCGCCTCGTCATGGCTCAGCGTTTCAAACCGTGTCGCCGCGGGGTCATTCTTGGGATCAGCACTATAAATCCCGTCCACCTGTGTTGCCTTGAGGACCGCATCACATTTAAGTTCGATAGACCTGAGCACTGCTGCCGTGTCGGTCGTAAAAAACGGGCTGCCCGTGCCTCCCCCGAGGACCACAATTCGGCCCTTCTCGATATGGTGCAAAGCGGGCTGCCGTGCATAGGTCTCGCAAATTGTCGGCATCGCCACGGCGGACAATGTTCTTGCAGAGGCACCCGCAGCGACCAAAGCACTTTCAAGCGCAATCGAATTCACGATCGTTGCCAGCATTCCCATCGAGTCGGCGGTTGCACGATCAATCCAGCCCGCGGCGCCAACCTTGGCTCCGCGGATAATGTTCCCGCCGCCGATCACGACCGCAATCTGGTAGCCAAGACGGGAAGCTCCCGCCAGATCGGCAGCCAGTGTCGAGAGTGTCTTGGGGTCCAGCCAGTAACCATCCGCCGCAAGCAGGGCCTCGCCGGAAAGCTTTACCAAAACCCGTTTGATGCTCTTCATGATACCTGCTCCGATTCAGATCAAAAAAAAGGCGGCGCCAGGCGCCGCCTTTGGTTGGCAAGCATTCAGGCTTTAACGCCCGATGGCGCCGCAACTTCGGCGGCGAAATCGCTTTCCTGTTTCTCGATGCCCTCACCCAAAGCATAGCGTACAAAGGCCGTAACCAGGATAGGCGCTCCGACCTTGCCCTCTGCCTCCTTGACAGCCTGGGAGACCGTCTTTGATGCATCATGGACGAAAGACTGTTCAAGGAGGCACACTTCTTTGTAGTATGTCTTTAGCCCGCTCTCGACAATCTTCTCGACAACGTTTGCCGGTTTTCCGGTATGCTTATCAGCCAAGACCGCCTTCTCGCGTTCAACAACCGCCGGATCGAGGCCTTCAGCTGTCAATGCTTGTGGATTGCTGGCAGCAATATGCATTGCAATCTGCCGACCGAGAGCAACAAGTTCTTCCGCTTTTCCGGTGGATTGCAAACCGACAAGAACCCCAATCTTACCCAGTCCGTCAGCCACCGCTGCGTGCATATATGATCCAACAACCCCCGCAGAGACCGAGACTTCAGCCACGCGGCGAAGCGTCATATTCTCGCCAATCGTCGCAATCGCATTCGTCAACGCTTCGCTCACCGGAATGCCGGTCGGGTGCTTGGCCGCAAGAACACTTTCAACATTCGTTCCAACCTGAGCTGAAACTTTGGCAATTGAACGAACCAATTCCTGAAAAGCCTCATTGCGTGCAACAAAGTCCGTTTCTGAATTGACTTCAACAAGCACACCTTTGGTCGCGGAAAGTTCGAGGCCAATCAAACCCTCTGCGGCAACCCGACCCGACTTCTTCGCAGCCTTAGACAAACCCTTCTTCCGGAGCCAATCCACAGAAGCTTCGATCTCGCCTTCATTAGCCTCCAGCGCTGCTTTGCAATCCATCATTCCTGCGCCCGTCTTCTCGCGCAGTTCCTTGACCATTGAGGCGGAAATAGTCGCCATGTGAAAAACCTTTCTGAACCTTACGGGAACGGCGCCCCCTGACAGGACGCCGTTTTACAATGAAACCAAATGAGAAGTAGCGCCAACAAGCGCTACCAGAGTGTACTTAAACCGCTTCCAAAAGATTACGAGCAGTCGCAATCCAGCCGTCACGATCAATGCGACCATTCAGCTTCAGCTCGGTATCAAGCGCTGCCACATCATCAGCCGCCATCGCCGCTATTTGCGAGTAATGGTAGATACCAGCCTCATTCAGCTTCTGCTCAAGCTGCGGACCAATACCGGTGACCTTCTTGAGATCATCCGGCGCGCCACGAGGCACAGGGAGACGCTCGAACACTTCGCCAGACGATGCGGCAGAAGCTTCCGGCAATACTTCAACAACCGGCTTTTCCATCGCGCCGATATCAACGCCCGATGAACCCTGACTGCGCGAAATACCATCAAGTGCCGCACGCGCAAACAGATCACAATAAAGCGCGATTGCACGGCCGGCATCGTCATTTCCCGGAATCGGGAACGTGATCCCGTCCGGATCGCAATTCGTATCGATAATCGCTGCAACCGGAATACCAAGGCGTTGCGCCTCCTTGATTGCCAATTGCTCCTTGTTCGTATCGATTACGAACAACAGATCCGGCGTGCCGCCCATATCACGAATGCCACCGAGTGCCTTTTCGAGGTTTTCACGCTCGCGGCTCATCATGAGGCGTTCTTTCTTCGTCAGTCCCTGCGCACCGCCAGCCAGAAGCTCGTCAACCTTGCGAAGACGCGATATTGATCCCGAAATCGTCTTCCAATTGGTCAACATGCCGCCGAGCCAACGATGATTGACATAGTACTGTGCCGAGCGCTTTGCGGAATCTGCGATCAGATCAGCCGCCTGCCGCTTCGTGCCGACGAACAGAACACGTCCGCCATTGGCAACAGTATCGGAAACTGCCTGCAGCGCCCGATAAAGCATCGGCACCGTCTGGGCGAGATCAAGAATATGAATATTATTGCGTGCGCCAAAAATATAAGGCGCCATTTTCGGGTTCCAGCGATGAGACTGATGGCCGAAATGTGCGCCTGCTTCAAGCAATTGACGCATAGAAAAGTCGGGCAGTGCCATTATGTTTTCTCCGGTTTGTTCCGCCACGGAGTGTGAACCGGCATGATTGCCGACCACCGGACAGGCCGTGAAGCCTAGTCTCCGTGTGAGTAATAGATCGTGCTATACTGGCAGACGCACAGAAGCGCAAGGCCTGAAGCCTCGGAAACAGGCCTCATCAGGCATGTTCGACGGAAGAAACGCCCGGCAACATCCTGAGCGCTCCAGCAAGTTGCGGTGTAGCACGAAAACGCCCCGGAAGCTTGATTTCGACTTCTTTTGCGCCCGCTTCAAGAGATACCACGAAAAAGATCTCGCCATCTCCCCGTTCTTTGAGTTCGGAAGCAATCGCTCCGACACTTGCCGCATCATGAACTGCTATTCTGATCGATGACGGCAAACGCGCCGCAACTTGCTCCAGTGGTTCAACACTTTGGATCCGTGGCCTGACTTCATCTCCCTCAACCGAGGCTTGTACTGACACGATCACCACATTCCCGGGCTCCAGAAGGTCTCGGTATTGAACCAATCCCTCCTGAAAAATAATCGACTCGAAATGACCCGATTGATCGGAAAGCGAGAGAATGCCCATCTTGTTCCCGGTTCTGGTTCGCCGCTCTGTGCGATCAAGGACGGTTGC
>JBJTDR010000098.1:0-9715 GCA_046092445.1 Hyphomicrobiales bacterium | reverse complement strand
TTAACTTTCGGGTAAATGCATTCACATCCTCATCCATCCTCATGGCCAACTGGACCATTTCCTCGCCAGATGAGGTTAGAGAATATCCCGTCCGGTGGCATTCAAAGATAATGATACCAATGCGCTTCTCAAGGTCCGCCCGACGGCGGATCACTGTCGAGTGGTTGTTAGATAGTGCATCGGCAGCCCCATTTAATGTCCGAGTATCTGCTATTGCTTTTACAAGCCGGAAATCATCCCATGGAATCTGCATTTACAAACTCTCACTAAAAATGCAGCGATTTCAGCTTGATCGCGTGACTGACGTTACCAAATGAGGTTATCCTAGATCGTGATCTTTTGAGCAAAACCTTAACAACTATCTTGGGCTTGCAGCCCGTCGAAGCCTATCATTTATTGCTTCACCAATGCCGATATTTGGAATCGGTACAACTGCGATCATACGAACTCCCTCGGCATCAAGTGCTCTGAGGTACTGAAATAGATTGGCAGCGGCTTCAACGAGGTTCGATGATGGACTCAAATTCAAGTATTTATGGGCCCTTTCCACATTTTTTACTTTATCTTCGCCAAAACTGAGCAATGCTTCTCCGAATTCAACGGTATCGGCGTTCAATCGCACAAAGGCATTAGGGGCGTAGTGAGAAGACAGCATACCGGGTGCTATTAATTTATCATTCGACTGACCAACATCAGTAATATTTTTTATTACTGAATTTAAGAGGCTTGAAGAGATGCCGCCCGGCCGCAATATTTTGAATTCGTTTTCGCTACAGTAAACAATCGTTGACTCAAGTCCAATATCTGCGCGTCCTCCATCCAGTATGAGATCGATTCGGCCAGAAAGATCATGTGAAACATGTTCCGAAATCGTCGGACTTACCTTTCCCGAGCGATTTGCCGACGGTGCCACAACCGGTCGATTTATGGCCTCTAGCAAAACACGAGCGACAGGATGTGATGGAACTCGTATTGCTATTGTTTCCAAACCTGAAAGTGCTAATTCACAAACATCGCAATTATATGATTTAGGTACAACAAGTGTTAGAGGGCCTGGCCAAAATGCCAGTGCCAATTTTCGGGCATTAGTGCTAAAAATTCCAAGCTTTTCCGCAGCACTTTGATCAATCACGTGGCTAATCAGAGGGTTAAAGCTGGGACGCCCCTTCGCAGCGTATAATTTCGCAACTGCTAGCGGGTTCGTTGCATCTGCCCCTAGACCATAAACAGTTTCGGTTGGAAATGCCACGAGGCCCCCTGAACGGATAATTGACGCACCAACCAAAATGCTATCCGCACCCACACCTGTTACCCGCGTAAGTAAGTCTAATTTGCCTTCAGTCATGCTAATAATTGCCAAGAAAGGTTGTCCGGAGGTGTCTATTGATTCATATTGCGTATCCAAAGGTTAACTACCACGACTCTCTTGCCCATTGTAAAAAACTCGTCAAATTCGATAGGGAAATTGTTTTCATGCATTTCAAAGCTCCAGTCGAAGAAATTTTCTCTTTTGTCAGGGTTTTTGGCCTTCAAGAACTTCTTGATGGCAAGTTCCTCCCAAGCCTTGATCATGAAACGATTGAGTTGATCCTGATCGAGGCAGGCAAGTTCGCCTCTGATAGAATTGCACCATTAAACCAAATTGGCGATCAAACTGGTGCGCAATATCACAATGGGACTATAACTCTTCCACATGGTTGGAAAGAAACTTATGTTGACTGGGCCAATGCGGGCTGGAATGGACTCAACGCGCCGGAAAAATTTGGCGGCCAAGGTTTGCCACAAATGATCCACTCTGCGTGCAGCGAAATGTGGAGCAGCGCTTCTATGGCGTTCATGCTCGGCCCATTGTTAACATCAGGCGCGATTGAAGCTCTCGTGTCTCACGGATCAGTTGAATTACAACAGATTTATCTAGAAAAGCTTGTCTCCGGTGAATGGATGGGCACCATGAACCTAACCGAACCTCAAGCAGGATCGGATTTAAGCGCCCTTCGAACCAAAGCTGAGCCTGCAGACGATGGCAGTTATCGCATTTGGGGACAAAAAATATATATTTCCTATGGCGAGCACGATCTTACCGAGAACATCATACATCTTGTGCTGGCTCGATTGCCTGATGCACCTTTAGGAACCCGCGGAATATCTTTGTTTCTCGTTCCAAAGTTTTTGGTCAATCCAGACGGATCGATCGGTTCCCGAAATGATGTTCGCTGTGCCGGAATTGAGAAAAAATTGGGCATTCACGCTTCCCCTACATGCACAATGGTCTATGGAGACCGAGATGGAGCAGTCGGCTACCTGATTGGTGAAGAAAATCGCGGGCTTGCGTGCATGTTCACTATGATGAACAGTGCTCGGCTTGGCGTTGGCCTTGAAGGCGTAGCAATTGCTGAGCGCGCAACACAGCAAGCATTCTCATATGCTAAAGAAAGGAAGCAAGGGCGATCATTAAATTCCAGCACGGATTCGATGAGCCCAATTATTGCTCATCCGGACGTACAACGGATGCTACTTACGATGCGTGCTGAAACGGATGTAGCCCGGGCATTATGCTATTTAACTGCGGCAGCAATTGATCGTTCGCGATTGGAAGAAACACTCGAAAAACGTCAGGTTGCAGCTGAAAATGCAGCATTATTGACCCCTGTTGCGAAGGCGTATTCAACCGATATGGGTATTGAGGTGGCATCACTCGGGATACAAGTTCACGGTGGTATGGGTTTTATCGAAAACACTGGAGCCGCTCAACATTTCCGTGACGCCCGAATTGCCTCGATATACGAGGGTACAAACGGCATTCAGGCTATCGATCTTGTCACTCGCAAACTTCCGCTCTCCGAAGGACGTGCTGTCAGCCGACATATCACATTTCTCCGAGAAATCTTAAAAAATGTACCCCCAAACCAGAACGCAGGCGCTCTGCTATTGCGAGCCGCCGAGGCCATCGACTCCCTCGAAATTGCAACCGATTGGATTCTAAAAAACTCGAAAGATCGCTCCGAGGAGGTTCTTGCTTCTGCTGATCGATATCTGAAACTTTTTGCTCTCGCAACTGGGGTTTCCGCTTTGATTAAGGCTGCTTTTGCTGAGAAAGTACCTCAAACTAAGCGACGCAAAATTGCAATCGCCAGATTTTACGCAGAACAACGTGCCGTTGATGCACCCAGTCTCTGCCGAGCAGTCATAGAAGGTGCATCAGCCGTAAAATTTGCAGCAGCGGTCTTCGAAGACTGAGAAAATATCCAATAAATACAAGGAACCCCAGTGAAACTGGCAAAAAGGACCCTCTTCATTACGGGTGCATCGAGAGGAATTGGGCTCGCAATCGCGCTAAAGGCAGCACGTGACGGGGCAAATATCGCAATTGCTGCGAAAACTATCGCGCCACATCCTAAACTTGAGGGGACTATCTATTCTGCCGCTGAGCAAATTGAAGCTGAAGGCGGAAAGGCATTGCCAATTCCCTGTGACGTGAGAGATGAAGAACAGGTAAAAAGCGCAATCAAACAAGCTGCCCAAAGGTTTGGAGGTATTGATATCGTCGTAAATAATGCGTCGGCAATTCAATTAACGCGGACACCAGAGACGGAAATGAAGCGTTTTGATTTAATGCAGCAGGTCAATGCCCGCGCGACGTTCATGGTATCAAAATATGCGATACCTTTTCTCGAAAATGCGAAAAATCCGCATATTTTAATGCTCTCCCCGCCTCTAGACATGCAGGAGAAATGGTTTGCGCCGCATCTGGCTTACACAATGTCAAAATTCGGGATGAGCCTTGTGGTACTCGGACTCGCAGGTGAACTTCGTGACAAGAAAATTGCGGTCAATGCACTATGGCCACGAACTACAATTGCGACTGCAGCAATCAAAAATCTACTCGGCGGCGACGAAATGATGCGAGCGAGCCGCTCACCACAGATTATGGCGGACGCTGCTTATGCGATTTTCACTAAATCTGCAGCCTCATTTACGGGTAATTTTCTGATTGATGATACGTTTTTGGCTTCAGAAGGTGTGACCGATTTTGAAAATTATGCGATGCAGCCTGGAGTTCGGCTTCATCCTGACTTTTTCGTTCCGGATAGTAAGTAGAACACTCGATGTGCGGACGTTTTGCCCTAACAGTCACACCTGAACTCCTCAAGAGAGTATTCGGCTATGAGGAATTGCCAAATTTTCCTCCTTTAACAAATATTTCACCGACGCAACCAGTCGTAACGATTACTCAAGATCATCAGAAACGTCATTTTCAGCTTATGAGATGGGGCTTTATTCCAAGCTGGGTCAAGGATCCTGCAGATTTTCCGCTGCTTTTTAACGCAAGAAGTGAAACTGCCTCGGAGAAACCGGCATTCCGTGCCGCGATCCGGCACCGCCGATGTTTGATCCCCGCGAGTGGTTTTTATGAGTGGTTACACGATGGAAAAGTCAAAATTCCATTTCTGGTCGCAATGAAAGACAGCTCCCCTCTCGCACTCGCCGGTATCTGGGAAACCTATTCCGGAGGCGACGGCTCGGAAATTGACACGGTTGCTATCATCACAACTTCCGCGAACGCTGAGGTGGCTCCACTTCACAACCGGATGCCAGCTATTATTTCACCGCCAGATTTTTCACTCTGGCTTGATTCATCAGCGCCCAACTTAACGGAAGCGCTCTCGCTGTTACGCCCTGCGCCGGATGGGCTTCTTGAGATCGAACCCTACGACCCTGTTAAAGGACCGCTCACTCTTGAGAAAAATCCACTAAATAGACCGAAAGATGAAAATAAAACACGGAAATCTGATCAGTTCGATTTGTTTTAGCCCAATTTCGAGCTGACGACCTTACCACGATTAAGAATGTTTTTGGGATCGAATGTCAGCTTTAATGCCCTCATTATATCGTAAGCGACAGGATCTTTGACTTTTTCAAGCATTCCTCGTTTCAATCGACCAATGCCATGTTCCGCAGAAATCGATCCATTCACTTTGAGTGTGTAACCATAGACAATCTCATTTACTTCATCCCAACGCGCTAAAAACGCCGATTTATCAGCCCCGATCGGTTGGGTCATATTAAAATGCAGATTCCCATCGCCAAGATGGCCAAAAGGGACTGGCCGAATACCGGGAATCAGAAGTTCAACATCACGATTTACGTTGGTAATCAGTTGCGGGACTGATGCTAACGGCACAGAAATATCGTGTTTGATGGACCCGCCCTCGAACCCTTGCGCATCGGAGAGACTTTCACGCAATCTCCAGAAATCATCCCGCTGATCCAGCGACGAAGCTATGACTGCGTCAGAAACGAGTTCTTGCTCAAAAGCTTCTGCCAACAGCTGTTCAAATACCTTACTCAGGCCATCATTTCCGGCAGACGAGAGTTCCATCAGAACATACCAATCGTGACGAGTTGATAGAGGATCCCGATTATTCGGGATGTGCTGAACGACCATTTCGATACCCAATCGGGGTATTAACTCGAACGTGGTGAGTGCGGAGCCTGATTTTTTCTTTGCTAAAGTAAAAAGTTGAAGTGCGTTTTCAGGCGAAGGCAGGCCACAGATTGCCGTAGAACGTGATTTTGGAGCTGGAAAGAGCTTCAAAACGACAGCGGTAATGATCCCCAAAGTTCCTTCGGACCCAATGAAAACGTTGCGAAGGTCATATCCGGTATTGTCTTTTCGTAATTTTCCCAGTCCGTTCCATACTCGCCCATCTGCCAGCACGACTTCGAGCCCCAAAACGAGATCTCGCGCATTGCCATAGGCGAGAACAGCAGTTCCTCCGGCATTCGTCGCGAGATTTCCGCCAATTGTGCAGGAGCCTTCGGATGCAAGAGAGAGGGGGAACAGTCTATCTACCGATTCAGCGGCTTCTTGCACGGTTTTAAGAGTTACTCCTGCATCCACCGTCATCGTGTCCGACAAAGGATCGACCTCGCGAACTTGATTCAGCCTCTTCAACGATAAGACGATTTCATTTCCAGTTTCAAAAGGAATGCTACCACCCACAAGGCCAGTGTTACCGCCTTGCGGAACAATTCCGATATTTTCTGAAGCACAAATCCGAACAATTTCAGATACTTCTTGCGTGTTACCGGGCTTCACAATTGCGAATGCACTGCCTTGGTACAATCCGCGCCAATCTGTCAAAAAAGGGCGCATTTCGGCAGGATCGGTCAAAACATGCTTTGATCCGATGATTTCAGCAAATTTATCGAGAATTTTCCCGTAATCATTCAGTTCAGTTTGCGCCATCTCTTACCCCAACAAACGCCTTGGCCACTTTGTTTCCGGCTTTTTCTCAAAAATGCCCACAAGTTCGATATGGGCAGAATACAAAAACTGATCAACCAAGGTAAGCGCGTTGAGTTTATACCCGCCATCAATCAAAATTCGGGCATCACGCGCAAAACTCGTCGAATTACATGAAACCGCTGCGACCAAACGTACATTTGAGCGCGCAATTTCAAGCGCTTGCGCTTCTGCACCTACCCTAGGAGGATCAAACACGAGGGCATCAAACGCGTTTAGTTCCTGCGCCAGAAGCGGTCGGCGGAACAGATCACGTGCCTCTGTCGTCAAGGGCCGCAAGTCGGACGTTTCCCGGGCAGCGCGATCAAGGGCACCAATAGCGGGCTGATCACTATCGACGGCGTGTACTTTGGAAGATTTTGCCAATCTGAGTGCAAAAGGTCCGACACCGCAGAAAAGATCTACTACGGATTTTGCTCCGGAAAGTGAATTCACGACCAGAGAAGCGAGCGTTTCTTCCCCCAATTCAGTAGGCTGAAGAAAACTTCCCGGCGGCAAAACAACAGAAGCGGTCCCCAGCTGAATGATCGGTGGTCGCCGAATGATGATCGGATCGCCGTGAGTCGACAGGCGCGCAAGATCGAGACGCTCAGCCTCACGCGCAAGATACTGACGTAAGGACGGCGAAACGGGTCCGTGACCTCGAATATCAACGTCAAGCCCAGCTGATGTTTTCGTGATCGCGACATCAAGCGGCTTCCGTGCATTTGACACAGCCTGAGCAAGAGCACTTGCTACTTCTGATGATCGTTCAAGTCCGGAAACAAGGATCGGACAGGTATCAATTTCAACCAATTTATGGCTTCGAGAGGCCATAAATCCGCTTATCGCCTTGCCCTGATCAAATCTCGTATGAAGTGTGACACGTCTACGGCCAGCACCATGGGCAGCAATCGGGATAGCGACAGGATACTCAATTCCGCCATATGACAGGGCTTTGAGTATCAATTCCCGCTTCCAGTCACCGTAGAGCGAGGCTGCAAGGTGTTGCATGGAACAGCCGCCGCAGCATTGGAATAGCGGACAAACAGGCGGTATTCGGGCTGGTGAAGCCTTTTCAACGGCAACCAAACGCCCGACTGAACCCTCGATTTCGACGAGGACCTGTTCACCCGGCAATGCAAAGGGAACATGTACCGCTTCGCCGTCGAGATGAGCGAGGCCATCGCCTTTTTGCCCAAGCGCTTCAATTGAAAGAGAGTGTGTACGTATCATTTGCGAGAGGCCGCCATCAAAAATTCCCGGTTGCCGTCGCCACCCATGATGGGCGATTCAATCAGGCCCATAATCGTCCATCCCAAAGATTTTAAGCTCTCAGAGATGGCTTCGCAGACTTCCGCATGGATCAATTCATCCCGAACAATGCCTTTAACGACCGCTTTTCGGCCTGCCTCGAACTGCGGTTTGATGAGACAGATGAGCAGAGCTTGCCGGGCAAGCAACCGGGCAATAGACGGAAGAATAAGCCTGAGCGAGATGAAACTGACATCTACAACCGCAAACGTCGGCATTTCTGGCAAAGAACCGGTCACAATCGACCGAATATCGGTATTTTCTAGCGACAAAACACGTCTATTTCTGACAATTTTGGGATGTAACTGGTCTTTGCCGACATCGACAGCGGTCACGTGACGCGCACCCCGATTGAGCAACACATCGGTAAATCCGCCAGTCGAGGCACCGACATCGAGGCAATTCAACCCGCCTGGTGAAAGCTCAAAATGATCAAGCGCCGCAGCGAGTTTGACCCCTCCACGGGAAACCCATGGAAATGCCGCAGAAGCAACCAATTCGGCGTTCGATAGCACGGATTCAGAAGGCTTTTTCAGAAAAGTGCCATCTGCACTGACCAAACCGGCAGAAATCGCTGCTTGCGCCTTTGAGCGGCTCTCAAAAAGCCCTTTTTCAACGAGAAGCACATCGGCGCGGGTTCGACGAACCGAATTATTCATTGCGGGTCCAATGGCACGACGCCTTTTGGACTGCCATCCGCACCAAGAGCAATCTTTTCGATGCGCATCTCGGCCTGTTTCAAAAGGGTTTCGCAGTGAGTCCGCAGGACTTCGCCGCGAGAATACATGGCAATTGATTCCTCGAGTGGAACATCTCCTCTTTCAAGCTTCCCGACGATCGCTTCGAGTTCAGCCAACGCCTTTTCGAAGGTCAGATTTGAAACATCGGACAAGGAAACTTCAGTCACGGCAAAACTCCAGAAATATCAGATTAAATTATCGATGAGATTGGGCCTCAAAGCAAGCAACCGAGCTTTCAAAGCGGCAAAGCTGTGGTCTTTTTGACAGTTCTAAGTGCCAAAGTCGACTGAACGCGCACAACGCCGGGTAAACGGGTGACGACATTGCGGTGGATACGCTCGAAATCCGCCGTATCCGAATAAACCACTCTCAGCAAGTAATCGGCAGTACCGGCGAGAAGGTAGCATTCAAGAATCTCAGCATGTTCGGCAACCGCTGCTTCGAACGTATCGAGACTTTGCCGCCCTTGTTGGTCAAGTGTGACCGAGACAAAGGCTGTTCCCGAAAGGCCGATCGCCTGTTCATCAAGCAAAAGAACAGTTCCGAGGACGAGGCCGCGTTGCTGAAGCAGGCTTACCCGCCTCAAACAGGCGGACGGCGACAGATTAACCCGCTCCGCGAGTTCCGCGTTCGTAATTGCCGCATCTTTCTGCAGCAATCTGAGAATGGCGCGATCCCGCGCTTCGAGTTCGATCATTAGAATTATTTACCACAATCAGGATCGTTTGTCGCAGGAAATTTGAAGAATGCACCTGTTGATCGTGCAGTTTCGTGGAACCTTTTTTTCGGAGCATGCAATGATGAAACATCATTCAAAGGGAGGATTCATTGCATATTGGCGTTCCAAAAGAGATCAAAAATAACGAATTCCGGGTCGGTCTTGTTCCTTCATCGGTTGCTGAACTGGTTCACAATGGCCATCAGGTTACTGTTGAAACACAGGCGGGAATGGGTGCGGGCGTGACGGATGCCGATTATGTGGCCGCCGGTGCGACGATTTCGGCCAGTGCCGAGGACATTTTTGCCAATTCTGACATGATCGTGAAGGTCAAAGAGCCGCTTGCAGTCGAGCGTAAACGTCTGAAAAAGGGGCAAATTCTTTTCACCTATCTCCATCTTGCGCCTGATGCCGAGCAAACCAAGGATTTAATTGCTTCGGGGGCGACCTGCATCGCGTATGAGACCGTTACAGCGGCAACAGGCGGCCTGCCGCTTCTGACGCCAATGTCGGAGGTCGCAGGGCGTCTTGCGCCACAGGTCGGCGCACATAGCCTAGAAAAGGCTGCTGGAGGCCGTGGCGTGCTTCTGGGCGGCGTTCCGGGCGTTCCCGCGGCGGAAGTCGTCATTCGCGGCGGCGGCGTCTCTGGAACCCACG